>NZ_CP087714.1:951761-1269014 GCF_039641995.1 Geoglobus acetivorans | reverse complement strand
AGCCCCACGATGTGGGCGAGCTGCTCCCTGAATGCGGTGATCACGTCCTCAAGGGTTTTCAGGCTTCTCTCAGACTTCACGCCAAACTCGTAGCCGAAGACCATGTCCTGCCCGCTGTTGAGAGTATACTCCAGAGCCTTTGCAACGTTTATCAGCGCGGCATCGCTCGACGTGAAGGCATTTCCGAACGGTGAGATCTCCACACAGCCAACCGTGGAGTAGTTCCACGCATCGCCCTCCTCAACCCCCGCAAACCTGAGCGCTCTGAAGACTGTCTCGTCATTGAATATTCCCACGTTGTTCTTCCCCTCGGCTATGATTTCGGCAAGCTTCCTCAGAAAGTCGTCGGGAGTTTTCGAGCTTACCCTGACGTGGACGTTGGGCTGCCTCAGGGGGACTGCCTCGGTAACCTCAAGCATGAGGTATGACAGCTCGTTGGTCGCATCATTACCGCTGCTGTCCACACCGCCAATCGTCAGGGCCTGGTTCGTGGCCTGTCCGGAGAAGTAGAGCTCTAAGAGCGAGTCGAATGGGGGAACGATTTCGTTGGGCTTCACCCACAGGTTCGCGAGGATTTCGAAAGCTTCCCTTTTGCTGAGCCTCCCCTCCCTGACATCCCTCAGGTAGTATGGCAGCAGATACTGATCTATCCTGCCCATGGATATTCCCTGCTCGTAGTTCTCCTGATGGAGAGCGCACTGAACGAACCAGACGAACTGCACCGCCTCGTGGAAGCTTTCTGGCGGTTTAGCAGGAACTTTCTCGCAGATCTCCGCAACCTTCAGGAGTTCCTCTCTCCGCGACTCGTCATCCTCGTCCTCGGCCATCTTCCTCGCAAGCTCGGCATACCTTTCAGCAAATCTGATTATCCCCTCAGCAGCGATTTTTGCGGCCTCGTAAAAAACGAGCTTTCTTGCATCTTCACACCCGCTCTCCCTGATCTCGGCTATTCTCCTCTCGCTCTCCTCCACGAACCACCTGAAGCCCCTCCTGAGCAGATAGGGATAGTTCACGGCAACATGCGATATTCCGGCCAGCTCCGTGAGAACGAAGAGCGAGCCTGAAAGCATGACCTCCATTATATCCGGCATCAGCCTTGACGCGAAGGCCTCAATGTTCCTGCTCTCCCAGTACGGGGCTATTTCCTCCACAAGAACTCTCGCATCTTCCTCACTCACCATCAGCCGGTTGCTCTCCCTCTCTGGGAGGCTTTCAAGGTCGTTTATTATCCTCAGACCAACGCCTTCCGGAAAAAGAATTGCCCCAGGAGGATCGGGAAGCATCGTTCCGACAACAATCTCTCCAGGCAGAATCTGAATAGGGATGTTCTCGAGAACGTGCCTCAAAGCCTTCGCCTGCCTTACGGGCATAGGTTCCCCTTCACTCTCCTTCATGGACTCGGTGTAGAGAACAGCCCTTTCTATGCTCAATCTGGCAGGCTTCTGGACATTGGAAACAAGCACAGAAATTCGGTCCATAAAACGAGTCTCGTGAAGTGCATATTTAGAGGTTTCGCAAAAAGTGAAGAATTAATAATTAAAGTTTTCCGATCTGCAAAAAACAGGGAAAGACAAGCAATCAGTTACCGAACAGTTCTTTGATCGGGATCTCCTTTCCACAGGCGCAGCAAACAACAAATACTCCGACATTTCCTCTGTCCTTCACCTTTATATCTTCCCCGTCCCTGTAATCAAGATACCACACAACCTTTTCAAAGTCTGCCCCGCATCTCGTGCATGCAACCCCCCTCGAATTATCCCTGAACCACTTCAGAAGCTCAATAGAAGAAACCTCTTCAGAGCCGACAAGCTCTGAAAGCCAGGTCATGACCTTGAAACGTGGAGAAAGTTAGATAACACTTTCGTTTTCGTTAAGGTTATCGGGAAAGGTTTAGTAAACACAAGAGCAGATCAACATTATGAAAATCGTGTTTCACCCCGAATTTTACAGAGTCTACACTGCAGACCCCGCTGCTGAAGAGGGTAGAATGGAAGCAATAATAAGCGAACTGAAAGACTACGAGATCGTGGAGCCTGAAAAGGCTGAAAAAGAAGACATTCTTCTTGTCCACACCGAACGGCATTATGAGTGGGTCAGGAACGAAACAGGAGTTTACGATGTGGCTATACTGGCAGCGGGTGGGGCAATTCTTGCCTCGGAGATTGCATTTGAAGAGCCGGCTTTTGCCGCCGTACGCCCTCCAGGCCATCATGCAAGCCCCGACAGCTCATGGGGTTTCTGCTATTTCAACAACATTGCAATAGCAGTGAGAAAGCTCACCATCCGGGAAAAGATAGAGCGAGCAGCAGTCGTGGACTTCGACCTGCATTTTGGTGATGGAACTGCGAACACATTCAGGGATGATGAAAGGGTGAGTTACTTTCACATGAAAGGTGGAGATGTTAACGGCATTGCAGAGTTTCTTGAAAGCGCTGAATACGATATTGTTGCCGCTTCTGCCGGATTCGATCGAGCAAAAGAGGACTGGGGAGGTATTCTCGACAGGGAGGACTACACAGAGATAGGCAAAATACTGAAGGAGTATCCCGAGGATCGGTGCGATGGCAGAAGATTTGCGGTGCTTGAAGGCGGGTACAATCATGCGGTTCTCGGGAAAAACGTGAGAGCATTCCTCAGAGGTTTCGAATGAATGCAAATGCTATGAAACCGAGTCTGCCAGATTTTCGTTCATATTAATTTGGGGCTTATTATAAAATTATGCATCCACAATCGATTAATACTCCGTCCCCTCACACAGGTAGATACCATGCTGAGCAGTCCCGCAATCTGGAGAGAGTTCTTTCAGAATTACTACCAGGATGAACTTAACAAAATAGCCGGGAGAATTTCAACCGGGAGTTTTGGGGTCAGAAGCATAAACGTGGATGTCTTGTCACACCTCACAATCTTCAAGGAGGGTACTCTTGCAGAGGAGCTTTTTTCAAATCCAGACAAGGTAATCGACGATGCCAGAAGAGGAATTGAGCTTACAGACAACATTTACGATGTTAAACTCGAGAACTGCATTCCCAGATTTTTCAACCTCCCGCTCGCAAGGAGAATTCTGATAAGAGACCTGAGAGCAGAGCACATATCCAAGTTCGTGGCAATAGAGGGAATAGTGAGAAAGGTTACGGAAGTAAGGCCTAAAATCGTTGAGGCAGCATACTTCTGCGGCAACTGCGGCAAGAAGGTCAGAGTATATCAGGAAGAGGGTGTTCTGAAGCCCCCTTACGAGTGTCCAGCGTGCAAATCCAAACGCTTCACGTTTGTGCCAGAAGAGAGCGTGCTTATAGACAGCCAGAGAATAAAAATCCAGGAATATCCAGAAAATCTGAAGGGTGGAGAACAGCCGCAGAGCATCGACGTTTACCTGGAGGGAGATATTTCAGGAATCATAAACCCCGGTGACAGAGTGGTGATAAACGGCATCGTAAGGGCCAATCCGAGAGGCCAGGGGATGAAAAAGCTGACCCACATGGATCTCTTCATCGAGGGAAATTCAATAGAGATTCTGCAGCAGGAGTACGAAGAATTCGAGATAACGGAAGAGGACAAAAAGAAAATTCTGGAACTTGCTGAGGACGAGGGAATCTACAAAAAAATAGTCGGTAGTATCGCACCCTCGATTTACGGATACGAGGACATAAAGCTCGCAATAGCTCTCCAGCTTTTTGGAGGTGTGCCCAAAAGGCTCCCGGATGGAACGGAGATCAGAGGAGATATCCACATCCTCCTCGTGGGAGACCCGGGAGTTGCAAAGTCTCAGCTTTTGAGGTATGTTCACAGGATTGCGCCGAGAAGTGTTTACACCACAGGAAAGGGAACAACGACAGCCGGACTGACGGCAACTGCTGTGAGAGATGAGGTCGATGGCAGGTGGACCCTTGAAGCCGGTGCGCTCGTTCTTGCAGACAAGGGTATCGCGCTGGTGGACGAAATAGACAAGATGCGAGCTGAAGACAGAAGCGCTCTGCACGAGGCAATGGAACAGCAGACGATCAGCGTTGCAAAGGCGGGCATCAATGCCGTCCTGAAGGCAAGATGTGCCCTCCTCGGAGCTGCAAACCCAAAGTATGGTAGATTCGACAAATATCAGCCAATAGCCGAACAGATAAATCTATCTCCAACCCTCATGTCCAGATTTGACCTGACTTTCGTCCTTACAGATGACCCCGACGTCGAAAGGGACAAAGCCCTTGCCACCCACATACTGAAAACCCACAAACTCGGGGAAAAGCTCGAAAAAATGAAGAATGTTTCAAGCGAATACACAAGACAGAGTCTTGAAGCTGAGATTCAGAAGGTTACACCGGCAATAGAGCCCGATCTGCTCAGGAAATACGTTGCCTACGCCAAAAGGACAGTTTTTCCGGTATTGACAGAGGAAGCTGAGAGAAGAATAGTTGAGTTCTACGTGGGAATGAGGGGAAAAGCCAAGGAAAATTCCCCCGTTCCGATAACAGCAAGGCAGCTTGAGGCACTTATAAGGCTTGCCGAAGCATCTGCAAGAATCAGACTTTCCGACAGAGTCGAGGTAGAGGACGTTGAGAGAGTAATCAGAATAATAAGGAAGAGCCTTGAACAGATAGCAATGGATCCTGAGACAGGAGAGATCGACATAGACTATGCGTATTCCGGCACATCAAAAACACAGAGAGACAGAATAATGGTCCTGAAAAAGATAATCGAGGAGCTTGAAAAGGAGTACGAGAAGGGAGTCCCGGAGGAACAGATTTTCGATGAGGCTGAGAAGCAGGGAATAGACAAAGTCAAAACAAGAGAACTGCTGATAAAAATGAGAGAAAGAGGAGAGATATACTGCCCGAGGCCAGACCACTACAGAGTTGTCCACAATTACTGATCACTTAACGAACCTCACCCATTTTCTCGTTACGGCCACAGATCTGTCAGTGTTCTCAATTATTTTTTCGGGGAACAGACCCCTCAGAAAGTTGTACAGGAAGGTCCTCTCGCTCGCCCCTATAATTGTCAGATCAAATTTTTCAGATTCTCTGGCAATTCTCAGGGCAGGATCGCTGTCCACCACGTACTCCGTCTCAACATCTATACCCTCAAGCATTTCAACGAGCTTTTCAAACACCTTCTCCGCCTTTTTCCTCTCCTCAGCAGATCTACCAACGTGAATCAGCTTTACCATCCCGTGTCTTTCCCTCGCAATGTTTCCTGCTATTTCGCAGGCGAGTTCGACGTGCGGGCCACCGGCAGCCGGGATGAGAATCGTCTTGAAGTCGGGGACGTGCTCGCCATACTCAAAGCGGACGACGATGACGTCGCATGCAGCCTTCATCAGGACAGGGTCAATCGTGCTGCCCAGCACCGCGTCCTTTCTGAACGTCCTTCCTCTCCAGCCCATGACAATCAGATCCGCATCGACTTCCTCCGCAGCAGCTATCACAGCCTCAGCAATATTGTGTCCGACCTTAACAACCCCTCCAGAGGGTACAGTGAGGCCAGATATGAGGTTCTCAACGAGTTCCTTCGCCTCCTTAACCTCATTCCTCAGTGCAGAAGGTGGTGTCTGCATTGGAGCTTTAACAACACTCATAACGATTACAGCCCCATCCCTCTGCCTGGCGACAATCTCAGCAAACCTGACAAGCTTTTTTGCTATAACCGGATTTGCAACAGGTACAAGAATCGTAAACTCCTTTCTTTCAACGGGAGCTTCTGAGTAAACGGTAACAAGTTCCTCCTGAATTCTCTTCTCCATCTCTTTTTCAGAATATGCAAAATAAACAAATGCCCCGAGGAATATCCAGGCAAGCGTTATGGCAAATACAAGCAGGCCGTGTTCCAGCTGAGTTATCAGATAGTATGAAACCACAAGCTGGGAAACTATTGCCACAATGGACAGAACGTGGGCCAGAGGGAGTTTAAAGCTCCTCTTTATATCCGGACGTCTCAGTCTGAGAACCACGAGGGACAGGTTGACAAGGATGAACAGAATTATGAACATGAAGCTTGCAGCAGACGCCACGGTTTCAATAGGTGCCAGAGAAGAGACAGCAACAATAAGGTAGCTGAAAAATATTGCGTAATGGGGGGTTCTGGTCTTCTGATTTATGTCTGAAAAAATTCTGTGGAGGTAGCCGGTTCTGCTTAACGCAAACACGACTCTCGAGGATGAATAAATCGTTGCGTTCATGGCACTTATCGTGGAGATTATACCTCCCGCCAGAATCATGTAGCCCCCAAAGGGCATTATTCCGTCAGCAACCCTCACAAGACTGAGTTCAGCAAGCTTCCCGAGAAACATCCAGCTCGGTTCTTCTGCCTTCACAGCTCCAAGCAGAGAGAATGCAACCAGAATGTAAATTGCGACGGCAGTCCAGAGTGAGACAACTATGGCCTTCGGAATGTTCCTCTCCGGATTCTTAACCTCCTCTCCGCTCTGAACAATTATCTCAAAGCCCTCGAACGCTATGAACGTGAGACCCATGGCCGCGAGAACTCCCGACACTCCGTTAGGCATGAACGGTGTGTAAGACCCCACCCAGTCAGGGTACGTGAATGTTTTGTAAATGCCGAACAACGCGAAAACCACCAGAATCATAACCTTTAAGATGGTCACTATTCCGCCAAGCTTTCCGCTCTCTTTGGCACCCTTGTAATTGACGTAGGCAAGAAAGGTGATCATCAAAAAAGCAGAGAGTTTTGCCAGAGCTGGCCTCGGAAGGGAAATGCCTGCAAAACCAATAACAAGTTCAGCAAAGAATGCTCCAAACGTGACTGCGTAAAGAGCACAGGCGATTGTATGGGCCGCCCAGTCAACCCAGCCTGCAAGAAATCCCGGAAACTTGCCCATCGCTTCTTTTATCCAGAGGTAGCTTCCTCCAGCCTGAGGGAGAGATGAGCCGAGCTCTGCGTACGCCAGGCCTGTGAGCGTCGCAATGAGCCCGTTGAGAAGGAAAGCGAACAGTATTGCAGGCCCAGCAATTCCAGCTGCTATGCCCGTTAAAGCAAAAATACCGGCACCTATCATCCCGGCAATTCCGATCATTGTTATGTCAAAAAAAGAAAGATCTCTGCTCAGAGACACCTGAACACTCCGCTGCACAGAACCACCTGAAAGGTTTTCAAAACGCTGAGCAGATAAAGGTTTCTTTAACTGCAGTGAACCTGAAAGGAAAATGAGCTACAAAAAACAGTAAATAAAGATGGTGCAGGCTCTACATCCTTTCCAGAGCCTCAATTCCAAGAAGCTCGAGACCATTTCTCAGCACGATCCTCGTGGCATCAACAATGGCAAGCCTGTGCATCCTCAGATGACTGTCCTCAACGAGAACAGGATTTCTGTGATAGAAATCATTGAATCTCTCTGCTACATCCATAACGTACTCGGCAAACACGTTCGGCCTCAGGGTGCTGACGACCTTTTCCAGCATATACGAGAATTTCGAAAGGAGAAGAATCAGAGACCTCTCCACTTCATCCATGTGCTCATAGCTGAATTCGAGGTCAGCGTAGCCATTCTCGACTGCCTTCCGCATTATGCTGCACGCCCTTGCATGAGTGTACTGAATGTAGCTTGCGGTCTGCCTCTCAAAATCCAGAGCTTTTTTCCAGTCGAAGGTCATGGGCTTTTCCGGCGATACCCTGACGAAGTCAAACCTCAGTGCACCGACCGCCACAGCCCTTGCCACCCTTTCTTTCTCCTCCGCATCAAAATCCCTGTTGGCCAGTATCTTCTTCGCCTCAACCAGAGTCTTTTCAATAAGCTCATCCGCCGAGATGAACTTGCCCTTCCTTGTACTCATTGACCCCTCCGGCAGGGATACGAATTCAAAAAACACAGTTTCTGGAGGTTTAAGCCCGATAGCTTCAAGAACTGCTGAAAGCTGGTTTGCTATGAGCTTGTGATCCGCTCCGAGTATGTTCACAAACCTCTCATAATTTTCATTCTTCCAGAGATGGTATGCCAGGTCTCTTGTTATGTACAGAGTTGTCCCGTTTTCCCTCCTGAGTATAACATCCTTGTCAAACCCGAACTTCTTCATGTCAATGTAATGAACTCCATCATGCTCAAGCAACCCTTTTTCCTCAAGCATTTCAAAGATCCTGTCAACATAGCCATTCCTGATGAACTCTGATTCCCATACATATCCATCATGCTCAACATTGAGCGTCTCAAGCGTTTCCTTTATGCCCTCAAGAGCCTTGCTGATCACATCTCTGAACAGCCGGATTACCTCCTCATTTCCCTGTTCGTACTCAATCATCAGTTTCTCCACATCCTGATTTATGCTCTCGTCCTCCTCAGCATCTGCATTGATCCTTATGTATGCCCTTGCAACCTCGTGATCAGGTTTCCCTTCGCCGAGACCATATCGTTTAACACCCAGCACGGCCATTGCGGCCTGCCTTCCCATGTCATTAACATAATACTGGGTCACAACATCAATGCCCGCCTTTCTGAAAATTCGGGCAAGTGTGTCTCCAATTATGGAGTTTCTAATGTGTCCGATATGCAGCGGCCCATCAGGGTTCGCAGACGTGTGTTCTATAAGGACCTCTCCTCCAAGCTTCAGTCCCCCGTACTTAAAGTCTTCATCCAGCACGGCATTCACGGTATCCTCAAAAAACTCCTCGCTGGCGAAGAAGTTGATGTAACCATTGACCACCTCAATTTTACCAATGTAATCTCCAGAAAATTCAAAATCTTCCACAAGCTCCTCGGCAACTTCCTGAGGCTTTCTTTTCTGCTCTTTTGCAAGTTTAAACGCAACTGTGCTTGCAAGATCTGCATGCTCGCTTTCTCTCAGAAATTTATCTTCAATCCCGGTTGCTTTTTTAACCTCATCATAAAACAGCCTGAACATTACCATCCCTCTGGTTTGTACCTGAGAATGGCTGCAATACCACCAAATGCATTCTTAAGCATGGCCCCCTCTTCAGACTCGCCTGAAATGAATTCCACTTTAGCTCCGCTTGCCTCCGCAAGCTCGGCAAGCTCAAGAATGACGTCTTTCCTCTCGATTTCCTCCATCTTGACGTTATCCTTTTCACAGAGCATTTCCTTATCAGTATTTTCCTTTATGGTTACCTCTTTCTCCTCTCCGCAGACAGGGCATCGGTACCTGACCCTCTCATACCTCAGGTCTTCAGAAACCAGCAGAGTATCTACAGCCCCCAGGCTCAGATACTTTCTAACTTCTTCTTCACCATAAGCTGCATTCCCGTCCTTTATAACCTCCTTCATGAACCTGTTCAGCAGTTTCTTCTCCCTCATCAGGTCGAGTTCCTGCAGTGCATCGCTTGCCTTTTCCACAAGTTCGTATAGTCCGCTTTCATCGGTATAACTGACGTCAAACAGCCCGATAACCTTCTGCTGAAGCTCGTGGTGGAGGTAACCTCCCTCGTAAAACTCCTCCTTGGTTGGTGAGGGCCCTCCAATGAGAATCCCGAGCAGGTCCTCCTTGTAGGGAAGCAGAGCCTCCGTTGCCTTGTCGCCAACTCTCTTGTAGAATTCATGGATGGCTATCTCTCTGAGCCTCTCAAACCTCACACTGCTCTGACCACCCTGTCTGTGCTTTCCAGGAACGTTGGAAGTTGCGTATGCAAGAAGTTCTATTCTCTTGCCCCTGAGAACGCCCACCGCTGCCTCTCTCCTGTCCAGCACAATCAGCCCGTAAACCTTCTTCTCGGCCAGCATCTCTTTCAGAGGTTCAAGGTAGAATGTCGAGTCGCAGTGATACTTGTAGAGGGGTACAGGTTCAGGAGGTTCAATGATCTCAGTTATGTGCTTCTCCCTTCCACCTCCGAGGTCAATAACTCCGCTGATGATCACCATTCCATTCTCAGGAGGTTTTCTGTAAAGTTTCAGCCTTTGCAGTATCGCTTCGAGTCCAGCCGTTACGTGCGTCCTTGTCTGCTTGGATTTTATGTTCTGGGCCTGGCTGAGCTCATTTCTAAGCTGAGCGGAGACATCCGCAATGTTCTTATCAGGAGGAATGTAAAGGGTGATCAGTTCGGTACCTCTACCCTTAAACTTTTCAAGTTCCTCGAGTTTTCTTCTGAATTCATATTTAAGCCTGCTATCCATGACCATCACCTCACACCATTGCTTTATAATACCTCGCCCTCAAACTCTGCCAGGTTCTTATAGCTCTCAAAAGGTCTATTTTCCTGAAGGCCGGCCAGTAAACATCAACGAAATACGTTATGCTGTTGGCACACTGCCAGGGTAGGAAGTTGGAAAGCCTCTGCTCTCCCCCGGTCCTTATGAGGATATCCACGTTCTCGTAACCATTATCAGAGTAGAGGTGGTGTGATATCAACCTCTCATCTATGTCGTTCGGCTTAATTTTCCCTTCCCTGACCTTCCGGAGTATATTCCTGACCGCGTCTATTATTTCCTGCCTACCTCCATAACCGAAGGCAATATTCAGGAAAAATCGGTCATATCCTGCAGTTTTTCGCTCAACCCGCTCAATCACCTCAAGAAGGTCGTCGGGAAGCATGCCTCTGTATCCCACAACTCTTACCCTCATCCGGTTTCTGTGCGTTCTTGGGTCTTCAAGGAGTCTGTTCATTTCCTTCCTGAACAGATCAAAGATATTTCTCTTTTCCTCCTCGCTCCTCCTGAAGTTCTCGGTTGAAAAGGCGTAGAGCGTTACAACCCTGACTCCGATTTCCCTGCACCAGTCCAGAACCTTCTCGGCTTTCCTGGATCCAAAAAAATGACCCATGTGGGATGGCATGCCTCTCTTTCTGGCATACCTTCTGTTACCATCCATTATTATCGCAACATGTCTGGGAATTTCCCCCTTCCTAACATTCCTCCACAATCTAAGCTCATAGATTTTTGCTATCATACTCCATCAAAACGTTCTTAACCAAGTCAAGATACTCGCTTTTGAGACAGTACCTATTCTTTTCTCCCATCTCCACCTTTAAAATACCCAGTCTCGCACTCATGAGTCCAACCATTGCTGAAACTCCCCTCGGGTTTAACTCGAAGCCCTGATCCTTCAGCATTTCGTGTATTTCTCCAGTCGTGTATTTTCTGCCCTCAATGAGCAGTTTTATGAGGCTCTTCCTCACACCTGTCCTGTCTCTTTCCAGATACTTCCTCAAACGTCTTTCAATTTCCTCTGCCCTCAAGTCCTCACCTCAGCGGATCTTTTTCAAGTATCAACCTTTCTGCAGTGGGATACCTTTCAATAATCGACGCATAAAACCTGTCCTTCAGCTTTTCAGCCACACCGATATCAACTTCAAAGCCCTCATCAACCTCAGTAAACTGGGCATTCATGCGGATTAAGAATTTTCTGATTTCGTCTTTATCGCCTTCAACCAGCCCACATATCACCGTCCCTTCCCTTGTAACCCTGTAAAAATCGGGCATATTGAAGGCCATTCTTATCAGCCTTCGCCTGAACTGGGCTATTTCCTTGAACTTCACGCTGCAAAAGTGAAACTTATCCACTTTCCGGGCGTATTCATCAGCAACCTCTCTGCTCCCGAGAGCCTGATAGAAGTCCCCCGGTTCCCAACCCCAATCCATAAGCCTGCGGTAATTGGAATCGGAGAACTCGAGCTCATTTACGTTGAGAAACACATCATTCCCGTTCACAATTTTAACGATGACTTCATCAAATTTCAAAGCAGGGACCTCAAAGCCAGCTTCAATTCCAGATTTCTTTGCTGCTTTCAGAGGTGCTTCATACTTTCCAGCATTTTCAAGCTCTGGAGGGTGGAATCTTATTTCATCCAGCCCTTTCTCAGATAGTTTTGAAATAATGCTCTCCCGTACGGGGAGGCTTGTATACAGGTGGGTGTGCAATCCGGCATGCGAGAAGACTTCAAGAAATTCATACACTCTTTCCGGATTTGATAAAGGCTCACCTCCTGTTATCGCAACACCCTCTGCCGACATACTCAGAGCCTCATCAACGATGTCGTCAAGATTTTCCACAAAACGCTCATTCGCAAAGACCACGTCCTTCCCACGCCTGTCCTCAGATATTGGGCAGTAGAAACAGTTATGGGGGCAGCTCCCTGTTACAAACAGGACCATCTTGGCTCCTTTTCTGCAAAGCCTGCACCCCTCAGAGAGATAGGAGTAATAGCTGCCAGCTTCGATCCTTCTGAACTTCATATTTCCATAAACCTCTTTCTGACGAAATCTACTCCAAGGGAGCTCAGGAAATAGCCGGCCCTCGGACCATGCTTTGTATCGAGAATTGCCTTGTAAATCGCCTGAAAAGCTTTTGCAGGCTTTATACCGACTTTCTGAGCGACTTCATAAACCAGCTTGTGTAGTTTTTCCGCATCCATGTTATCCCCAAGAGATTCAGCAAACTCGTTCAGAAACCGCTTTTCGTCATCGCTGAACACGGATTTGATCTCATCCCTGCTCTTTTTGACAGAGAATTTGAGATTATCCGGTGCGTATTTTTCAAGCCACTTTCTTGCATACCTCAGCCTTCTTTCAACATCTCTCCTGAGGTCTTCATCAATTTTATGCCCATTTCTCTCCAGAATCTCCAATACCTTTTCCAAGTCCCATTCAGCAATCTGCCCGACAACCAAGAGATGCCTGAAGGGCACATCAGAATAAACAACATTCTCGACCAGAGAAAGCTCGACACTTCTATCTCCATGATGATAAGCATTTTCGAATTCATCCACCACATCCAGCAAACCGATGCCAGGATCGAACTCGATGTGCCTTTCAGGTTTTGACCGTATAATGATATATCTGACAATCTCTGGAGGCAGAATCTCTACCATCTCTCTGACGGGAACGACTATGCCCTTCGAACTCTTCATTGCTCCCTTGCCCTTTAGATTTATCCATTCATAGACGATGGGGAAAGGAGGTTCTATTCCAAAAATCTCCCTTGCTATTCTCTTTCCAGTATCATAACTGCCTCCAGCAGCAGCATGATCCTTTCCGAATGGTTCAACATTAATTCCGAGGATTCCCCACCTTGCAGGCCAGTCGACCCTCCAGACGAGCTTTCCCTCAGTAAGATCGCTCTCCCCCTCATGTCCGCAGCTCTTGCAGACGTAGCTCACCTTTTCTCCGTCGAAACCCGTAACTCTTGTGGAATTCAGCCTGCCACAGTTTTTGCAGACAGGCATGAACGGGCTCCAGCCCTCCTCAACATCTCTGCCCGACACTTCTTTCAGGATTCCTGCAATTTCGTCTTTCTTTTCAAGAGCGATCCTCGTTTTTTCTGCGTACTCTCCGCTTTCATACATCTCATGAGCTTTTTTCAACGTTACAGGAATGCCGAGAATATCGAGAGACTCGAGGAACGGTTGAAGAAAATGCTCTGCATAATTCCCGTGACAGCCCTCCGGATCGGGGATCCTGCTCAGGGGCATTCCCACGTAATTCTCATACTCTTCAGGAAGGAAGGGGTATCTCTTCCTCAGAGGATCAAACGTGTCAGCAATGTAAACAATCTCAGCCTTACCCCCCTTTTCGTCTATCGCCCTCCTTATTGCATCTGCCGTGAGCATCTCTCTCAGATTTCCGAGGTGAATGTGACCGCTGGGAGTTATTCCGGTGGCTATCCTCACACTATCCTTTTCAGATAGAATCCTATCAGCAATAACATCAGCCCAGTGAATTATATCGCTCATCGCTTTTCAGCCGAAGAGAGGTTTTAAAAAAGTTTCATCCTCCTCCTCAGAAAGACATTTTCAAGAGCGAGAGAAGAAAGATGTGACTCAAAACTCTCAAATTCCGGAACGGGTTCATTTACAAACACTCCAGTTCGCCCAATCTCCCTCCTTCTCTCGAGAACCCTGAATCTCTCCTCCACAATCTCTATACCAACGCCGAGATAATCTGCAAGCTCACTCTTGTCCATCTCGTTGGCGGGAATCTCCATATGACCATCCTTCACGGGAACAATCAACATGAGCCTCTTATCCACTCCAGCAACCCGCTCATCTCTCCTGAGCATATCAAGATCGAGAAAACCACCAAACCTGTAAAAGTCAAGCTCCTTATCCCGCATCTTCACAAGCGGGAAGCTCACATTGGCCATGTCAAGAGCAATCTCCCCTTTAATGGCATAATTCGGCGTGGCCTGTATTATCCGTCGCTCCAGAATGCTGAAATCCCTTAAAGCCAGTTCAACCTTATAAGATGGAATGTTGAGAGGTATGAAAATGTCAACATCACTGCTCTTTTTCACATCCCCTCTTGCCACGGAGCCGTAAACAATCGAGGGTATTCCATGACTCTCGAGGGTGTCCATGATTTCTTCGGCTATCTTTCTTTTCTCCGCAAGCAACTTCCATCTGTCGTGTGAATATCTCACTCTCTTCCTCTGACCAAAGGTAGCTGTTTTCCCCCTCATCCTTCCACAATGCTATCAATCCACCTTAAAAACTCCAGATTGCCTTCCTCAATGCTGATCGCGCAAATGCATGGAGTGGTGTAGCTGTGTATTTTCTTTATCTCATTCCTAACTTCCGAGAATTTTTCAGCCTTGGTCTTCAGGATCATTGCATATTCTCCATCTTCCTGTATCTCCCCTTCCCACCAGTACATTGACTTTATTTTCCAGAAATTAACACATGCAACGAGCTTTTTTTCAAGCAAATGCTTTGCAATCTTTTTTGCTTCATCTTCGGTGGGAGCGGTAACGTAAATGAAATAATACATAATGTGTAGGCATTCGCAACGTATTTAAATTTTTAACCATTGAGCAGGATAGTATGAAAACTGGAATCGTAATTGTGTCGGTTTTCATGCTCACTATGTTCTCCGTCTCGGCATACATCGCCATGACGGTGGCACTGACCAAAGAAGACTTTATACGTGAGTTTGAAAAAAGTGTAAACTCCGTAGGTTATGAAATGCCGGAAAACATAGACACAGACCAGATTGCAAATGCATTTATTGTCTCATCTGCCGTTTTTTCCCTGCTGTACCTTCTATCCGGCATAGGCCTCCTGCTCAGGAGAAGCTGGGGGAGAAATGTTGCAGTAATTGTTTCAGTATTCCATCTCATGTATGGCCTTATTTCGCTGGGAATGATTTCCATTTCACTTCCGAATCTGGCCATTGGTGCAGGGCTGCTCTTTTACCTCACAAGACCACAGATCAAAAGCGAATTCGAAAAAACAGTCAGCATTGAAGAGCGCATTCTTGGAAAAGAGTTTGAATAAACTTTATTAATTAATACCAAATCCTTAACCCAATGAACGTTCAGCTCGGAATACTCGTGTTCCTAATTTACTGGGGAATTGTGGAGTTACTCAAACAGAGAGGCGTTCTCGAAAGGAAGAATATCAGCTCTTATGGCCCAATACTGATGATAAGAACAGAAAAAGGGCTCAACCTGCTCAAAAAACTTGCGAGGTACAGAATGCTCTGGATAATCCTCGGGAATGCCGGTATACCTGCCGTTTTTGCTGGAATGGTGTTCATGTTCATCCTGATACTGTTCATGGATTACTCATTACTGACATCCCCACCACCACCCTCGGAGCTTACAAGCCCGAGAAACGCCCTTCTCATCCCCGGTGTGAATAAATTCATCCCCTTAGTGTGGGGTCTGATCGGCCTTATTGTAACGCTCATAGTCCACGAGTTCAGCCATGCGATTTCTGCACTCTCAGAAAACATAAGGGTGAAGTCCTTAGGCATACTCGTTGCCTTGGTCCCGGTCGGAGGGTTTGCAGAACCAGATGAAGAAGAACTGATGCAGAAAGCCAGCAGGTCAACGAGATTGAGGGTTTTCTCCTCAGGTGTAATAAGCAACTTTATCACGGCCATTATAGCCTTCTCAGTATTTTTCTACCTGCTCGGGTTCATAACACCATCCATAGCCGTGCTGAAATCCGATGATCCCCGGCTGAAAACGGGAGACATAGTGATGGAGATAAACGGGGTCGAGATACGATCGCCGGAAGATATTTCGAAAGCAATTGGAAATTCGGACAAGATAACCCTAACATTAAAAGATGGCAGGACTGTGACGATTGAAGGAGTTACAGGAGTGAAGATTGCCGGTGTGGTGAAGAACTATCCGGCAGACAAAGCTGGATTCAGGGAAGGATGGATAATAACCGGTGTTGATGGTGTTAAAATCCACACACTCGACGACTTTCTCAAGATAATGAAGGAGAAAAAAGGAGGAGACCAGATTACCCTCGAGGTCTACGATGGACACAGATTCAGGAGCTTTGACATCACCCTCAGGGACAGTAACGGAAGAGGAATCATTGGTGTGCAGGTAGAGGAATACTTTGCAGGTATCACATTCAGCTACTATTATGCTGAAAACATCCTTAACACTCTCAGAAACATCCCGTCAATGCTGCTTCATCCGGCAGGCTGGCTGTTCCTCATCTCAATGCCGATCGTCTACTTCAACAGCTTTTCATACCCAATAACAGCGTTCTTTGCATCCCAGGTAGGAGACTGGATATTCTTTGCACTTAACACATTTTACTGGGTGGGATGGATCAATTTCTATGTTGGTCTCTTCAACTGCCTGCCAGCCCTTCCGCTGGACGGCGGACGGGTGTACTACGACGTTGTGGAAAAGATCGGTGGCAGAAGGGTGGCAGAGGCGTCCACGAGATTTCTCTCAATACTGATATTCGGTTCGATAATTCTTTCAATCGTCATACCGAACATGCCGAGATGATGTGTTCATCATGTGGCAAAAGGGCATTCGAAAAATTCAGAGGAAGGTATTACTGCAGAGAATGTTTCATAAGGAAATACGAGGGTGCCGTCGAATCAGCCATCAGAAGATACAGAATGGTAAAGAAGAACGAGAGAGTTCTCGCAGCGCTTAGTGGTGGAAAAGATAGCGTTGCGATGCTCATGTCCCTAAAATCACTGTCCAGAAAATTGAATTTCGAGCTTGAGGCATTTTTCATCCATCTTGGAATTGAAGACTATTCGGATAAATCCCTTGCAGTCTCGCAGAAGGTTTCCAGCATTCTTGATGTCGAGCTGAATGTTGTGAGAATAGAAGATTATGGATTCAGGATAGACGACGTTAAGAGGAAAACATGCTCTGTTTGCGGTAATGTGAAAAGGTACCTGTTCAACAGGTTTGCGAGAGAGAACAGGTTCGATCTGATTGCAACAGGGCATTGTGCCGAAGACATACTGGCGAACCTGCTGAAAAACATGTATTCGGGAAACCTCGGGTGGAGTGAAAAGCAGAAGCCAAGGATAGAGGGATACGACAGGATGGTTGGAAGGATAAGGCCCCTGTACGAGATGAGCGAGCGTGAAAACCTCCTCTACGTTCTGGCGAGAGAACTTCCATTTGTTAGCGAGGAATGTCCGCACGCCCCATCAACCATGTGGAAGGAGATAGTATATGACATAGAAAAAAGGGTCCCGGGCTACAGAGTTTCGGTACTCAGAAATCTGGCGAGAGAACGCAGGGATGAGAAAACCGAGTACAGGTACTGCAAGAAGTGTGGGGAGATAACAACATCCAGCATCTGCCAGTTCTGCAGAAACGTCATGAAGTATTCTAAAAAATCCGGCTAAAGCGGCCCGCACAGATAACATACAAAGTCGTTATCCGTGTAAACAAGCCTGCTCATCTTTTTCTCGACAACTGCAAATCCGGATCCGTTCAGCAGGTGTTCGACTTCATTCTCGGAATAAATCGGAATGTGTGTCTTACCATCTGTCGTATCGCTCTGCAAGGCGTCAAACAGGGAATCCATGGAAACTCCTCAAAAATCATCCTCAACCTCCACATATCTAAGCTCTCTCAGATACCCTACAGGGATCCCCTCCAGTTTGGCCCTCTTTCTCAGGCGTTTATCGTTCGTTATTACGGTAGATGAAAACATCTTCGCCAGCTTGAGAATTGCGTTGTCGTTCCCCTCTGCATCCACCCTGAAAATTTCACACTCACTACAGTTCTCAATTAGCGTCAGGGCAAATTTCGCAGCCCTCTTTTCCAGCCCATCGAGGCTGAGCTGAAGTTTTTTCAGTTCTTCAATTGTCTGCTCTGGAAATATGAACCTCCTGAATCCAAGTTCTCTCAGCTGGCTGAAAACGTCAACCCTGTGGGTGAAAATGTAAATTAAAACATTCGTGTCAATTATTACACTCTTCAGATTAAAGTTCCGGCGCCTATCAGCCTCCATCTCGAGCCAACCCTTCTGCTTATAGCAACCTTAGAGCCTTTCTCAGCACAGACTGGCCTCTTCAGCTTTACTTCAACAACATCATCTCTGGCAGATGTTACAACCCCGAGTGTGATGGATGTTCCAACGGCAAGCATCAGCGGTTCATTCATCTTTATCTTTTCCACCCTCAGCTCTTCCTCGGCACCAACGACCCTCTCAAGGAGATGCACATCCATCGTGAAGTCGAACAGAACATCAGGAAGCTTATCAGGGTGACCCACAACATTTCCCACGAGCCCATCAGCCTTTGTGAGGAACGGATCGAGTTTTGTGGCAACGCCGATGAGACCTCCGGGCGTGGCCTCATCAATCTGCCTGCCTGATGCCATGATGCTCACAACCTCACTGTGAATGGGATTGTAATTTCCTCTTTCGTCCTTTATTCCCGGTCTGACCTCTATTTCGTCTCCCACCCTGAGCCTGCCCCTTGAGAGGCTGCCACCCAGAACTCCTCCCACAAGCTTCTCTGGATCCGTTCCGGGTTTGTTGACATCAAAGCTCCTGGCAACATACATGAGCGGAGGAGAGTCCAGATCTCTCTCAGGTGTCGGTATCGTTTCCTCAATCACCTCAATCAGGGCGTCAATGTTAACCCTCTGCTGTGCAGAAACGGGAATTATAGGGGCGTTTTCAGCTATAGTGCCCTTAACAAATTCCTTTATCTCCTGATAATTCTCCACAACCCTCTCCTTTGAAACGATGTCGATCTTGTTCTGCACGATAACAATCCTGTCGACGCCTATAATTTCCAGAGCCATCAGATGCTCTTTGGTCTGTGGCCTGGGGCATTTCTCATTTGCAGCAATGACAAGCACTGCTCCGTCCATCAGGGCGGCACCGCTCAGCATTGTGGCCATCAGCGTCTCATGTCCGGGACTGTCCACGAAGCTCACTGTTCTGAGAATATCTGTCTCAACACCGTGTTTCGGGCATACCTTTTCCACCATGTATGCCTCAGTCCCCTCACACCTGGGACATTTTCTGAAGGTTGCATCGGCATAACCGAGCTTGATCGAAATTCCCCTTTTGAGTTCTTCACTGTGCCTGTCGGTCCACACACCACTCAATGCAGCAACAAGAGTAGTTTTACCGTGATCAACATGACCAACCATACCGATATTCACTTCTGGCAATGGAACGTCATCACTCATAGGGCTAAGCAGGAAGAAATGATATTTAAACATAATTACTCCGGATGACTTTCACTGGATGACTTATAAAGAACAGCATCTGGGGAAAGCTAAAACAATCCACAGAGAAAAAGACACAGGATCACGGCCTTTAAAAGGTATTAAAATTAAAAAACAGGAGATTACTCAGCAGGAATTTCGATCTTTCCTTCACTGACTTCCTGCTGAACTTCCTTGGGATGCTTTCCTTCTACAGTTACACCCATTGAGACCGCTGTTCCGAGAACTTCCAGCACCGCTCCCTTCAGGTCATACGAGAGCATCTGCTTCAACTTTATCCTCGCAATCTTGAACACCTGCTCCATCGTGAGGTCTCCGACGTACTCCCTTCCTGTTGCCTTGGAGCCTTTCTCAATTCCGAGTTCCTTCTTTATCAGTGCCGAAACGGGTGGAACACCCACCTCGATGTCGAAGGTTCTGTCTTCATTTGCTATTATCTTGACAGGAACCGGCAATCCATCAAAGTCTTTCGTCGCCTCGTTGATCTTATCCACTACCTGCTTGACATTTAGTCCGAGAGGACCTATGGCCGGACCAAGTGGTGGTCCCGGGCTTGCTTTCCCTCCTGGAACAAGAACTTCAACAACCTGTGGCATCCATTACACCTCCTCATCCGTTTTTTCAAGAATCCTAACGTTGTCAGCCTTAACCGTTACAGGAATTGGAACTACAGCCTCAAGGAGTTCGACCGTTATTTCATTCTTCGCTTCGTCAACTCTCTTAACAATAGCCATTTCACCCTTGAACGGTCCGCTGATGATTTCCACCTTGTAACCTTCCCTGATCTGCTCAGCAGCTTTCTTTGGCTTCAGAAAATGTTCAATTTCCGTGAAGCTCACTTCACCCTTCACAAGGCCCTTGATGTGAGGAATGCCCTTTATTGCATTGACTATGTCCTCATTGCTCTCTGCCTCAACAATGATGTATCCCTTGATTTCCTTCGGAGATAGAATTGAATAAAGATTTATGCCCCTCTTTTTAACAGCCGCTGCCATCAGGTTCGCCACTATTTTCTCCTGATTTGCCGTCGTTTTCACTATAAAGAACTTGCTCATCCCAGATACCCCGGCAGTACATCCATTAGCAAATAAACTATGAAGCCTATCAGACCGATTACCAGCATCACGGCTACAGATACCTTCAGAGTGGTTACAAACTCCTCCCTATCCGGTTTTCTGGTCATCTTGAGTATGTTGATGTAGTCTCTGAATTTTTCACTGAGCATATCTTCCGCTCACCAAACTCGGTTTTTAAAGGTTTACCTGACAAAGTCAATTCCGTATCTCTTTGTTACCGCTGGACCCTTTCTTCCGAAGATCTGAGGTGATTTCACGCCCGTAACTATTACCAGAGTCCTTATCGTATTCTCAAGCGATGGATCAATCATTGCACCCCAGATTATCCTGGCATCGGGATCTATCTTGCTGTATATCTCCTCTACAATGCTCTCTGCCTCTTCAATGGTCATATCCGGACCACCGGTAACATTGACCAGCGCCGCCTTTGCACCTGTTATGTCCACGTCAAGCAACGGGCTCTTCAATGCCTTCCTCACACTTTCAGATGCTTTGTCCTCACCGCTGGCCTCACCAAGTCCAATCATCGCAACTCCGCCCTTCTCCATCACTGTCCGAACATCTGCAAAGTCCAGGTTTATCAGAGCCGGCTTTGTGATAAGCTCCGTTATGCCCTTAACTGCCCTCATCAGTACCTCATCCGCCACCTTGAACGCAAGCTGTATTGGATAGTTCGGCACAACATCCAAAAGCCTGTCGTTCGGAATGACAATGACTGTATCTGTAACCTCCCTCAACCTCTCAAGCCCTGCTTCAGCATTCGCCCTCCTTATAGCACCTTCAGCCGTAAACGGAAGGGTTACAACAGCTATGGTAAGGGCTCCGGCATCCTGAGCAGCTTCAGCAACAACCGGGGCAGCCCCGGTACCGGTTCCACCACCAAGACCGCATGTAATGAATACGAGGTCAGAGCCTTCGAGCAGTGCCTTGATCTCCTCCTCGTTCTCTCTTGCTGCCTCCTCGCCAACCTGCGGAAGGCTTCCTGCTCCGAGACCTCTTGTTCTCTTCTTTCCAACAAGTATTCTTTTATCTGCCTTCGTATAGTAAAGATGCTGGACATCCGTATTTATTGCGATGAGTTCTGCACCTTCGATTCCCTCATCGTACATCCGTGTAACAGTATTGCATCCGCTTCCCCCAACTCCCACAACCCTTATAACGGTTCTCAGCTCGTGAAGCATTTCGAGAATTTCGTCATCCTCATCCTCTTTCGTAAAAGGTCTCTTCTCCTGATTTGCCCTCTTTAAAGCCTCTTTCACTATTGAATCCATAATCCTCTCCCCGCTGATTTTTTTACCTAAATTTCCAGAATAGTATTTAAATCTTTGTTTAGGGGTTCTATTTAATGCTCATCCACGGAAAAATTCTGCTAGGAAACACAATAGTAACGGCGGGAATGAAAATCGAAGATGGTAAAATATTGGAAATAAGCAAGCAAATTTCAGGAAAAAAACTGAAGGGAATCATAATGCCTGCAGGCATAGACGTTCACGTTCACCTGAGAGATTTTGACGAAAGCCATAAAGATACGATAAAAAATGGGACACTTTCTGCTCTGAACGGTGGAATCTGTCTTGTCGTCGATCAGCCCAACTCCAAGCCATTTATCGACAGCGAGGAAATGTACGAGAAAAGGATGAGACTAGCAGGCAAATTTCTTAATGTGGATTACTCCCTGAACGTTGGTCTCACCAAAAAGAATTTCACCAAAATAAACAGTATTGTGGAGAGAATAAAGAGCAAGGGCTACAACCCGGCAGTTGGAGAGATCTTCCTGCAGCACGAAAACAAAGATGTGGAGGCTACAATAGAAATGGTGGAAAAGGTTACGTCATTCTCGACAGTACATGCCGAAATTCCGGAATTTGTGGAATCGAACGAAATTCCAAACTTTTTGCATAGAAAAAGAGAGGCTGAAATTCTTGCAGTTAAAAAACTTGCATCTGAGGGCAGATACTTCTGTCACATATCCACAAAGGAAGCTTTTGAAACAATCAGGGAAAAAGGAGCATACGCAGAAGTTACTCCCCACCACCTCCTGCTTGACGCATCTCACCACAGCCGGCTTGGAGACTTCGTGAACGTCAACCCCCCGCTCAGGACCGAAAATGACAGGAAGTTTCTGCTTGATAATTTTTCAAAAATAGACGTTGTTGCTTCGGACCATGCGCCACACTCTCCAGAGGAGAAAGAGAACGGAGCCTCAGGATACCCCGGCGTTGAAACCCTCTACCCTCTCCTCATGGGACTTGTTTTTTACGGCAAGCTGAACATCTTTGATGTGGCGAAGGCGATCTCAGAAAATCCTGCAGATATATTCGGTTTTGAGGGATACGGAGCAGTAAAACCAGGAAACTACGCAAATCTTGCAGTATTTGACATTTCAAAGGTGGAGAGAATCAACCCGCAGAAACTCCATTATTTCCACAAATGGAGCCCCTTTGAGAGCTTTCCGGCAGTATTTCCCCACACAGTTATTCTGAGAGGAGAACTGGCAAAAGATAGGGGTGAGCTTGCAGAGGGTTTTGGGAAGATATACAAAACCGATGCAGTGTTATAAACACCTGCGCTCAGAATTCAGGCATGGATGATGACGAACTGCTGGATTACTACTTCGAGCTGAACCAGAGCAGGAAGATGTGCCGGAGAGAAAAGCTCAGCAAAAGATTCATTGAGGCCAGAATAAAGAAATTCAAGAAATAAATCCCGTTGGTGATCCTGCACCTACAGCAGGTGTTGCATGAATCAGAAACATTTAATAGAAAGTACTCCAGAGTATTATTGCTCCGCTTCCCACGCCCGTGTGAAAAACGTGATCTCGGGTCGGTTGGCGGAGCAACACTTTATCTGTAATTATTTTTTATAGTCAAATAGTCAGACGACATATCCTTCACACGACCCGACACACTATGAAAAATCTTTTTAAGTTACCGACCATTTCTCAATCGGGTGATGTTTATGGGTATTCTCTGGCTGAATGAAATCGGAAAAGACGATGTTCCACTTGCCGGTGGAAAGGGTGCGAACCTTGGAGAGCTTCTGAGAAACGAAATTCCGGTTCCAAACGGTTTTGTTGTTGACAGCAGAACGTTCATCGAGTTCATGGAAGCCACGGGGTTATGGTATCACATAAACGACCTGCTGAGGGGTCTTGATGTTGAAAATACCGATAACCTCAACGAGATTTCCGGAAAAATAAGAAAGCTCATCGAGGAGGCAAAAATTCCAGAAAACATTGAAGAAGAAATAAAGAAAGCCTACAGAAAGCTCTGTGAAGAAGAGGGTGAGGAAGTCTTTGTTGCGGTGAGAAGCTCGGCCACCGCAGAAGATCTGCCAGAGGCGAGTTTTGCTGGTCAGCAGGAGACATACCTCAACGTGAGGGGCGAAGATGATGTGGTAGACAGGGTCAGAAAGTGCTGGAGCAGTCTCTACACGCCGAGAGCGATATACTACAGGGTCCAGCAGGGCTTCAAACACGAAGAGGTCAGCATAGCAGTCGTTGTCCAGAAGATGGTGAACAGCGAGAAGAGCGGAGTTATGTTCACCTCACATCCAGTAACCGGAGAAAAGCTGTGCATAATCGAGGCCGCATTTGGTCTCGGTGAGGCAATTGTCAGCGGTTCTGTAACCCCAGACACCTATATTTATGATAGAAATGCAGGAAAGCTCGTAGATGTCTCAATTGGAGAGAAGAAAATTATGATCACAAAAGACGAGAGCGGAAAGACGGTAACGGTTGATCTCCCTCCGGAAAAGTCCAATGAGCGGGTTCTGTCAGATGAAGAGATCGAGGAGCTTGTGAAGTATGCCGAGCTTATAGAAAACCATTATGGCAACCCGCAGGATGTTGAGTGGGGAATGGAGAAGGGTAAGGTGTACATCCTGCAGTCACGTGCCATAACGACCATTAAAGAAGGAGCAAAGGAGGAGAGTAAGGTGAGCGGCGATCTGAAGGTTATTATTAAAGGTCTTGGAGCTTCTCCGGGTATTGGCATCGGAAAGGTGAAGGTCATCTTCAGCGAGAAGGAGATAAACAAGGTCGAGCAGGGCGATATTCTCGTAACAACCATGACCACCCCGGACATGGTTCCGGCGATGAAGAGGGCATCAGCCATTGTCACTGACGAGGGTGGATTGACCTGCCATGCCGCAATTGTCAGCAGAGAGCTTGGAGTGCCAGCGGTTGTAGGAACGAAGGAGGCAACTAAAGTCCTGAAGGACGGAATGATTGTTACTGTGGATGGTGAAAAAGGCAATGTCTATGAAGGCGCCGTTGAGCTTAAAACGGAAGAAGATAAACCTAAAGTTCTGGCCGGAGGCGGAAAAATAATCACTGCCACAGAAGTCAAGGTAAACATCTCCATTCCCGACGGTGCAAAAAGAGCCTTTGAAACCGGGGCAGATGGAGTGGGACTGTTCAGGATAGAACACATGGTTCTCGGCCTGCCCAAACACCCGATGAAATACATAAAAGACGGAGAAGTCGAGGAATACGTCCAGAAACTTTACGAGGGCATGAAAGTCGTCGTTGATACATTCTATCCAAAGCCTGTCTGGATAAGAACAATTGACGCACCGACAGACGAGTTCAGGGCAATGGAGGGTGGAGAAGACGAACCGATCGAAGCAAACCCCATGCTGGGATTCAGAGGGATAAGAAGAGACCTCATAGAGGAGGAGCACTTCAGAGCAGAGATAAGAGCAATAAAGAGGCTCGTTGAGGAGGGCTACACGAACATAGGCATAATGCTCCCGCTGATAACAAGAGTGGATGAAGTGAGGAGGGCCAAGCAGATAATAATGGAAGAGGGGCTCCCGCTGAGCAAAATCGAGTTCGGAATTATGGTGGAAACCCCTGCGGCCGCACTCATAATAGAGGACCTCGTGAAAGAGGGTATTGACTTCGTATCTTTCGGAACAAACGACCTCACCCAGTACACAATAGCCGTGGATAGAAACAACGAAAATGTTGCGTATCTTTATGACGAGACACATCCAGCAGTCATGAAGCTCATAGAGCACGTGATAAAGGTTTGCAGAAAACATGGTGTTAAGACATCGATATGCGGACAGGCAGGAAGCTACCCGAAGGTGGTCGAAAAACTCGTTAGACTGGGAATAGACAGCGTATCTGCCAATCCGGATGCTGTCGAGAGGGTTAGAGAGACTGTCGCGAGGGTAGAAAAGAGGATAATGCTTGACAGATTGAGGGATGAATGATGCTGAGCAAGCTCGTGAAAAGCCTTGAAAACGCTCCGGTGATAATGAAGGGAGACTACCCGTATTTTATTCATCCCCTCACGGACGGCGTTCCGGAGCTTGACCCGGACATAGTGAGAGAAGCAGTTTCAGGAATAATCCGAATAGCAGACCTTGACGTGGACAAGATCGTCACCGTCGAAGCAATGGGAATACCCGTGGCGATGGCCCTTAGCCTTGCAGTCAGCATTCCAATCGTTGTTGTAAGAAAGAGAGCATACAACCTTCCAAACGAGATTGTGGTCGACCAGGAAACAGGATATTCAAAAGGAAAGCTGTACATCAACGGAGTTGACAGAGGCGACAGAGTTATTCTGGTTGACGACGTGATCTCCACTGGAGGGACTGCGCTTGCAACCCTCAAGGCTCTTGAGAAGGCAGGAGCAGTTGTGAAAGATTTCGTTGCAGTTGTGGAGAAGGGAGACGGAGCAAACAAGCTGAGAGAGGCAGGGTACAACGTTAAAAGCCTCGTGAAGATAGAGGTTAGCAGTGATGGGGTCAGAGTCATTGACCATATTTGATAAAATCAATTTTCCAAATATTTTTGAAAAAATTGGGAATGCCAGAACAGTTGGACTGCAGCTTCCAGATGGACTGAAATACTATGTCAAAGAAATTTCTGAGGAATTCGAGAAAAGAGGTTTTGAAACGATAATATCTGGAAAAGCCTCATACGGTGCATGTGATCTCGATACCGAGCTTTTAAAGCATGTTGATGTGCTTGTTCACTTTGGCCACAGCAGATTTGTTGATACACCAAACGTTATCTACGTACCCTACACAGTGAACTATGAAATCAACCCTGAAAAGATAAAGAAACACATTCCTGAGAGAAATATTGCCATTATTGGAACGCTAACGTATGCCTGGAAGTTCAAGGAAGTGAAAAAAATTCTCGAGGATGCGGGATTCCAGGTTGAGCTTAAGTCAGGCAGAGGAGTGGAATTTGAAGGTCAGGTTCTCGGCTGCAACTACTCATGCCTCAGAGAGAGCAAAAGCGATGCAGTGCTGTTCATAGGCGACGGAATGTTCCACGCAACAGGGGCAGGGATATACTCTGGAAAAAAGACATACGCCTACCACCCCCACTCTGACGAGGTTATCGAGGTGGAAACAGAAGACTTCATCAAAAAAAGATATATCCTCATATCCAAGGCAAAGATGTCTGAGAGTTTTGGAATACTTGTGTCTTCCAAACCCGGCCAGTTCAGACTGAACCTCGCAAAAAGGTTGAAGAGAGAGG
This sequence comes from Geoglobus acetivorans, assembly GCF_039641995.1. NCBI lineage: Archaea > Methanobacteriati > Methanobacteriota > Archaeoglobi > Archaeoglobales > Archaeoglobaceae > Geoglobus > Geoglobus acetivorans. The sequence continues at coordinate 1,242,081 of NZ_CP087714.1, read as the reverse complement.
CAAGCAGGCATGGATTGAAGGCAGAAATTATAGTTGCTGATGAGATCACTCCAGAGATCGTCGAAAATTTCAGATTTGATTGCTATGTAAACACTGCATGCCCTAGAATTGCCTATGACGACACCAGAAGATTTGGCAAGCCTATAATATCTCCCCAAGAATTTGAGATATCCATTGGACTGAAAGACGAATACGTGTTCGATTTTATTTGAAATTAACAATGTTTAATTTTTGAACCCGAGTCACATATTCTCACAACCATATCAGTATCGCAAAACTTATATGGGTTCAAATCCAGATTTCATTTACTGATGACAATAACAATAATGAGGAGATATTATGAACCGGTATGAAAACCCGTGCGATGGGTGTGAAATAATTGTCAAGGTGAGAGTCAGAAGAACCGAATCCAAAATTGTTATAGACATCAAGAACAGAAAAGTCAATGTTCTTGAATGCAACCTGCTGAGAAACAGATGTTTTGACTGTGTCCCATTCTGTGAGGCTATAGTCGCAGCAAAAGACTTTGCTTTCAGAAGAAGAGAGCCAAAAGCGGAAGTTATCGTACTCAACAAAAACTGATCGGTTTTTTTGTCAATCCATTATTCAGATTTTCCGAAACCCTCTCCCGACGGAAGGCAGGATTCTGCCATCGGCGCATCAGCAATCTTTAAATATCTTCTCTTAAAGGCAGTTGGCAGAAGGTGATAACTATGGAGGACGGCTTCAAACACATTGTGAGAATTGCTGATACTGACCTGGATGGGAACAAGCCAGTAATTCACGCTCTTACAGGAATAAAGGGCATAGGGCTGAGATTATCAAGGTCAATAGTAAACCAGCTCGGCGTGGACGGAATGGTTAAACTGGGAGAACTGGACGACGAGAATCTGGAAAAGCTGAAGAAGTTTGTCGAAGAAGAAATAGAGTCCCTTCCTACATGGATGCTGAACAGAAGAAAGGACTATCATACTGGCAAAGACCTTCACCTGCTGAACAAGGATATCGACTTTGCGAGGATGCTTGACATTGAGAGAATGATAAGGGCCAAAGCGTACAGAGGAGTCAGACACGCCAGAGGTCACAAGGTGAGGGGCCAGAGAACAAGGTCTACTGGCAGAAAGGGTGCCACGGTAGGAGTTATTAGAAGGAAGAAATGAGGTGAGCTGAATGGGAGATCCTAAAAAGGCTAGAAAGAAGTACACCACTCCGACCAAGCCATGGGATAGAGTCAGGCTCGAAAGAGAGATGCCTCTGGTAATCAAATACGGTCTCAGAAACAAGAGAGAACTCTGGAGATTCCAGAACCTCCTCAGAAAGTATAGAAGAGTTGCAAGAGACCTGCTTGCAAAGGTAAACTACCCCGGAAGAGAGGGTGAAATAGCCAAAGCCAAGGCTCAGCAGGTAATCAAGAAACTCCACAGGATGGGTATTCTTCCCGAAAACGCTACCCTCGATGATATCCTGAACCTCAAGGTTGAGGACTTCCTTGAGAGAAGGTTGCAGACGATAGTTTACAGACAGGGGCTCGCAAAGACGATAAAACAGGCAAGACAGATGATAGTACACGGACACATCGCAGTGGATGGAAGAAGAGTAACCTCTCCGAGCTTTATCGTCGAGAGAGAAATGGAAGGTAAGATAGGATATTACGCAAACTCACCGTTTACAAAACAGCAGGTGGTGGAGGGATAATATGGCTGAAAAGAAGAAGAAATCGGTCTGGGGTATTGCACACATCTTCTCATCTTACAACAACACGATCATAACAATAACAGACATCACGGGCAGTGAAACAATAGCAAGAATCAGCGGCGGTATGGTTGTGAAGGCAGGAAGAGATGAGGCGAATCCGTATACGGCAATGCAGGCAGCACTCAGGGTTGCTGAAGTTGCAAAGGACAAGGGGATCGAAGGTGTACATATAAAAGTAAGAGCCCCAGGTGGCAACAAGCATACAACCCCGGGGCCCGGCGCACAGGCAGCCATAAGAGCTCTTGCAAGAGCAGGCCTCAAAATTGGAAGAATCGAAGACGTAACTCCAATACCCCACGATGGAACAAGACCCAAAGGCGGTAAGAGGGGTAGAAGGGTTTAAATCCCCCATTCTTTTTTGGTGAAACAGTATGAAAGTAGAGTTTGTTAAGGCTGATGAAACCTATGCAGAATTCATTCTCAGAGATACCTATCCCGCATTTGCCAACGCCTGGAGAAGGGCAATGAAGAGCCTCGTCCCAACACTGGCCGTGGACTATGTTGACTTCTACATGAACTCATCCTACCTCTACGACGAAATACTCGCTCACAGAATCGGACTCATTCCCCTGAAAACAAACATTGACAGATTCAACCTGCAGGATCAGTGCGTGTGCGAGGGCGAGGGCTGCCCGAGCTGTCAGGTGTCGCTGAGGCTCAACATTGAAGGGCCGAAGGTCGTTTACTCGGGCGACTTCATATCTGACGATCCCGACACCCGACCGGTTTATGACAACATCCCGGTTGTGGAGCTTTATGAAGGACAGCAGCTAATGCTCGAGGCCGTGGCAAGACTCGGGTTTGGAAGAGAGCATGCAAAGTTTCAGCCTGTCTCAGTATGCACATACAGGAATCTTGCAAAGGTTAAGGTTATTGAAGAAAAGTGCACGGGATGCGGTAAATGCTTTGAAATATGTCCGAAGAACGTTTTTGAAGAAAAAGATGGAAAGGCAAATGTTGTTAATGAATACGCCTGCTCACTGTGCAGAGATTGCATAAAAGTCTGTGAACAGGATGCCATTGAAATCGAAGAAACGGATGATTTCGCATTCAAAGTTGAATCTGTTGGACAGATGGATGTTAAGGAAATAGCCAGAAGGGCGCTCACCGCACTCAAGAGCAAGGCAGAAGAGATGATAAAAATCGTTGACGAGCTGTAAGGATGATAAGAGAGATATTCTGCGATACGTGTAAAGACGAAACCCCACACAGGCTCATAAATCCCTCAAAAAATCTTTTTCAGTGTGAAGTCTGCAACAGCGTTACAGAATATAAAAAAGAGAAAAAAATTGAGATCAGAGCAATTATCAGCAAGGACGATTACTCGGAAAGAGGGAAGATTGAAGTTGGCCCCTCTGAAACCCTGACAGTGGGAGAAGAAATCGTTGTGGAAACTGGGGAAGGATACAGACTTGGAGAAATAACATCACTGGAACTTAAAAACGGGAAAAGGGTTGACGTTGCTGGTGTTGAAGACATTGAAACTGTGTGGTTGAGAGACGTTGGAGAGGTTAAAGTCAGATTCAGCCTCCACAAAGGCGCTGTAACAACAGCCTACGAAATATTCACTCCCGGAGAAGTGGAGTTCAGTGTTGGGGAGGTAATTCCCATCGAAGGAAGAAAATACAGAATAACAAGAATAAAGCTGATAAATGGTGGATTGCTAAGAAAGGACGGTAGAATTGCTAAAGCGAAAGAAATCAGAAGGATATATGCCCAGTTCATCCGCTAAACCCATCCGGCTCAGAGATTTTGTCAGAGTGGGAGACCTCTATTTTTCAGTAGTTGGCTACAGGAACGAAAAAAGAGTGAGGTGCTTTCTGAGGTACGCCCCCGGGAAGGGCGGCAGGTTTAAGGATGGCAAAGAATACAGAAAACTGAGCCATGCAGAGGCGATTGAAGCGGGCAGGGAATTTTTTTCTCCTTCAGAGGGGATATTCAGGGTTGATTACAGCAGAATAGACGAGGTTTTCAAACCCGAAGAAAGGTTAATGGACGTCATGGACGCAGAGGTTGAAAAGGTGGTCTCATTTTTCTCGGGAATCCCAGAAAACCAGATGGGAGTTACAGGATCAAGACTCATAGGTCTGAAGAGCAATGAAAGTGATGTCGACTTCATAATCTACGGAAAATACTGGTTTGAAGGCAGAGAAAAAATAAAAAAAGGCATTGAGAGAAAGAAACTCCTTGAACCCGACAGCGACACCTGGGAATTCATATACCGGAAGCGAAAGCCGCCATTATCCTACGATGCATTTATTGCACACGAAAGAAGAAAATATCACCGGGCGTTTATCGGAAACACGTATTTCGATCTGCTCTATGTGAGAGGATACGGCGAGCTGGACAAACCAATCCCGGAAAAAACCGGCGAAAAGCTGGGAAAGATGAAGGTGATCGCAGAGGTCACTGACGATACATCAATTTTCGATTATCCCGCATACTATCCAATAGACCACGAAAAAATAAAGGCAGTACTCAGCTACACTCACACCTACGCAGGCCAGGTTTTTAAAGGAGAGGTGGCCGAAGCTTACGGTGTCTTAGAGGAAATTAACGGAGATTACTACCTCATAGTGGGAACGACAAGAGAGACCGACGATGAGTACCTCGTCTCAAAAACCCTGCTCGAGAGGGCTGGGGTGAAAGAGTATCTTAACCAAAATTTTTATTAATCTACCTCGATTTGAGTGAATGAGGGTCCGTGGTCTAGTGGTTATGACGTCGCCTTGACGAGGCGAAGGTCGCCGGTTCGAATCCGGCCGGACCCATCCTAATTTTCGGGTGAGTCCTGCTTTTGATTCTGGTTTCGCAGCTTCTCCAACCTCCAAATGGCCAATGGAGATCTGTTATGATAAATCATGAGATTATTTAATTTCGTGCAAAATATATATCACCGAAAATATTTATAAGCCGAGAGATAAGATTAAGATATGCGAGAGGACAGTTATGTAAAACTGCACGAGCTGAAAGAGTTCGTCAAGACATTACCTGAAGATGCAGTATCGAGAGAAATAATCCTTGGTGAGAGGGATAAATTGTCTTTTAGGGAGTGCATGAGCAAAATAGACCTCTGGATCAGGTTGATAGAAAGGGATTTGAAGAGAATTGAGAATGAAAAATGAATCAAATCTGTTTGACTTGAAAATTGTCTGTTTTGTGTGGTGAATAAATCAAATTAAGGATCGGCTTTATTTTCGCAATGGAGTACGGTCTGAACCGCCTCCAAAGACGGGAATATCCAGAGCGAGAATCATGAATTAATCTGCGGGAGGATACTTGAGAAAGGCAGGAAAGAAGCGCAGGGGGATGATCAGGTACATTATCAGGAGGTATGACAGGGAGCTGATGCTGAGAACTCTCATGAAGGGATGAAACGCAGAAAACATATTTAAGAGATGGCGACAGTATCCATAATGTTATGGCTCAGAACACCGAATCCCTGAGAAAGGAAATTTTCAGGCTGAGGAGAGAGATGGACCACCTGAAAAGAAAACTCGATGTGCTCGAGCTTGAATTGATCCAGAAATCTGTTGAAGAAATAAAGGCAGAGCTGAAGGAAGAGTATCCCGATATAAACTTCGACGATGATCTTCTCTCTCTTGTCGGGAGCGTTCCACCAAACCCTCCCGAAATGGATAAACAGGTTATAAGAGAGGCTGTGGAGAAGGTTCTGAGATGAAGGTCTTTATAGACGTAAACGTCTTCATGGACGTTCTCGAAAGGAGGAGAGGCTGGAAGGCGAGTTTAGCTGTTATTCAACTCGTCAGAAATGGCAAAATTGAGGGTTACGTTTCTGCACTCACTCCACCTATAATATACTTTCTGAGGGCCAGATACACCGATGAAGATAGGGCAAGGGGAGACGCCAGAAGAGTTCTGAGGGAATTCAGAATCGTTCCGCTAACGGAAGAGATTGTTCTTAAATCCTATGAAGAATCACGAATTGACGATTTTGAGGACTGTATACAGTTCTATTCTGCACTCCATAATGCTGAAGTCTTCATCACCAGGAACATCAGGGACTTTGAAGCAGTCAGGGATGAGATGGCGGTCATGACTCCCGAGGAGTTCATGAAGGAGAGGAGAGAGCGTTTCTGACAGCAAACTCAACCTCCCTGTATGCCTTCTCAAGCAGTTTTCTGTAGTATTCAACATCAATACTTTCTGGATTCCTGACTGAAACAATCTTCTTACTAAAATCAACAACCACGTATTCTATCTCCATTCCGGGAGAAAGCTTCACGCCCGCCCTCTTCATCTCCTTTACTGCCGAAGCTTCAAGAGAGTTTTTAGAGTAGGACGTTCTGCTTATTCTCTTTCTGATGAAGAACTCTTCTGGGTCTGCATACTTCATGGCCAGAAAATATCTGCGATAAATTGCATTCAGATTATTCTCAAGCTTGGCAAGCTCTTCAATTGTACTCGCTTTTCTCAGCAAATCAAACATCTCCAGCTGTGCCTTCCTGATGAACTCAGGAGTGTCCCTCCTCCTTGCCATCACTCCCCTCAGCTTCATCTCGCCATTCTCGAGCAGGCCATAGTAGCGGGCAGGAGCCCCAAAGCCATCCTTCTTTGGAAGAAATGCTATCCAGTGATACCTGTCCTCCTCGGCAAGCAATCCTGTTTCTTTTTCTATCCTTTCTTTGAGGCTGCCGTTTGAGTTTCTGACAAAAATGCTGTCAACCATCGCATGGATAACTTCAGTGCCACTCTCTTCAGCCAATCTCATGCTTTCAAGCAGAATTTCTCTTCCTATCGCAGTTATCCTCTCGTGCACTGTTATGCTGCCGAACTTGGCATTCCTGAAACCTGTATATCCAAAGCAGGTAACGAGCATCCATTTCAGAGCAGCATCAATGCCCGCAACATCAGGGTTTAACTTCTTCATCCTCTTTGTCTGTATTCTGAGTTCAAGCAACGGTTTCAGAATTGTGGAGAGAAAGCCTTTTCTTCCATTTCCAATCGATTCAGGGCTTAAATTATACTTCACGATTATGGCGGGATACATTGAGGTAAAATCTATCTGAGAAACATTCTCATAAACTCCCGGCTCGGGCTGGAGGATCAATCCTCCCTTGTCGTTCTTCCTCAGCTCTTCAATCTTCCTTGGTTTTTCAGCATCCCTCTTTCTGAAGGGGACGGCTATCCCTCTTTTCAGTGCTTCATATACTTCATAGCTGGAGATCAGCGTGCCAGGGGTGAAGCGGGAAGTGAGATTTGCAGATAATCCCGTAAGTCTGGAGGTGAAGAGAATCCCCTTCAACCCGTACTCCCTGAATGCAAATGAAGTCGTATCAACCAGAATCCTTCCCTCAGGAATTAACGCACTCTTTCGATGTTTCACCGCTCCATAGCTGTAGTAGCTGTTCTCCTTCAGGAACCTGAACTTACCCCTTGAAAGAGTAAAGTCGATTCCGTATTCCCTGCATTTCTCGAACATCATTCTCGCTGCTATGTCCGCATTCTCCATCAGGATAACATCAGGATCAAACGAGTCAGTGAAGCTCATGAACTCCTCGATGATGACCTTTTCCCTCCCCTCCACGCTGAACTGCCTGCTCTCAATTGAGGTTATGCGGGAAGGATTCAGAGAATCATCAAATCCAACCCTGCATTCAAATATTTTCAGCTCTGGAATGCTCAAATCGAATCGGTCCTGAAATGGCTCGGTAAGACAGGAAAGTCCTCTTGTGGCGAGGTATTCCATCTCCCTGCGTATATCTGCGTTGTAGATTTCTGCCTCAGGAGCCTGGGTTTCTATGATTCTCGCAACCTTTTTCGGAGCAAAAACCCTGTATCCTTCCTTCTCTCCAAAGATGGTTCTGAATGTTGTCTCCTCAACCCTGTATCTTGTTTCGAGACCTTCTATCAGCTCTGAATGCTTATGCTTATCGGGAAAGTGAATCAGGAATGAGTCATCATGCCTGATGTATCTCTTCCTTGCCTTCTTTCCCTTCAGCCACAGGTTCACTCCCTTCCTTGCTGAATAAACGTCCAGAATCAGCATTGTCCATCATCCTCATTAATTCGACTGCTACTGAAAAAAGGGCAGCCTCCTCTGCAGAGTCAAATGCGAGGTAGCAGACTGCATACCTCTTCTTTATTGAATCAATTATCCTGTCCGCATAGATTCTCTCCTCCTTTTTCATCAGGCTCTTTGCCCTCTCAATCTTCGCTATCAGGTCGTTGAGCTGCAACCTCACACTCGCAACACTCCTGCCCATTGCCTACACCTCCAGAGTGAGCTGCACATCCGACAGCAGGAAGCTCCTCACTTCCCTTCTCGGATTCAGCTCGATGATGTCTGCGACGTAGCCGGGACGGTGCTTTGTAACGACGATAATTCTGTCTGCAAGCCTTGAGATGATTCTGAGATGCTCGTCGTGAGTTGCAGAATAATAAACGAGAGTCTCGCACCTGCTGGCAGTGTCTCTCAGGGCCAATGCAAGAATCTCAGCATCTCTCACACTCTCGAAGAGGGATGGGTCGTGCTCGATGAAAATGGACTGATGATGGGCATTTTCAAGAAGAGTCAGCAGCTGGTGTGATGTGAACGCCCTGGCAACCTCGTAGCCGTGCTTGATTTTGGTGAGGATGCTGATCCTGTTACCTGCTATGAACAGGCAGGATAGACTGGTGTTCGTCAGATTTATGGCTTCATTCACCGCTATTGCTGAAGGTGAGATGAGAACGTTGAATCCTTCCCGTATGAGTTCCATATCACATTTGGTTGTGATTGTTTAGATAAGGGTTGGGCGTGGTGCGAATGTAAAAAAGATAAGGTATATGTTGATTACTAGTTAAAATAAAAGTATTTAAAAAACCGGATTGGTCTCACCCCGAACGGACAAATTAAGGTGTACAAATTGCGGATACAGAAAAATCTGTAAGGAACTGTGACATAATTGTGTTTTATAATTTTCAGACTGAATAAAACTGGTCTGACTGATAAACAAAATTAATTGATTTTCAAACAGGATAAAAATTTTAAGGCCTGATAATTCCGGTTAAAAAATTCCCAGGGTTACTTCTTATTGCTTCTCTGTTTTAATTTCCTGAAAAGCAAAATTCAGTGATGAGACTCCTTCTCAAAAACTGGCTGCTCTTTAAATACTCACGGTCAGTTCACCATGCAACCAGCAACCCCCGGAAAAAGCAGGCAGGAAAAAGGTTATAAAGGGTCAAAGGAGAAATTTGAACATCGGAATCTCATAAGGAGAACGGTAACCACCTCGTTTATGGGTCAAGGTATGCACCACAATGTTCGGAATCTCATAAGGAGAACGGTAACGCTTTCCATTGTTAAAGCACCACACCCTACAGGGTCTCCAGAATCTCATAAGGAGAACGGTAACACACCACCATTCACGGTGTCAAAAGTCAGAACATACGAATCTCATAAGGAGAACGGTAACTGATATGCTTAAAATGAGTGATATGATAAAAGACAATGAACATTTCGGAATCTCATAAGGAGAACGGTAACTTATTCAATCACCCCATCTTTGTAGTCTTTAGCCCCTTCAAGAATCTCATAAGGAGAACGGTAACTTATTCAATCACCCCATCTTTGTAGTCTTTAGCCCCTTCAAGAATCTCATAAGGAGAACGGTAACTCAGAAAGAACCCACGCACGGGAAGGCGGACAGTTTAGAATCTCATAAGGAGAACGGTAACTCAGCCTCCTCCCTGCACATGTCCTTGAACTCCTTATGAATCTCATAAGGAGAACGGTAACATGGCGAGGCGCTTTCCCCTTTCCATTAGTTCTTTTTCCGTGAATCTCATAAGGAGAACGGTAACGTATGACATTGCGATCAGGAGACTGTCCGTGAATGAACCATGGAATCTCATAAGGAGAACGGTAACATATCATCGGGGCCGGATTCGATATACAAGAACTCGACTCAAAGAATCTCATAAGGAGAACGGTAACCTATCAAACTTGCCGCTGTTAATGCCTGAATCACCAAGAATCTCATAAGGAGAACGGTAACTTGGTTTAAATTCATTCTGAATCCATGTAAATAACTCTTCTGAATCTCATAAGGAGAACGGTAACAAAATAATACCAGTTGAGTATTTGGATGAGAAAAGAAAGGAATCTCATAAGGAGAACGGTAACATTATATAATATATCCGCATCATGGCGATCACCTAAAAGAATCTCATAAGGAGAACGGTAACTCTTGCAATCTGGTCCACTATCCTGACCTCAAACTGAATCTCATAAGGAGAACGGTAACTCTTGCAATCTGGTCCACTATCCTGACCTCAAACTGAATCTCATAAGGAGAACGGTAACCCAACCTCCTCAAACTTCACGTCCACGATCTCAATGTTGGAATCTCATAAGGAGAACGGTAACACTTTTATCTTCAAAACGTCCATCCTTTCCATTTCAGAATCTCATAAGGAGAACGGTAACTTTTATTATAAACTATTGTCCAAACATCAGTAACATGATATGAATCTCATAAGGAGAACGGTAACTCATTCTGAAAGGATGCCTCATAAATATATGATACAATAATCTCATAAGGAGAACGGTAACATAATATATTGAGCTAACTGTTCCAACTGCGATCAGATGTGGAATCTCATAAGGAGAACGGTAACTGCCTTCCTTCCTTGCCATCTTCTTGAACCAATTGAGAATCTCATAAGGAGAACGGTAACGTCTCTTTACCGCACACATCGCACTTAAGGACTCTCTGAATCTCATAAGGAGAACGGTAACTAACATAGTTGTAAACCGAGACGAGGTACAGGTCGTCAGAATCTCATAAGGAGAACGGTAACGAAAACGCATTTTCCGTATTTGGCGAGTCTTATTACGAATCTCATAAGGAGAACGGTAACCTCACTGGCGGAGTACCTACTTGTGTGGTCTCTCTGAGAATCTCATAAGGAGAACGGTAACTATATCACTCCTGCCATTTTTATCGACCTCCTTTATTTTTTTGAATCTCATAAGGAGAACGGTAACGCAAATTCTATGTCATTATCGAATTTCTCAATTTTCACGAATCTCATAAGGAGAACGGTAACGCAAATTCTATGTCATTATCGAATTTCTCAATTTTCACGAATCTCATAAGGAGAACGGTAACCAATGCACACATGTTGATTATGTAGCCATCACCCATATACTCTGTAGAATCTCATAAGGAGAACGGTAACCCAAATTTGAATTGCATTGTCCTCTCATCAAAATCAAGAATCTCATAAGGAGAACGGAAACCAATGTCATTTTTCAATGTTCTGAGTTTTTCGAGTTTTTCGGAATCTCATAAGGAGAACCGCGTCTACACAGAACAGCAGCCAGGTTCTGGATACCTGATGAGCGCGGAGCGGTAGGCGAAGGTTTACTACGTTTAATGAAACAGTCTTAAACTGCATGAGAGTTGCCATGGACTCAGACGCGCTGATCAAGCTGACCAAGGCGGGATTGAAGGAGCTGATAGTCGACAATCTGGAGGTCGTCGTTCCCAGAAGGGTTTACAAGGAAACAGCAGAAATCCCGAGGGGCAGATTTCCAGATGCGGAGGAAATAGAGAACAACGTGAAGTCCGGCAGGATACTTGTCAGGGAGACTGAGAGGAAAGGAAGGGAGAGTTCAGGTCCGGGGGTTTAGAAGCAGTCGTTAGCGATGACAGGAAGTTTCTCAGGCAGCTTGGCAGAATGAGAATCCCGTACCTCACCCCGTCCTCGCTGATAGTTCTCCTGTTCTATCGTGGCAGGCTCACGAGGGAAGAAGCACTATCCTGCATTGAAAAGCTGAGAAAGTATATATCGTTATGAAGAATACTTAATCAGTAGAAGAGGGAAGGACTTGACGAGGAGGGGGCGATAAAAAATAATTCGCCTCGGAATTATGGATTACATCCTCGACCTCTACCAGAGAGGAGATCTCACACTCAGGGAGATTGCTGAGCTTTTGAACCTCACACTGAGTGAAGCTCTCGAGCTTGTGGGGGAAAGAGTGGGCGGGAACGTTTCGGCTGAGGAGTAGATAAAGGCTTTAGAGCTGGCAAGAAAACTATCCGAGTGAATGCTCTGACTTTCTTGCGAAATCATTCGACAATTTTGCACCTCATCACTCCCAGTCCAGAAGTCCTTCCCCCACCCACGTTTGAATACTCTCCAAATCTCAGGAGCTTTGCCGTCAGCCTGGCATGCTGTTCGGAGTACAGGTCGTCAGGCATGGAGAAGTTCACCCATCCTGTGAAGCCAGCCGCCCACTTACTCTTTTTCAGCAGAACCTTCTCTGTTTCAATTTTGAGTCCTGAAACTGCAATACCGCCCTCATCAAGCCACCGCCTGTAATCTGCCGGAACCTCCTCAATGAATGCAGAGTAGAGCCTCGCAAGACTCCTGAACATGAGCTCTGGCATCGGCATGGGAACGAATCTGTAGCTGTTTGAGGGCATTCTGAAGTAGCACGGAGATACGAAGTCAACCCTGAATTTGGTGGTTGGCCCTTCTTCCAGGGATCCCATGTCCACGTACCTCACTCTCACCCTTCTGAGCGGATTTTCCACGGCAGTGAAGTACACGCTGTTGGCAGAGATCAGGTAGTCCCTGAGCGCCTCCCCTATTTCGGGAACGAAAAAGGTGATGGAGAAGCGGTATTCTTTTCCCTCCTCAAGGCTGCTCACCGGATAATCGTTCAGCATCACCGGTGTGACGGAGAATGGAGAGATGCCCCTGCTTGAGTGCAGTCTTTCAGCAAAGGCTCTATCCATTCTCCCCAGTACCCAGTAAACAAAACCCCTAACATAGGCGCCGGAGTACATCCTGAACCTCTTGCTCTCCAGCGCCTCAAACTCAATCTCAACTCTGACGAAATCAGTCATGAATCGAAACCCAGCCCAGAGGCTTGTTGTCGGAAGTGACTCTCCTTATGAGTGGAAAGTTTCTGCTGAACCTATTTGTCCTGGGATTTCTGCCGAGTCCGAGCTTCCTTCTAAGCCCCTCAAATTCAGGGTGAGTTTTGAGCAGCGTTCCGATTGTTGACGAGTACCAGCCGGTTCCCCACCCAATCCTGAGAATTATGCCCTTTGCTTCCAGAACGTTTCTGAACTCCCGTTTTACCTCTTCAGGATAACCGCGACTCGTTTCGGCTTTAACCACCTCTTCGGCGAACTCTCTCGATGCAGAAGCGATACTGTCCAAGTCCACTTTCTGGTTTAAATACTGCAGTGTAAATTCATCCACATCTATTTCAACTTCAGTCTTCTGCCCGCTATCCACACACTCTGCAAGCACGCTGAAGTTTCTCATTCCAAGATAGTTAATTTGGTAAACGCTGCAGCTATCAAAAAACGCCGAGTCACTTATTCTCAAAGCCCTCAGAAGGTCGTTTTTCGGATCTCCGTCCTTACCGGACAGGTTTGTTTTCCTGAATACTTTCCTCTCAAGATTATCGTCAAGCTTTGTCAGGTCTTTCCTCTGGAGGTATCTTTTTCCCCTTAACTCGTTTTTAATTTGATGTATTGTCCAATCGAGAAGGCTCCTGTTTTCTTTAACCTCTTTCCAGAGGAATGCAGTCCTTATCGCTCCCTTTATAGACGATCCGGGGATGTAGGGTTTTCCACAAGTTCTTATGTGCATCAGAATTTCTTTCCTTGCAAATCGGCCGAAAAAGGGAGCTTCACGCACCTTTATCTTGGATATATTGCTGACGTAATCCTCTATAGATTTTTCACCTCTGCCTATCTTACTTGCTACATCTACGGCATCAAACCCCATTTTCTCGATTTCCTCGAAAAATTTCATTGAGTCAATAAATATGACTCTGTCTCTCTTTATCACATAGTCTATTGCAAGATATTTGTCTCCCGAACCTATGTGAGTTGGTGTGAGAATCTCAAGCCTCATCTGTGACCACCGTCCTGATCAGAAACGACTTTCCGTTCACCCACACCTCATGACCAGCGAGAGGTGGGAGGTCGGTGTAGGCGATACTGAGGTTCACCAGCTCTCCCTCCTCGGCTCTCCTGAAAACCGAACCCTCTGAGGCCATGATTACCTTTGGCTTCCTGAGTGTCGCTTTTCGCGAGTTTATCCACCCGCTCCTGACAAGAGGTTTCCAGTAAACAACGCTTTCGAGGTCTCTCGGGTATGTTAAGGAAAGGGTGACGTAGCAGTTTCCGTCTTCTCGAATTTTTATCTCGTCATCTCCCACCTCGAATTTCCCGAGTCCCCATGTCCTTTTACCTCCAATCCCCTCATCCTGCAGGTACTTCAGAGCAATCTCGATCAGACCATCCCTTCCATCCACCAGGAAGTACAGGCCGGAATTTTCTTTGAACTTAAGGGCTGTTAAATAGTAGATTCCGGAATTTGATGTCGTTCTGTCCAGAACAACCTTCGGGATTTCCACCTTTTTCATGAAATCCATTTTGTCGTTATCACCGACCTCAGAAACGTTTCCTGAAATGACTTTTTCGAAATCGTCAAGGGGCAGAAACCTCCACTTTTTCTCCAATGGCAGGTGAGGTGCCGGCAGGTAGTAAGTCCCGTTTTTGAACGGAAAGCACGAGCTGAACCTCAGCTCTCCATTGCGAACCCTGCTGACGAACTCTTCCACATCCTCGTTCAATCTGCTGAGAGCGTTTGCTATCGCTCCAAAAAGTGTGTCGGAGCGTAAGATCTCCCCTGTTCTCTCGAGACCCAATCCCGCCTCGCCCACTCTCACTGGTGTCCTGAAATGGAGTTTGAAAACTTTAAATGTCCTCATAGCGCTTCCATAATCTGACTAACAGCCTCCTCTGGCCTCAGACCACTTTCGCTGCTCAGGAGCTCCCTTTCCGCTTCGCCTTTCAGGTAGTATTCCCGTGACCTCTCAACGACTTTAGTGATTCTGAACTCCACCTTTCCGTACCCCCTAGATCCTGAACCTCCGAGATAATCGTCTTCAAGCGTTTTCATCAGACTGATGAGGTTTTTAATGTCCTCTCTCTTTTCATCCTGATTTTCGATGTTGTAAACTATTTCAAACTCAAATTCAGCCCCTGGAACCACTCTCTCCATCGGTCTGGGATTTGCGGCAGAAGTTATTCTGTCAATTGCGGTCTCGGTCTTGATCTCTATGACTTCTTCCAGACTTTTCTCGTTTATCAGGTGAGCATCTCTAAAAATGGTTCTTGATGGGTAGTTCGTTTTCCCGGAGCTACCAAACAGCCGACAAATCTCACAGGTTTTAGCTGTATCGTATTCTTCGTGTACGTGTATCCAGATTGGATTGCTTGATGTGCCTATATTTCTATTTAAAAAGTACTTGCTTTTGTCTTTTTCATCTTTTGGAGGCGGACCTCTCAGTTCGGGAGGATAGTCATTAATCTTATCTTTTTCAAAGAGACTCCTTAACTTGCCCTTCAGAGATGATCCGGGAATGTAGGGCATTCCCGTATTTGGGTCCTTCAGAATCGGATTATCCACACCTCCAATCTCGATAGCCTCAGTTTGAGCACCAATGTGCAGTCCGGTTTTGAGTTTTATCTTGCCCTTCAGAATAATCTTACCCAAAATTATTTCACCCATTTTAATCACTCCCCCCTAATAGCCTGTGATATGCCAAAACGGCTTGCAAGAAGTTATGTACTTTCTCATAGTCGTTTTTACTGGGTTTTTGTGGCAATTTGGTGATCGCCTTGTTGAGAACTCTAGCTAAAGTTTCAAGCTCTCTTTTATGGCGTCCTAAGGAGTAAGCCAGTGTATAGCTAAGCTTAGCTACATCCATGGCCACAAAGGTATCTTCTTTGTCGTTTTTCAATTTTCGATATATTGAATTCGACATGTTGAGAATTTTTCTGATCTGACTCGTTTTTAACCCTCGAGCCACCGAATCTACAGCAACGGCAAAAGAGAGTCTGTTCAATTCCCATTCTTCAAGTCCGAAGAAATTCTCTGACTTGTCAAAAGGACTCCATTTTTCGTACAATTTTTTTATAATTTGGTCGTACTTAGCATCGTATTTTTTGTGTTTCTTGATTGCCCTGTCATCGTCTATTTTCTTAAACTCATCTTTGATTTTCAAACCCAGATCTACAAAATCTCCCCTCTCAAACAGCTCCACAAAATCTGCCATTCAACCACCTCCTCTAACAGCAAGGTCAACAAACTTCAGCGGAATGTCCACATGGTATATGTCCTGTGGCCTCTTCTCTCTGACTTTTTCCGGATCTCTTGTGGCAAGCTTTGGCACAACATCAATCATCCTGCTGCCTTTCTTCTCAGCCCCGTTCTTCTCGACCTTTATTCTCGCGAGGTAATACGTGAGCAAAACAGACCATCTGAAGCCGTTCGGGTTCTTGAGGTACTCTCTTCTCGCGTCGAGAATCCTCCTTATCGCGCTTCTCCTTACCAGCAGCTTGGACTCTCCGCTGTCGTATATTCTGGTAACGTACTCTGACCAGATCCTCCTGAACTCGTCCCACTCGTAGGATTCCCTGAACGCGATTCCGGTTCCATGAGATTTGGCTTTTTGAAGCCCTCTGTCACCAAGGTGGATTCTGTTCTTCTTTCTGATTTCAACTCCATCTATCTTCGCAACGACATCGCCATCTTTTTTCGCTACTTCCTCTCTGTTTCCTGTAATCTCGGCCATTCTGTAGAGCGGAAACTTGGGGTCGAATATCGCGTACCCCGCCGAAATCGTGATGTTGGGGTTCGCGCCGACGTACCTTCTGAACGCGCCCTCGATCTCAAATGCCAGCTCAAAAACATGGTCCCACGCACCGACGATAAATAGGTCGTCTCCTCCAGCGTAGACCACGACGACCTCCTTTCTTTTCCTGCCGCTCTTTATCCTAGGGGTCTCTCCAACAACTTCGGCAGGAATACTCCCTTCGCAGATGAGATCTATGCAGTTCTTGAAGAAGTGATTCATGAACCTGGAAAGTGTTGTAACCCTTGAAATGGTATCACTTCCCTTCAAACCAATGCTGAATATCTTTCCAAGATCGTCCACGTCCATTCTAAGTACTGCAAGCTTTTTGACCCCACATGCCCCTTCAGCAAGTTTGTCAAACTCTTTAACGCTTTTGTCTTCATCTCTGGAATAGTAATCTCCAACATTCAGAAGAATGTAACCAAGTTCGTCAAGCTTTTCGGAATTCTTCGTCTCTATTCTGTGTCCTTTTAAGTACAATAATCCTTCATTGTATTTATCCACCTCATCCACCCTGATTGGTACAAAAGATGAAAATGGAAGTGTGTATTTCACCTCCACCATCACTTTGCCCTTAACTCTCGCAAATCCATCCGATTTGGGGATCTCTCCCCCTATCAGGAGAAACTCTCTGCAGCTTTCGCAGACTTTATTGTTTTCAACATTGTGGAGAATTCTGGGGCCCTTGCATACATCACACTCCCCGAATTCTTCGGAGTCTGGAATGTAGTTTTCAATAAAGTCTCCCTCTTTTGCAATATCCAGAAACTTCCTCAGTTTCTTCTTTTTCAAGCTCTTTCCAATTACTTCCCAAATGGACTTTTCGCCAATTCTGAATCTGCTCAGTTCCTCGCCATTAACCTCGACAGAGTCAACTGCGAAGTACAGCTTTCCCCAGAACCTGTCGAAGAGCCATCTGTTGACGTGCATTGCAACGTCTTTGATGATCCTTTTTGCCTCCTCTGTGTTGTGTGTGATGATGTAAAATCTTCCCCCTCCTGCGAAGATGATGTTGGCTCTTGTCAGCTCCAGCCTTTCGATGAGCTCTGCGACAACATCCTCAACCAGCAGCTCAAGGAAAAGTGACCGTGACCTCAGGTATTTCAGCGCCCCTTTGCTTGTTATCGTGTAGATAAACTCCTGAATTCCAGAAATGTCTCCACCGACGATCAGGTATTTCTTTTCTTTCCTGTCTTCTATCTCTTTTTCGATGTCTTCATCGAGCTGTTTCCTGTGGTAGTGGTACATGCAGAGCGCGATGGCAGAAGTAGTCTTCAGGTGGTCGAAAAGGGAGATGTCGTTGTTCTCTGTCAGCATTGTCGGGATGAATGTTGTGTATTTTTCGAGAACATGCAGGAGATGGTTGAAGCTATGACTCTTTATCGCGGTGTCAAATTCTTTCTCGAAGTCATCGAAAAGTCTCCCGTAATCTTCTGAAGTGTTCTTGTGGGAGATAACTGGATGAAAATAGCTTTCTGGAGAATACGTCCTGAGTGGATAGTACATCTTTTTCGCGTCTCCTTTTCCAAGGTTTACGGAAGAGAACACGCATTCAAGAGGGTTTTCAATCCTGAACTTTGCATCCTCTTCTATTTCTCTTCTCTCTCCAGATGAGATGTTATCTGCTTCGCAGACAATGTTAAGGAGGTTCCTCAGTCTGATACTTCCGTTGAAAGTTTTGAGGTCGTCCCTGTGGTGGTATCTTGCGAATAGCGGAAGTTCTCCGTATTCTTTCAGGTATCTCTCGACGTACTTTTTGAGAAACTCGTATCCAAAATCCTGATGCCTTCTATTCTGCGTCTTGCCTCGCTGCTCAAATTTTCCAATATCGTGAAGCAATCCTCCAAGGGCAACAAGTTCAGCTTCACCGTCCATAATCATCTCCACCTCGCTCTGCAGATTTTACCCGCAAATGTGAGCCTGTATTTCCTGGCCTTTCCATTTGCCGCTTCCACAAGCCCGTACTCTCTGAGCTCCTTCAGGTACTGAGATGCGGTTTTCCTGCTAATTTTGAGCTTTTCAGCAATCTTTCCAGCATCGTCACCATCCTCAAGGACCTTCAGCACGTCCTTCCTCGCTCTGGGAATGCTGTCCAGTTCAGAGAACGTAAGAGGTATCTCAATAAGGTGTGAACCGTTTTTCGACTCCTGAACGTAAAACACATGACAGCCGCAAACGTATGCAGCATAGGAGGCTGCGAGCGACTGAACCTTCGTTCCTCCGGAAATGACAACCCTTATTTCAGAATCGATCTGTTTTTCGTTCTCTATTGCCTGAATAGCAGTCATGCAGCACTCTTCAAAGTCAAAGGGATTGACGGGGATAACTTCCACGTCACCACCCATTGTTTCAAGCCTGACTCTAATGGCTTCAGCGACGTCGAGCGGATTCACGTGGTTTTCAATTGAATCGTCAAGAACCTCACCAGCAGGTTTCCCAGCAAGAAGGATTGCTTTATCGAAGCCGAGCTTTCTTGCTGAGATGACAATTGGATCTGCACTGCCACCTACTGTAGCAACAAGCACTTTCATTTGAAGTAAAAGCACTTTCTCTAAGATATATAGCTTTCGATAATACTTCCGAGAATAGTTTGGAAATCTGAAATTTTATCGGATTTTCTCCGGGATGGCTAATATACAAAGTATATCTTAAATTTGTGCATGTTTCCGAATTTGGGAGACGTCGAGAAGAGGATACGGATACTGCGAAGAAATACAGTCACTGCTGAAATATCGGATGAATTGAGAGGATATTCCTGGGAAAAACCTCCTGTAGAGCCGGCAACAACCACAACCATCTCCGTTTCTGACATAAATGGCTTCTGCCCAACGAGAAGAGACATTTACGTCAAGTACATCCTGAGGGAGAGGCCCTCTCTGAATCCGTACATGCTCAGGGGCATAGCCTGCCACAGACTGATAAAGGAAACGATTACATCAGTGAAAAAGGCAGTATATTCTGGATTTAGGACAGGAAGCGAGGTGATAGATGAGTTTTACAGCAACCATGCCATACCAGAAAAAATAAGCAGAGATACAGGAGTTGACTTTCGGGAACTTCTAAGCCTTTACAGGTTTCTCGTGATACAATCTGCAGCGAAAATTGATGATGTCGTCTCCAAATACCCGAATTCGGACTCGGAAAATATAGCAGGGCTGACATTCCCTCCCATCATCGAAAGGAAGATTGATGGCAGACCTGTCGGTCTGTCACCGAACCTCTCGGTTGACGTATTCACACCTTTCAGCATCATAATGGACTTTAAAACCGGTATCGAGAGATATGAGCACAGACTCGCCCTTGCAGGCTACGCAATTGCCATCGAGGCTGACGATGAAACGGATATCAACTTCGGATGCCTGATATACATAAGGCTTGGAGATCATCTCCATTTTACCCAGGAGGAGTTCGTGATAACTGACGAGCTCAGAAGGGAGTTTCTTGAAATACGCGACGAGATTGCGGAGATGATTGACTCAGCAGTTGACCCGGGCAAGCCAGAAAGGTGCCACAGGGCTTGTGCGTACTTTGGTGTCTGCAATGAAAGTGGTAATTAGCGGTTACGGAACTTTCCTTGGAGTGAAGGATGGGCTGATAAAGATCAAGAGGGGTGATGAAATCAGAACGGTTTCTCCGGGAAATGTTGATCAGCTAATAGTAGAAGGGAGTAGCGTATCAATGTCATCGGCTTTTCTCAGGCTCGCGTCGGAAAACAACATTGACGTGATAGTCCTGAACAGGAACGGAACTGTGGCTGGAAAGTTCTCTTCTTTTTACAGGAAGGCTAACGTTTCTGTCAGAAAAGAGCAGTACGCTGCCCAGAGGGATGAGAGGTCTCTTTTCTTAGCAAAGTGCTTTGTGAGAGGAAAGGTGATGAATCAGTACTACCTCGCAAAGTCCATCTGCAAGAACAGGGGGAGGAAAGACCTGATTAAGATGTGCTACGAAATCAAGAGATCGGTGAGCAAGCTGGATCGGTGCGAGAGACAGCAGAACATAATAAACGTGGAGGCTCAGGCTGCCGAGGTGTACTGGAATGTTGTTTCAGAGTTTTACGAAATGTCTGGCAGGAAAAAACGATACGATAGCCCTGATCCGTTCAACATGGCTCTCAATTACGGGTATGCAATTTTAATGTCGGTGGTCTCTCTTGCCATAGATACAACGAACCTCGATCCGTTTGCCGGGTTTCTGCACGCAGAAAATCCGAGACGGCCTGCTCTGGTGGTTGATCTCATGGAGGAGTTCAGGCAGCCTGTTGTGGACAGGGCCATTTTTAAAATAACTCCAGAGGTCAAGGACGGTTTTCTGACAGCAGATTGCAGGAAGGAGATAATTTCTGAGATATTCAGGCGACTTGAGACCAAGGTTACATTTGAAAACAGGAAACTGCCCATAGAGTACCACATTTACCTGCAGGCCAGAAGACTCGAGCGGTTTCTGCTCGGAAAGAGCAGTTACACGCCATTCATACTGAGATGATGACCCTCGTGATTTACGACATCTCGGAAAACAGAACGAGAAGCAGAATCGCCACAGCATGCAGAAGGTTCGGACTAAGCAGAATTCAGAAGAGCGCGTTTCTCGGAGACATAAGTTCAGCGAGGAGGAGAGAGCTTGTTGAAGTTCTGAAGAGGTTGCTCAGAGGAGAGCAGGGAAACATTCAGGTTTTCGTGATCTGCAGGCCGGATATGGCGCTCAGGACTGTGATCGGGGAGGTGCTGGAGGAGGATGAGGATGACATCATATTCGTTTGAATTTCCCGTTAGCATGGTGAAGCAGTACCTTTACTGCCCCAGAATACCTTACTTCATACTTGTTCTCGGTTTTAAAGAGAGAACGACTGAGCTCATGAAGTACGGGAAGGAGGAGCACGAGAAGAGAATGAAGAAGCTCGAACGAAAGGGATGGAAAACGAACGTTTACCTGAAATCGGAAAGATTTGGAATATATGGTTACGTTGACGGGCTGAGACAGACACCAGATGGTTACGAGGTTTACGAGTTCAAGAACTCAGAATACAGGAAAAAGTCGGCGAAAATTCACCTCTACCAGACCGCATGCTACGCTCTCCTGGTGGAGGACAATTTTGGGAGAGTGGTGAAGCTCGTGGTCGGTTACAGGGATGGAGAAAGGGAATCACCGTTCAGTCTGGGCGTTAGAAGATATGCTGCGTCAATAATAAACAAAATCCACCACATTCATGAAACCGGACTGGTCTCGTCCCCGAGAGACAGATCAAGATGTCGGGGATGCGGATACAGAAAAATCTGTAAGGAGCTGTGATATAATGGTGTTTTATAATTTTCTGACTGAATAAAACTGATCTGACTGACAAACAAGTTCATTTGATTTTCAAACAGGATAAAAATTTTAATGCCTGATAATTCCGGTTAAAAAGTTCCCAAGGTTACTTCTTATTTTATCTCTGTTTTAATTTCCTGAAAAGCAAAATTCAGTGATGAGACTCCTTCTCAAAAACTGGCTGCTCTTTAAATACTGGCGCTCAAAATTGCATGCAACCAGTAACCCCTGGAAAAAGCAGGCAGGAAAAAGGTTATAAAGGGTCAAAGGAGAAATTTGAACATCGGAATCTCATAAGGAGAACGGTAACTCTAACAACACTCCTTATGTGAAAACCATCCATATCCCTGAATCTCATAAGGAGAACGGTAACTCATCATAGCTATGCTTATCCATTATTCTATATCTAACTGGGGAATCTCATAAGGAGAACGGTAACTTCTCAACTCCTCCCTCATACATCATCAATTCCGACTATCAGGAGAATCTCATAAGGAGAACGGTAACCACACTGCCCATAACAGGCAGTGCTGCACCTAAATCCAAGAATCTCATAAGGAGAACGGTAACAATTATTATAATACTTTAATTATATTTAACACTAATCAGAATCTCATAAGGAGAACGGTAACCCCATCCTTGGTGCAAACTGCATGAATTCTTCTAACCCCTGAATCTCATAAGGAGAACGGTAACCATTCCAAAGCTCATGAATTCCTCTAACCCTTCTTTCAGAATCTCATAAGGAGAACGGTAACGGTTCTAAATATCGCTTATTGGAATCAGCAATTAGAGAATCTCATAAGGAGAACGGTAACAAAGTCTCCCAGTCTGGATTCTCTTCTAAATATACAATTAGAATCTCATAAGGAGAACGGCAACACTTCCCACGGTGCCAATTCCTCTTCTTCTATCTCAAGAATCTCATAAGGAGAACGGTAACCACATAGGGAAGTATGGAGCCTCTTCAGGAGCAAGTATTTCAGAATCTCATAAGGAGAACGGAAACACTGCCCTCGCCTCGTTTTGCATTCCGAGCCTCTCAGCCACTTTGAATCTCATAAGGAGAACGGAAACTTTAACAATTCGTGCAATGCTTTTATTGCGAGTGCTGCAGAATCTCATAAGGAGAACGGCAACTTTTCCTCATCTTCTTTTTCCACTTAAGGGATTTTTCAGAATCTCATAAGGAGAACCGTGACGCAATCTCAGGTTTAAAACAAACTCAAGCTTCAAATTTAACTTCAAAACCAAAAATTTTAATTAAGTGGCTTTAGCCTATATGACAAAAAAGGAGGCGCAGGAATGAGGGTTGCGGTTATCGCCACACTTGGAATGAGCCCGCCTGTTGTGACAGCGTTTGTTGATTACATTGGAAAGGTCTCCGACCTCGTTGTGATGACCACGGCAGACGAGAAAGTCAAGCAGGGTTACGAGCTTGTGAGGGTTGCCATGAAGTCCAAATACCCGGGAACAAGAATACACGAGGTTGAGATTCCCTTTGAGGATGTTACGACAGAAGAGCAGAACTTCGAGTTCATGAGGATTGCTGGTAAGACAATAAAGGACCAGAAGAAAAAGTTCGGTTCTGATGTGGTTTACCTGAACGTGGCCGGTGGAAGGAAGAACATGTGCATAACCCTCTCGCTTCTCGGCCAGTTTCTCAGTGTTGATGGAATATTCCACGTGGTATCTCCTGACGTAAAAATCGTGAACGAGACGCTTGAAAATCTCAGATTAGACATAGAGAGGATGTATTTCTCAGAGAGCGATGAGGAGAAGATGGAAATATACCGGGAGAAGGAGAGGTACTTCGATGCACTGATGTTCCCCAGGGACTACAGAGTAATCAGAATCCCGACAGTACCCATTCCGGAGGACTACATGATGAGGCTTGTGGACGTGCTCTACAACAGAAAACTTGACAGCCTGACGTATTCTGATAGGGAGCTGCTGTTAAGGCACGGGCTGATAGAGAAGTTCGGCAGCAGGTATCTGGTCACGGATTTTGGGAAGAAGTTTGCAGAGGTGCTGATTCGGTGACCACCATCTTTCAGGTAATCGGAAAACCCGAATCGTATCAGGAGAAGGAGTTCACAATCGATGGGGTAAGCTATACCACTCCCCTGTGTTCTGATGCCCTCAGGAGACACCTGATGGAAAAGGGGGAAGAGGTGGACCTCACGATTTTCGTTCCTGAGAGCATGCTGATTAAAGACAACCTCGACACTTTCAAAGAAAAGCTCGCCGATAAAGGGATAGACGACTTTGAGACAGTCACCATCCCTCCGGTGGGCAGGTACAGGGAGCAGGATGTGGAGGTTTACTTCTCCGGGAGTGTTGAGACAATAGCAACTGCCATCTTCCTCCACCTGCTGAAAGAGAGACCAGGAAAGCTATTTATTGACTTATCCACTGGATTCAACATATATCCTGTGAGCCTGCTTGAGGCTACAAAGAGGTACCTGACCTACAGGAAGATGGAGAAAATCCTGCAGGGGTCTTCAGATGTTGACGCTTCAGCCATTTTTACACCACCTGTAACGAGGACCGTGCAGAGCTACATTGTCGAGATTCAGCATTTAGACGTTAAGGCCTTCTTTTCCCTCCCAAATGCCAACATTGATAAGATCGTTAAGCTGTGTCCTGAAAGTCTGAAAGACGAACTTGGCAGGATAAACCGGGAAAACGCTGGGCTGAAAAAGGAGTTCAGGCACATGTTTGAGGAGCTCAGGCTTGCCTATAACGCAATAAGGCTGAACATACCACTCACCTTTTACGAACTTCTCCAGATGTCTTACGGAATAGATGAACTGGAACGGAAAATTGTGCGTTTTGTGGAGAAACTTCTAGAACCTCATGAAAATGGAAACAGGGTGGAAAGATTTCCACTTGATGGAGTTAATGTTTCAAATGTCTTCTATGCCATTGCAATGTTCAGGAGCATCAGGGAATTCAGAGAGTCTCTGAGCGAGCCTGAAATAGATGAAATACTGGAGAAATTCACTGAGGTGTACAGAAACAGGAACACTGGAACTGGTGTGAACGAGTACTTTCTTCAGAGGGATGTGAATGAAATAAAGAAGCACTCTGAAAAGCTGAGTGACGGTGAGACCGAGCTTCTTGGCATGCTGATTCACGGGCAGAATTTCTACAAAAGCTCGGCAAGCAAAAGAAACTTTTTCGCTCACAGTGGATTTCTGCAGGAATATACTCTGGTGGAAAGGAAAAATGGTAAGATTATTCTGAGATGGGCTGAAAACAGGAGAAAAGAGATAAAGAACTGGATTCTAAATCCAGAGAAGAATTAAACTGGTTTTAATATTAATTTAAAACAAGAATTGAGCGCTTCCGTAAATGGAATGCCAAAGAACCATTCAAAAATAGATCAAAAATCTCCTTTCATTCACCACTCATAGCTATCCATCAGCTCCCCCTCACTGTTGTAGAGGTAAGCGGTATCGTGATCGTTGTTCCAGATAGCCCTTCCAGAATTCCAGAAAAGGTCGGTTGAGTTGTCAAAACCCTTGCCCGTGTGAAGAACCACTTGCTCTCCGGGATCGAGGATAACATCTGGGAAGATGTAGTACTTGCCCGACTCGTCCTGTATTTTCCAGCCGTAGAGCGATACTGGAGTGCTGCCGGTATTGGCTATGACCACATACTCGTCATTCAGGCACTCCCTGTCATCAGTTGCTCCACAAGCGTCGTAATTGACTGAGAGAATCTCAACTACAGGTGGTGAGTAGCTCCAGAGTCCGGCTTTATTCAGCTTAGCCTCTTCTTCGAGCTGCCTGTAAAGACCTCTCTTCGAGAACTCTGCCTCGCAGTAGCACCTCGCATAACCCTCTTTGAGCATAATGGCTCCGAAGTCCTTACCATCCACGTAAACATATGCCAGGAGCCTTCCATAGATATCTCTGAGATCTGCTTTCTCGTCCGTCTGAACCACAACCTGCTTTCCGTCGAGCAGCTCTCTTGCCTTATCCTCAGCTTTTCTGCCCCAGACTGCGAGATATTGCATGTCGGCTATGCCATCATACTCGCCCTTTCTGTTTCTCTCCGCATCAGTTTCCGGGCAGTCTATTCCCAGGATTCTGATTCTTTCCTTAGTTCCATCCTGAAAGATGACGTCAATCGTGTCGCCGTCGACAACGTAAACCACTCTTGCGGTGTAGTTCTGGCCGGGCTGAATTGAGAGTTTTTCAGCAGTTGGTGTGGGGACGGGTGTCTGTTCAGGGGGTAGGGATTCTGGCGAAGTTGAGAGTGGTATGGGTGATGTGGCAACTGGAGCTGGAGTTGCTGTGGGTTGAGTGTTTTCGTTTGTTTGAGAACAACCCACAATTATTAACGAAAGCAATATCAAAAACAGGACAATAGCCCTAGGCCGCATTAAAAGGAAATAAGTTGATAGGCGAATTTAAAGATTTCTTAAGCATGCTAATCTCGTTTCTTTCCATCATGCACATACCACAGCAACAGAGGAATCCAGTATCCTAAGAAGAGTCCAGCATAATGAGCTCATATGTTAATGAAGCCCCTGTCAGTCAAGATTATGCTCGGAAACGATCCCACAATGGCCAATAAATATGGAACAAGAACCAGTAAGCTGCTTTTGGGTTTTAAATTCTTAATTACGAACCAAAATGCAATCCCCACCAAAATTGAGATCAGAATCAAAAAAGTATAATAGCTGTAGACAATTGCCACAATTAAAACTCCGAGAAGAAATACGAGAAAGAACGGGAATACGTTAGGCACAGACTTCGAGCGTAATAACAATGCCGCCGAGAATGAATACAAACCGACAAAGCCAGAAACAATTCCAGAAAAAATCCAATTGCTTCTAATTTGGCAAGTGCTACTGCAATTGGGATAATCGTGAACAATGCGA
Organism: Geoglobus acetivorans; assembly: GCF_039641995.1. NCBI lineage: Archaea > Methanobacteriati > Methanobacteriota > Archaeoglobi > Archaeoglobales > Archaeoglobaceae > Geoglobus > Geoglobus acetivorans. The sequence continues at coordinate 1,215,448 of NZ_CP087714.1, read as the reverse complement.
CAAACGACATCCAGAACAGTTTCTCTTCTCGCAAGCTTTTGAGTAAAAGGAAGGAGAGATATGCAAATACCAGATATGCCAGAATGTTCACCAAGAAATGGTCCAAATCGTAATGGATGAAATTTGATGCATATATGGCCATAATTCCGGATGTTTGAATAGAACCTAGCTTCACAATAAAAAGGACGGAGCAGATTATTACAGGTAAAAGTAATACCAGATATTTGAAGAAGGTAAGGCGATTCATTCTCTCAGATACTGCCCCCCAACAGGCACAAACCTCTTCGGCTTTACCGGCTTATCGTATTTCTTAATGTCTTCAAGCTCTATAGCCATCCAGAGCTTTTTCTTTTCTTTACCTCTGCTTTTCCATCCGGATCTCCACCTTTCCTGAGATTTGAGGTAATCCTTGAGTTCTTCTCTGGTTAAGAAAATTCTGTCGCCGTAAGTCTCGAAGAACTTCATCGGATCCTCCTGCAGAAGAATTCTCTTAATCTTAGCCTCACCAACAAACCCCGTATCCTCGTGGGATTGATAAAAAACGAACTTCATTCCGGGTTTTAGCTGCTTCCAAACAGTTGCAGGCTTGACGAAAACGTCTTTGCCTTCCTTGAAAAAGCGATCCATGAACTGCTTGGGAATTGGGTAAGTTACGCCTACAATTTCAGACATCTAAATCACCCCAATCCCTTTCTTAAAGAATCCAAAAATCGGTTGATTCCGTCAACTAAAAGTTCCGCTCGTCGTTCTAGAAATCTTCTGTAATTTTCGACATGCCATAGTTCCTCCTCTACCGGGATAAACTGTTGTTTGAGCATCTCCTCAGTTATGTTATGTTTTTTAATGTAGTCGTGGGGTTCAGTTTTAAACACTCTTTGCTTCGGATTGAGAATGGTTATGTTTGCAAGAGAGTTTATTTCCTCTTCCCTGATTTTATCCTCTTCACTCAACTTCTCGTTATATTTTTTGAGAACGTTCTTCGGGAAGAAGTGGTGCCATTGTGGTTTAAATTCTGAAAATCGTGTATCTTTTCCAACAAAACCAATTTTAACCTTTTGCTTCCAGTCTATAGCACCATTGTTATAGATTGTGAGATATAGCAGAAATCTCATGAATCGGTCTTTTGTGTAATCTTTCAAGACATCCTCCTTTTTTATCTTTCCTTCCACTTGCAACTTGTTCAGCAACTTTTTTATGGCATCCTCAAATGACACGGAGTTGCCAATACTTTTCAAATCTTCGCTTATTTTTGTAGCTGACATGCTACTGTATCTTCCATCCCAAGTCGCAAGAATGAACCAGTATAGTGCCTTATTTCTGTCAAAATCATCTTCAAATTTCTCGTAAAGAGCGACCAATGGAATCAATACATATTTTGAGACCATAATGTCTGTGGAGAGTATACCAAAATCATTCAGAATCTTACTGATGGTTGTCAGAGACTCTCTAGTCCTTTTCCAATACTTATTGAGATCGAATTCCCTTGACCAGAACTCCTTACCTACCTCTGACAATCTTACTGTCCTTTTTGGGGAGATTGCCGAGAGCATTCTGATCACAAAGTTCGGATCGAGTTCGAATCCAAATTCTTCCTTGAGATCCACTAAAAATGGCAAAAATTCATCTCTAATCCAGCCCTGATGTTCTATGGAGAGCAAAGCAACCATGATATCTGCTTCTTTTACTTTAGTTCCTTTAGTGTTAACTCTATCAAATATTTCGATTACATCATCAACATCATGAGTCGTTTTCAGAAAAGTCACTTCATATTTTTCCAATTTCTCCTTTAGGTTTTTGAGTAAATCTCTGATTTTGTCTCTGGTTTTCTCAGACGTGAGTTCTAACCATTGAGGATCATTTTTGAGGGCTTGTGCACCTTCGGGAAAATATTCTTCGTCAGTCGATATTTCCTTTACAAGTTTTCTCAGTTTTTCATCGTCCATGTTCAGAAGTTCTCTTATTGGAATCCATTTTCTGTCTTTTTTTCTCACTGGATTAGCAACAGCAAATTCAAGGCCCGTCAAGTCCTTATTAACCTTCACCATGATGTTATATTTTTCCAAGATTTTATCCCAAGGTTGTTCCCTTTCGTTCCACCACGGAGGTTTTATACCATACAGGATACAAAATGATGTCATCCTCTGTTGTCCATCGAGTATCCAAGAAGTGAATTTATGATAATCCCCAACTTTAGGAGTGTGCTCACCCTCCCATACCAATATTACTCCTATCGGGTACTCTTTCCATATGGATTCGGCAAGATCTCTAACCTGTTGAGGACTCCAGACAAATCCTCTCTGAAATTCTGGTATGTTGTATTTTCCTTCTTTGATATCTTTAATGATTTCTTTGATTTTTGGGGGATTCATTTACACACCTCCTACAATTAATTTGTAATCCTCCTCAGGAATCTCCCTCATCGCCTTGCCCATCAGGTGGCCGCTCCACCTCTTCTTGTTGGTGATGAACCTCAGCTTTGGAATCAGGGGTTTGAATTCAACAGGCTTATCGAAGATTTTTACCGGTTTGAGTTTAATTCTGAGCGGGAAAGTTTCATTTCCCATGCCTTTTGGAGACTTGAAAATCCTGCCTGAATCCCTGAAAACTTCAGAAGCTGCCTCGTAAACTGCCACAATTCTCGGTTCTTTGATTTCATCTTTATTTCTCTCCTGTTTCAGGTAGATTAGGAGTTTGTCTCCCGGTTTAACTCTTGCAATTGTGTTTTTGTGCCTCTCTGGCACTCCCCAGATGTTTTTCTGCTTTATAACTTTCCAGTTATCTTCGTTGGTTATGCAGAACCAGTAGGCCATAGAATCACCTGCTACTCTCTAACTAAGGAAAAGCACAATAAAAATTTTGTTATATTTTTTTGAATTCCTACCAAAAACAATATTTAGAGATTTTACTGAGAAGAACTTACCATACAAAAATGGGGGGAATAGCGTGACGGTAAACTTCCAACAAAAGACAATTGGAGCTAATGACGATCTCGCTGGAGAAATACAGAAGGTTCTTGACAATCTCAAAGGGTTGAGCGATGAAGATGCGAAAAACTTGTTTAGGCGGATTTTCTCTCTACTTAAATTTGAGCCATCAAATGTTCAATTCTCAATAGGGATTAAACATGATGGGAGAGAAATTGAGTTAAGAGCTGAAGTTATTGCTGAAACTAAGCCAAAAGATGCAGAGCCATTTAGGATAATGTATCTCTCGTTACCTAAAATGACAAAGACGTTGAGAAGAGAGATCGTCAAAGCTTTTGTTGATTGGGATGAGAAATATGCGAATTTTATCTTAATAATACGTGTAAACGATACTTGGCAGATTATCTCTCCAGTTTACATTAAAGAAACTGACAGGCTTGAGTTGAGAGTATATATTGTCGGTGAAGGTAAGGCACATAGAACTCCTTCAATTGCCCTTTCAAAATTAAGGCTCGACAGCCCCGGCACCCCGGCAATAGAGGTAAGAGAGAAGGTTAATGAGGCTTTCAGGGTTAAGACTCTCACTGAGGATTTCTTTAAAGATTACCAGAAGTTCTACAACGAGCTGAAAGATTTGGTTGTAAGAAGGTATGGAAGCAGGTTTGAGGAAGCATACACGGGCAGAGACAGCATTCCCAAAGAAATCTTCGTGATGAGAGCCGCCAAAACCTTCACGCACTCCCTGCTCAACAGGCTGATGTTCATCTACTTCCTCCAGCGGAAGGGCTGGCTTGCCGGCAGGAAGGACTTCATCGTCTGGCTATGGGAGAGGTACGTAAGCACACTCGACAGGAACGAGGATGGAGAGCCTGTGTTCAGGGATGAGTTCTACAGCCACTATCTGAGACCTCTGTTCTTCGACGCAATGAACAAGCCAAAGGAAGAGAAGGTGGGGCTCTTCTACCACCTGCCGAGAGAGGTTGCTGAGGCGTTCGAGGAAATACCTTACTTCAACGGCGGGCTTTTCGAGATGGCCAGAGAAGGGGACGTGGTTGTTGATGAGATCGTCGTGAGTTTGCCTGACGAGGCAATTAAGAGTGTGATATTCGACTTTCTTGAGCTGTACAACTTCACGGTCAGCGAGAAGACTCCTCTGGAGGTTGAGATTGCTGTTGATCCCGCGATGCTCGGCCACATTTACGAATCGCTGATCGCTCAGGAGGAAGGGGCGAGGAAGAGCTCGGGCATCTTCTACACCCCTGAAGCTGAAGTGGACTTCATGGTGAGGATCGCGATTCTGGAGTACCTGCTTACAAACCTCTATGAAAAGCATGGTGGAGATAGAGACGAGGACGAGTTCAGGCAGGCGATTAGAGAGGAGCTCGTCAGGTTCATCTGGAACAGTATGGATGGTAGAATCAGGGATGAGCTCAGAGAGGATGTCAAAGAGTTGCTTAAGAAGGTCAGGATAGTTGATCCGGCGTGCGGTTCTGGGGCGTTCCTCGTAGCGGCCTTCAACGTTCTCAGGGAGCTCCGCAGGAAGCTCGGCCTTCCGGTAGATTATGAGGGCAAGAAAGAGATCATAAGAGAGAACATCTTTGGGGTGGATATTAAGGGCTGGGCGACGAGGGTTGCGGAGCTGAGGCTGTGGCTCGCCCTGATTGAGGATGAAGATGCTCTACCAGAGAGACCTTACGTTGATCTTCAGGATAATAGAAGGAAAGAGTTGCCGATCCTTCCAAACCTGAAAGCCAACATCAAAACCGCCGACTCGATCGTTCCCAAGGAGATAGAGGTGGACGGGAAGAGGATCGTTCTGCCGAGGCATGTTGTTGACATGCTGAGAACCAGAATGAGGGCAGTCGGCCCAACCATAAAGGCTGAACTGAAGAAAATATTTGACGGAGAGGTTGAAGAGCCTGAGAAGAAGCTGAAAGAGACCATGAACGGGGTCTTCAGAGGGTTCATTGAGAATCTTTATTCTTCCAGCAGGAGAGTTCAGGCCACTCTTGATGGCGAGGTTCTGCACAACCTCGTGGAGGAGGAAAGGGAGCTGATAAGAAAAATCTACGAGGCCTACAGAAACAACAGAAATGTCGAGGTTCCGTTCATCTGGCAGATTGACTTTGCACAGGTTTTTGCGGAGGGTGGATTTGATATTGTAGTCTCAAATCCTCCATACGTCAGGCAGGAGAAGATCTACCCTGAATATCTGGACCTCAACGAGTTTGAGAAGCTCAGCAGTTCCGAGCAGAAGAAGCTCAAGAGCTGGTATAAGAATGCGGTTCAGGAATCTGTTAAGGAGGTCGTGGAATCAATTTATGGAGACAAGTTCGAGCTCCCCGGGAGGTCTGACCTGTACGCCTATTTCTTCGTGCACAGCACCATGCTCCTCAAGCCCCACGGCGTGCTGGTTTACATCACCTCCAACTCTTGGCTGGATGTCGAGTTTGGTGTGAAGCTACAGGAGTTCTTCCTGAGGTATGGAAAGCTGAGATACGTTTTCGACAGCCTGTACCGCTCTTTCGAGGAAGCGGACATCAACACGGTGATAACCGTCTTCGAGAGGAAGGATGTGGACGAGGCGAGTGTGCTCGACGGCCACTACATCAACTTTGTCTTGCTTAAGAAGACGTTCGAGGAGCTGACGACAGACGACGTAGCCGAAGTGGTGTCAGTCTATCCCCTCCACGTGGATAAGGCTGGAGAGGTTAAGCACTATGAGGTGTTTGGGGCTAAGCTCCACTTCTATGAAGGAGAGGTTGCGAGGATAAGATATATTACAGAGAGGGAGCTCGCCAAGCTTGGAAATGCCACATTCAACGGTGAGTCGCTTGGGAAGTATGAGGGTGAGAAGTGGGGGGGGTTGCTGATAAGAGCTCCGGAAATCTTCTACAAGATCGTGGACAAGAATAAAGACAAGCTTGTCAGACTTGGAGAAATTGCTGAAGTAAAGTTCGGTATTAAGACCGGGGCTAATGATTTCTTCTATCTGAAGAGGTTGGTAAAAAGACCTGTCTGTGAGTTGTGTGGAGTTGTGCACGAAGAGGATAATCTACTGCCTGTGGAGAATGGAGCTGGCTGGAAAGGATACATCGAGAGAGAATTTTTGAGGCTGGTAATAAAAAGCCCTCAGGACATACCAAAATATATGGTGTTTAGTGATAATACTACAGTACTCGCTTTTATGTGCTTGCTTTCGAAAAAAGAGCTTCAACAGCGAAACTACATACATGCTTTAGAATATATCAAACGTGCGGAGAACTCTTTAATGAGTTGTTCATCTAACTCTAAGCATAAGTTGTTTTATTCACAACACGATGGCATTGCGTCTTGCCCTCAATGCGGAGCTCGGGCAATACCGTTTTACAAAAGACCAAGTGTAGCTAATAATAGGCCATACTGGTGGTCTATAAACGTTAAAGAGATAAGCAAAATTTTGTGCATGATGAGTTATAATGATAGATACCCTTTTTGGCTGAATAACTTAGCTCTATGTGATGCTCGATTGTACAATATATACTCAAGTGAAGATGAACTAATATTATTTGGACTTTTAAATAGTAGTTATATACCTTTAATGGTGGAATTGTTTGGTAGAGCAAATTTGGGAGAAGGGGCACTAGATTTTAAAGTATATGAAGCAGAATTATTGCTTATTATAAATCCTAAAATAATTAGAAATCTAAATTTGGATAATAGAATAAAATCTATCGTAAGAGAAATTGTCAATCGTGATGTAAAAACTATATTCGAGGAGTTTGGTTTCTCAAAACCCGATGATGACTTTAATAACATAAACATAAAAGATCTCAAATTAAATTGGATTCTGAGAGATCGAAGAAAATTGGATGAAATTATATTTGAAGTTCTAGGATTAAACGAGGAGGAACAGCTTCAGGTTTACAGATCAGTTATTGAACTCGTTAAATGGAGATTGTCAAAGGCAAAATCAAAATAACAATGGTGATTTTTTGATTTAAAAAAATAAAATAGAAATATTGACACTATTTCAATGAAGACGAAATGTGGATACTTGTTTAAAGCAAAGAAGAATAGTGGATCCGGTCAGCTCTGAAAGTTAGTTCTCGCAAAATATTGAGTTATTCTGTTGAAGACGGGCATACCGGTACGCTAAGAGAATTGTGAAATGATATTCCAGACAAAATCAAACAGAGAGTCACATATTCCGTACAGATAGATGAGATACTCACAACTTGATTCCGTATACGCAAAGAGTGGCGAAGAAAAGTGAAACAAACCATAGAAAGAACTTTTCTCGCGGTAAGAAACGATCGTGCGAGATTTTGCAAAAGTACTACCAGGTTTTTCATGTCTAAGGAGATGTTGTGGTATTGTACAGAACAGAAACAGAAAATATAATATATATTAGTTAAGGAATAACTACCCATTATGCCAGCCATAAAACCCGTGAATAAATACACGTCAAATGAATTCCATGAATGGCAGCGAGAAAATTTACCTTCACATTTTGTGATTCAAGATATAGACACTTGGGTAGTATGTGTGTCGGATTCTCGGCAAAATTACGAACCCATTTGTATTATAGAGCTCAAGAGATCATCAATAAAACCTGAGCATTGGAAACCTTTCCCAGAAGATAAACCAAACTACCTAGCTTTAAAAAAATTATGTGAACGAGCAAAGATACCCATGGTTATCATCTATTTCAAAAAAGGAGAACCCATTACAGACGAGTCTATATTGGCTATTTTTCAAGTAAAAGACGTCAGAGAGAGTGAGTCCACTGATGATTGGATAAAATTCCACAAAAAATTAATAAAAGCTGGTGAATTGAAAGAAAATTTTCCAAACTCGTTACTTGATCCTTGAGACCCATTAGCAATATTAGCCGAATTAAATAAAATATAATTTTAAGAACCGACAGAGCCCTTCCGGTAATATTATATGTCACGAAGTATGTTTTGATATCTACCCAGTTTAGAGAGTTAATGGTGGTAAATATGCCCAGAATTGCAGGAGTTACCTATCCTATACCAAAACCGTGCGTAAACAGGTTTTTTGAGAAGGATAAAAACGTCTTCGTTAAACCGGCCACTGTCTGGAAGCAGTTAAAGCCAGGCATGAAGTTTGTTTTTTATCAGTCGAGAGAAGATACAGGTTTTGTTGGAGAAGCCATCATAAAAAATATAGAAGTTGTTGAAGATCCGCTTAGAATCTTTGACAGGTACGGCGACCGTGTGTTCCTTACAAAAGACGAACTTAAAGAGTATGTAAAATCCCAAGAAAAATGGCGCTCTGGCTGGAGAAGTAGGGGGCAGCAAAAGAAGAAGCTCTGGCTCGTGATCGAGCTGGAGAACATAAGGAAATACGACAGGCCCGTAAAACCAAAAAAGTTTGTACCGGTGAGCGGACAGTACTTAAAAGAAGAATAGTCAAATCTTACCACAATCTAAAAAAGTGCTGGTGATTTAATGGATAAAAACTACATCCAGCTCCTCCAAGAAAGAGGACTGGTAGATAACAGAACCATCAAGCTCCTCGACGTTCTTAAGGAGGCCCTCACATGCGGGCTGTATCCAAGGATAGACATCACCGTAGGCTTCCTCTTCCTCTCAGGCCTCAAGGAGATTAAAGACGAGCTGAAGCAGTTCTTCGAGAACGGCGGGGAGATGCGAATAGTCCTCGGCAACGTCATGCAGGAGAAGACCTACGAACAGCTCGTCTACGCCTACAACTCAATCGAGAGGGTGAAGAAGATCCAGAGCAAGAGCATGTTCTCCAACGAAGACAGAATCAACCCAAATGCTGAGGCTTACAGCAGACAGCTCGGCCAGACCAGCCACACGAAAGAGAATCAGGAGATGGCCATGCTCCTGAAGAGCTGGCTCGAAAGTGGTCAGCTAAAGCTCAGAATTTACACTCAGGAATACATGCACGCCAAAACCTACCTCTTCCATGCGGAACGGGGCGTGAGCTTCGGGCTTGTCGGCTCAAGCAACCTGAGCCTTTCTGGTTTGATGGCCAACACCGAGCTCAACGCCCCCGTTGCTATGGGGCATTACAACACCCTCAAAAACTGGTTTGAGGAGATATGGAATCAGGCCGAGGACTTCAATCCCGCCCTGATTGAGGTTATAAGGAAAAGCTGGGCGGATCCGGAATACCTCCCTCCCCCCTACGAGGTTCTGATAAGGGGTCTGTACGAGCTCTTCAGGGATGTGGTTGATGCGGACATCAAGGGAATGTATATCACGACGCTGTTCAGCAAGCTCTACGAGTTTCAGATTGACGCAGCAAAAAGAGCCATTGCCATAGCAGAGAGGCTGGGAGGAGTACTGATAAGTGATGTAGTCGGACTCGGAAAGACCTACATAGCTTGTGCAACAGCCCACGATTTATCTTTAAGGAGCATGTATTCCGGAAAGCCATACAGAGTGGCAGTTATATCACCAAGACAACTCGTTAAATACTGGAAAAGCATGCTGGCTGCATTCAATATTGAGGGCGAGGTGTTTTCAGCCGGTTTACTTTCCATAGACGAAGAGCGTTCTGAAAACAAAAGGGTGATGATGGAATATGTCAGAGATAAGGCGGGAGTGGTCATTGTTGATGAAGCTCACAACTATGCGAACCCTGAGACTGAAAGCTACAAAACTTTAAAGAAAATTCTTGTCGGCAAACATGTTCTTTTGTTAACTGCAACACCCTACAGAAGAAACTATGGAGATATCATAAATCTCATCCAGCTCTTTGTCCATACTCCCACACCTCCATTCCAGGTTCCAGCAAAGTCTTGGACCGAATTGGCAGAGTTGATTCAACAGGGCAAAATCCCTCCAAGTTATGTTCTTAGAGAAGTGATGGTGAGAAGAACGAGGTATGACATCATAAAGCTGTATGGAGGAGAGCGAAATTGTATTAACTTTGGTGATAAGACACTATGTTTCCCAGAGCGTAGACTTAAAACCCTTACATACAGTATTTCAGATGTTTACGACCTGAGACTCCTACCAGATGTAGTATCTAAACTTACGAGAGGTAAACGCAGGATAGAAGATGTGTATGAACTTCTAATTGAAGGGATCAAAAACATGACCTATGCAAGGTTTAATCTCTACAAATACGTTCGCCCCGAGTACAAAAAAGTCAGACCATACTCAGAACTTTCTCAATCCGGAAATCTCAAAGGAATAACCAAAATGCTATTCCTCAAAAGACTTGAAAGTTCTTGGTATGCTTTCTACAAAACCGTGGAGAGGTCTCTCATAATTTCAAAGAATTTTGTTAAGTTTTTGAGGAGAGGTGTTGTTCCGGCTGGAGAAGATTATGAGGACATTCTGCTAAACCTACAGGAAGGAACACCGAAAGAGCTAACGTATCCTGAAGTTGACGCAGAGATTGCGAGAATTGGTATAAAATATGACGCTGACAAGTTCAATGTTGATGCTCTCCTAAGAGATGTGAATAGAGATATCGAGATTTTAGAAGCAATGTATGAGCTTGTAGAACCGCTTAAGGAGACGTTTGAAGAAAACCCACTGGAAGATAATAAACTCAGTGCTCTTGCTGGACTCATAGAAGACCTCATGCAAAATACTGGACAAAAAATCCTGATATTTAGTGAATATTCAGAAACGGTCGAATGGATTTACAGGGCTCTCGAAAGAATAGGGTTAACAAATAATTGGAGTATCGCGGCAATAACCTCCAAAACCAAAAACATTAACGAATTTGTGAAAAGATTTGCGCCCAAAGCCAATAATTATGCAACCGATGACCCCATCGACATCTTAATAGCAACAGATGTTCTAAGTGAGGGTCTCAACCTACAGGACGCCAATGTAGTTGTCAATTATGACTTGCACTGGACGCCTGTAAAGCTTATTCAGAGAATCGGAAGGGTGGATAGGATAGGCAGTGAACATGAGACAGTCTACATCTACAATTTCTTCCCCGAAACCTTACTCGACAGAAAACTTGGACTTGTTGAGAAAATTAAGACAAGAGTCAAAGAATTTGGAAGTGCCCTCGGTGCCGACGGCAAAATTTTGGAAGAAACAGAGGAATGGAACCCCTCTGCAATTGAAGCAATCTACGGAGGGGATGATAACTTCCTGAATAAGCTGGAAGAGGAGACTTCATTAGCTATTGCAGATGGTGCTGAATCTGTCTTAAGAAAGTTCATGGAAGAGTGGCCAGAAAAATTTGATGAAATCAAAAAACAATACTCAATGAGAAGCTGTTGTCACTGGAATGGAGAATACCCCCTTGCATTCTTTGTATGCACAAACGGTGTAAAAACGAATTATTACATATTGAGGCGGGATGGCGAGACATGGGAGCTCAATTTGGAAAGAAATATTGAGAAATTGCTAAAAGACACCGAATTGACTATCGAAACAAGACCATCCAGATTTCATGGTGAATTGTATTACAGCGCTGCAGAGAAAGCTATGCAGGTATTCAAACAGATGATCGAGGATACGGAGTCTGGTATTGAGCTGGCAGGAAAGAAAAAAGGAAAGAAACTCTCAAGGAAAAATCTCGACAGGCTTTACAAAATACTCTCATCGACAACAACTGAAGAAAGAAGTGAATTAAGTAAAATCTTCGATATGGCCAAATGGGCTGTCAAAAACGTAAAATCGTTTGATAGTGATTTTAAGAAGATTAAAACTAAAAGTGATAGCGAATTTATCGATGTGGTTAAGAAATTACTGCTTCAGTACAACATACCAGAAATGATGGCAATGTCGAAGGAAAGGTTAGAAGAATCTGGGAGAAAAGCGTTCGAGCCACACATCGTGGCAGGATTAATATTTGTACCGAAGTAACTTAGAGGATTTGTTTTAGCTACTGTATCCATAGTCTATTCAAAGGGCGGGTGGTGATCGGTGGAGGATCGAACCAAATCCCCTAACATAAGAACACAACCGTTATAGTGTTCAAAATCAACATCAAACAATGATGAACGAATTGATCAGGTTCAACAAAGAAACGTGCAACATATTATGGTCGCTCCCTGACGTGGATCACAAACCAATACTGGATTGCCCAAGGCTGATAATTCCGAGCAGAAGGGATAAACACAGGAGAATAAGCGAGCAGGAGGCGAGATTCGTATTTTGCAGCATTCTGAACAATTCTGATTTCTTTTACTCAATCGAAACACCAACCGAAAAGAAATACAAGATGAGCGGAGAAGGGATGAGGAGCGCCTCAACCGACCTCACCATCTACGAATACAGAGATGGCTTCAGAAAGCTCGTGAACGTTGAATTCAAGGCACACAACCCAAGATTCAGGGAGGTAGAAAAGGACATTAAAAAGCTGGTGGGTGAAGAACCAACAGGCAACTGGTTCCATCTTCTGAAGAACGTCAACAGCATGACCCTCAAAGCCCTTTTCGGCAAAATTAAAAACGCTCTTATAAAGAACTACAGCGATAGCATTTCCATACTGTTCTGCTTCTGCGTTCTCGATAAAAAATGGGCCTGTATGAAGCACTTTAACTGGAGTGGATCCGAATTACCACAAAAAGAAAAACAGGAAAAATACAGGGCTTTTGTTGAAGAATTTTTCAGGCTGGATTATTTTGTGAGACGGGAAGTGATTGTAGTGGATGAGAATGGCTGGATAGTCTACAGTAACTAATAGAAAATCATCGCAACTGCAAAGCCTGAGAATCGGGAAAAACAGAACGACCAAAATGCAAAATAGTTAAACAAGAGAAGATAGCACAATCTTAACCCATTTCCCTGTATCATCAGGCATCGCACAGGCATCTTCTCTCGCATTGTCCTCGCTGTAGTCAATCTGCGGAGGTTCGTAAGCATCCCTCAGCTCTTCAAATCTGAGTACATCAAATCATGTTTAATCACGTTACCAATATCAATAAGCCCACCACAGCAGAGCTGTAAACCAGCGAAATCAGGTAGAACCAGCCCGGCAGCGACTCTCTGCTGGCATAGGATGCCAAAGCAATCAGGCCCACAATCAGACCGATGTTGGCATACCGCACCAGCCACAGTGGGGCTGCTGCAAATGCGGCATGGATGTTTATTGCCACCGTATTGGCGAAGGTCGTAGTTCTTCCAACATAATGCTTTTCAACCAGCAGACCCACAGCGACAAGGCTCAGGGCTCCGAGCCTCTGAAGGAGCCAGACAGGCAGGACATGGGTTATCCAGAGAGTATCGAACATTTATTACCACTCTCCTCCTGATATCCTCCTATCATGCAGTATGGCCCACACGTATGCCGGTTCCCGAACAATAAGGTTGATATCGCCTGGTTTCTCTATCGGAACCATCCTGTAAGCCTTTTCGAAATCACTTCCATGTAAATTGTAATCCGCCCTGTTCGTAATGATGTAACTGCCTTCAACCCTGTATGTAAACTCCAGACCCTTTTTCGTCCTGAAAGTCTCGCCATCATGCTCCTTTATCCGTTCCTAGATTTCACTGAAAGGTGGTTTGGACAGGGATACCACCCCTATCCTGCCACAGCACCCAGAGCTTTTTTAAGGGAATCTAGGCTCTCCTCAAGAGACTCCTCGAGGCTATTCGCAATCTTCTCCACATCATCTATTGCCTTCTTTGCACTTCTACACTTCTTTTTGATCTCAGAAAGGTTGTAGAGTTCGTCATTTAGTTTATCCAATTCACTCATTACTCTATTAATAGCTTCCCTGTCAGCATCCCCTTCAGCCTTCAACTTCATCTTTGCCCACTGGTAGGCTACGTGCAGCATTTCTGGATGGAAAGTGTCCGCCTCTCTGCTCCCGAGTGCACAGACTAAGATGTTTCCATATTCGTTAAACCACCCAACGCTCTTAGGCAGAGCTTCAATGTATTTCGAGACGAAAACACCATAATCAGCACCCCTGTTTTCTATCGCCTCGCTGACTTCATCCTTGATTTTATTAAGAGATACATTTTGCCAGTCTTTGACTTCAAAAACTACCTTTTTCCCGTTTTCAAGTTCCACAACAAAATCACCCTTTTTGCTTCGAGGGATTTTTCCAACTTCATCCGTTGTTCTGATTATCGACTCACCAAATCCTACGCAGCCGCTGAGAATTTCCTCACATGCGTCTTCAAACACGTAACCCTTCAGTGTTGTGGCGTCAACCACTTCTTTTCTGCCCTCTTCTTTGCTGAGAATATCTCTGATCTCTTTGATTTCCCGGAGGATTTCCTTCTTCAACTTTCCTAATGGCGAATCGTCCTCCGCCGGATTCAGAAGCTCTTCGAGCCGTCCACCTCTGCCGAGATATTCTTCAAGCTTTTTACTGAACCTTCCAATGGGGCTGGTTTCGCTGTCTGGATTCAGCAGGCTTTCAAGCTTCCCGCCGCTGTCGAAATATTCCTTAAGCGATCTGACGAATTTTCCGAGAGGTGTGTTCTCCGTTTCTGGATCCAGAATATCCTCAATTTTGCCCCCTCTGTCAAAGTACTCCTTAACTCTCGACATGAAGACTCCCAAAAGGCTTGTTTCGAGATGGGGATCAAGTGTTTCCTCCAGCTTTGAAAGCATCTCTTCTATTTTCTTCTCCACGAAATCAAGATCCACGCCGATATTCATCCTTCTGTATCCCGTAACACCGATTTTCACAATGTCGACAAAAACTTCGAGTCTTTTGTCATCTTCAATATCCTGCAAAACCTCGAACAGTTCCCGGCTCTTTATCTCACACTGGATATAAACAGTCTCTCTATCATCTCCGAGTGTGATTCCCGACATTTAACACACCTCATTAGTTTCTATTCTTTTTCCCCTCCTGTTCCAATTCCTCAGCGGAATAAACCTGAAATTTCCGCTGTCACCATAATGAACATAAGAAGCAACCCCTCCTGTTTCCTTGCGACAATTATGAAACCCGGTTTCTTCAGCCAGCCCGCAACTTTCTTTTCGGCAATTCGCCCCCCGAGATACCAGTTTGTCATGATAATTGATTGTTTAATTAATACTTAAATTTTTCGTTAAACTATTACGGTATGGAGTTACATGACCCTGCTCTGGACGCCAAAAGTAAAAATGTGGTGAGCCCATGAATCTCACAGACCTCGTCAACAAAAATCGAACAGCACCACTCCTCAAAAAATAGAAATTTAAAGTTCTGTGGCACAGAAATCAAAGGGCTAGCTGTCTTTCTTTCTTTTCTTGTACTCAATAATCGACTCGAGGTCTTCGATCTGATCTCTGTACCATGCCACGAGCTCCTCAAACTCAGACATATCGAAATCCAGCTCATTTTCAATCTCTTCGAGGCATGAAACATCCTCTTTCTTCACCTTCTGTAGGGCGATGATCTCCCGGATTTTGTCTCTCTTCTTCTTTATCCTCTCGAGTTCTTCTTGAGCCACTTTAAGCCGTTCTTCCAGAAATTTCCTTTCCTTAGACAGGGTTACCTCGACAGGCTCTCTCTTTTTTGTCAACACTGGTTTGAGTATTACGGTGACTCTAAGCTCGGCCCAGTGCCTGATCTCATCCAGTACAATTGACTTGATTTGATGTGCAGCATCGGATGGCAGATCATATTCGGAAACGAGCTCTAACCGCGTCCATACTAATTCAATTCTATCTGAAGCCAGAAGCATTCTGAAGTCCTTCCTTATTCCATCGAAGACCTCATTCAGAAACTCTCTGTCATCTTTATCAAGCCCCAGGATGTATATTTTCTGGAGGGTTTCGATTTTTGCAACAAAGTTATTCCGTCCAAAATTGTGATAGAACGTTTTCAGTTTTTTAGCAAGCATGCTTTCTCCTCCCTTTTTAGCCCCGTATTGCATGCAGACAGGTTGTCGGGGCCAGGCAAACCTGCCTGCTGAGAGTGGGGGGCCGGAGGTGCGAAAATGTTGCGTGTAGAAGACGAGAGGTTGAAGCTGAGAGAATGCAGAACCTTTGGCTACTCGTGCCCCGTAGGAGACAGGTGCACGATTGCGGAGCTTAAAGAAAAAGCATGTGTGAGCTGCGTTGGCGAGATCAGGAGAATTCTGAGCGAAGAGGGGTTTTTTGTCGTTCCGGCTGGAAGAACAACTGTTGTGGTGGAGCCTGGCGTGGAGGGGGCGAGAACCGGCGAGGTTTTTGAGGGTGCCAAAATCTACGTGCTAAGCGATCCAAGTTCTGGGATTAGCAGAATAGACAGGCTGTTCATAACAGGCCTCAGGTTCGGGCTGACCGACGTCGTTCTGAACGACATTCCGGTTTACTCAGTTTACGGCCACTTCGGGAGTGATGCCCGTTACGCTCTCGCGAGGCTTATGGCGATTGTCAACGGGAAGTTTCTGGACGTGAATGGCAGGGTGACAGATGAAGAGAACTTGAAAAAAATGCAGAAAATGCTCATCGATATTGGCAGAGAGTTAAACTGCCGCATTGACGAGAGATACGCATTTTACAGCACATACTTCGATATATTCGATCCCATGGTGCCGAAAAGAATTCTGATCGTCTCCGAGAACGACTCGCTCCTCGGACCAATTGCCAGGTTCGCTCTCCAGAAAGCAGTGGACAAACGCGAGCTGGGAATTTTCGTTGACTCTGCAGCGTATTTGGAGTCAAAAGAGCTGCACGAATTTGCACGGGAAGTGATAGATAAGCTGTACGGAAACTCCAACGACTTCAAACCAAAATCGGTGGAGTGTCTCGAGTTCGAGGTTTTCAGACAACCCGTTCTCGACTACGACCTGATAATCGTGCTGGAGGAAAGGTTCAGGGACGGACTTCCGGAGGACAGAACTTTTTCGCTCGAAGAGCTGACAGGGTTGCGTGTGGGCATTCCTGAGGACATTTTTGAAGCTTTTGAAATAGCGGAAAAGCTCGAAAGAGAGTTTGAAAAGAAATTGTTCCACATACTGGAGCACGTTTGCTGATTTTTGAGGAGGTGACGTTTGTGGACAGAATCAGAATCCCTCCCGTTCTTTTCCAGAAGCTTATTGACGTCGAGCTACCCTACTATCTGTACTACCGCAAGAAAATAAATGACGTCGAGAAGGCTGATTACGTGGAAATCGTCTGCGATGGAACGGTGGTGAGAGCCGAAGCTGTTGCTGGAGAAAATCGTGTGTTTCTGGGAGAGGTGGACAGAAGAGAGCTTGAGAGAGTTGAAGAGCTCAGGCAAAAAGGACTGATAAAACCCGTCCGTTACATGGGTGAACCAGAGGGTAAGGCTCTCTGTCCGGTGTGCGGTGAGCCGGTTTCTGAAAGCTGGGCATACTACGTGGGCCATTACTACCACAGTGATTGTTTCAAAAAGGCCTACAGGAAGTTCTGGTGAGAATAAACTCTCCTATTTTTTATTTAGCTTGAACGCAAAATTTAAGTATTACTGATCCTATCAATCAATATGCCCGTAACCCAGATCACGTTCATCGGACACACAAGGGAAAGGATTATCGAATCCATCCGCGCCCTCAGGGAACTGCCCGTCACCAGAATCATTCTCGCAGTTGGAAAGCCTGACACGAGTGGTGAGAGGAAGGCCAGAAGAGTTGCCCGGGAAATTGCAGATGAGCTCAAAACAATATTTGACGTCGAGATTGTGGAGATTGACAAGAAAAACATCATGAACGCTGTTCTCGAGCTTGTGGAGGTGGCAGAGAGAGAGCGGGAGAATGGTAATGAGGTTGTGTTCAACGTCTCGGGCTCTCTCAGAACTTTCGCAATTGCAGCATACATTGCCGCGAGCATCACGAATTCAAGGGTGTTCTCCTCAATTCCGAAATACGGTGAAAACGATGAGGAAGAAGGAATAGAGGAGATCGTGGAACTGCCCATCCTACCGGTAAGCTTTCCCGGAAAGGAGCAGATGGAGATTTTGAAAGCCATAGGAGACGGTGTATCTTCCCTCGATGAGCTGGTAATAAAGCTCAATCCAGAAATTGACAGGGGAAGCAGAGAGTTCCAGAGTGAGAGGAGCAGGCTGAGCCACCACCTCTCAAAGCTTGAAAGGGCAGGGTTTGTCAAGAGAGAGAAGCATGGCAGAAACGTGAAGATAATGCTTACGGAACTCGGAAAGGCGATAACTGCAGCTCTAAACTGAGATTAGTGTTTTCTGCATCGAAACTGCATGTTTTATCCTCCAATTTGTATCTCCGTGAATCCTTTCAGTGTTCATCATACATCGAACTCGTTTTCGATCCATGCATTTTTAAACTTGAACAAAAAGTTTAAGTAATATCAAATCAATCAACCTCAGGTGGTGAAATGCAGGTCGCGGAATTCTACGACATATTGCTGCCGATCACCGTTCTTGCAGTTCTGGGGTATGTGATCCTCAAGCAGAGGAATGCTGAAAGCAGGATCGAGGAGGTCAGCAGGAAATTCGAAGATTTGAACAGAAGTTTGCCAGAATGGGTTGAAGGTGCTGTTGCAAAAACGTTCCAGAACTCGGCAGGAGTTTTCGAAAGTCTCTTTGCATCGGCCATAACAAAGAATTCAGAAGTGATAAAGGGTGCCTTTGCAACCTCCCTGAAAGAGCTGGGAATTCAGGAGGATCTTGGAAAGCTGAGTGAAGCTTCTGCAGATCTCAAGGCGATAACCTCCGACCTGAAAACAATGTTTCAGGTGAAGCATGCGAGGGCAAAATTTGGCGAGCTCCAGCTCGAAAGCTTGCTGAAGGACATCTTTCCAGCTTCTCGCATTCAGTTTCAGAAAAATATTGGAGTTGGTATTCCGGACGCATGCATTCTTGTAGAAGATGGCAGGTATCTCTGCATAGACTCAAAATTCCCGCTTGAGAACTTCAGGAAGTACAGTGAGGCGAATAGCGAATCTGAGAAGGAGAAGTACTGGAGAGATTTCATAAAAGACGTGAAAAATCACATTGAGGAGATCAGGAAGAAGTACGTGGGGAAAGAAAGCACTCTTGACTTTGCTTTCATGTTCGTTCCATCTGATGCGATATTCCACCACCTCGTCTCTGAATCTCCAGACATTGCAGTTGAGGCATCCAAGGCAGGAGTAATTCTGACATCTCCTTCAGTGCTTCCAGCCTACCTTTCTCTAATCTCTGCCAGAATAAAGGCTGAAGAGATCTCAAAGAGAGCTGACGAAATCCAGAATAAAATAAATGTGCTTGGCAGCTACATCAATGATGTTGATTCTAGATTTGAAACGCTCTCAAGACACGTTAGCAACGCCTACAGTAACTTGTCAAAAGTCCAGCAATCCATAGCCAGTCTAAAAGGGTATTATTCTACAATTGCCAAGCTTGAGGAGGTAGAAGAATGAAAATAACAGTTTACGATGGTGCGACAACAATCGGCGGGAACAAGATCTACGTTGAAGAAGACGGCAGGGGAGTTTTTCTGGACTTCGGCATGAACTTTGCGAAATACAGCCAGTATTTCCAGGAATTTCTGACAGAGAGGAGCGGAAGGGGCATTCACGACCTCATTCACCTCGACCTGATTCCGAAGATAAATGTTTACAGAAAGGACCTGATACCATCCGATCTGGACACTTCATCATACCCTAAGCTCAATGTCGGGGCAGTTCTTTTGAGCCATGCCCACATGGACCACTGCGGGAACATCGGCCTGCTCAGCGAGAACATCGCCATAGTCTCCTCACCAATATCGGTTGCCATCCTCAAGGCATTGAGGGATTCCTCACAAGCAAAGATTGGATCGGAGATAGCGTACTTCTCTCCCAGAGCGCCTCAGGAGAATGGAAGGTACCTCAAATCCAAAAGCGGCAATTATGTGGGACGGAAATTCGTGTGCACTTCTGAATTTTCTGATGATCTCATGGAGTTCGTCTCAAGCAGACCCGGGACAAAAGGTATTGTGGATGGAGAAGTGACCCACATATCTGACACCGCACTACCGTTCGAGGTCAGGGCTTTTGAGGTTGATCACTCAATCTACGGGGCCAATGCATACATCATCTACGGGGATGTGGCAGTATCGTATACCGGAGATCTCAGGCTTCACGGCAGAAACGCTGCCAAAACAAGGGAGTTCGTCAAAAATAGCAGGGATGCGCGGGTTCTGATTACAGAAGGGACAAGAACTTCGAGAGATGACGAGAATGAATCTGAAAAAACAGTATTTGAGAACTGTCTCAGGGCTGTTGAAGAGTCGAAAGGGATCGTAATAGCTGATTTCTCACCGAGAAATTTTGAAAGGCTTGAAACTTTTCTGAAAATTGCACGAAAAACTGGGAGAGAGCTTGTTGTAACTGCAAAAGACGCCTACATGCTTCATGCCATCGAGTGTGCTGATGGAGTTTGCAGGCTGGAAGATGCTCGAATTTATTACGAAATTAAAGACAGGTCAAGAGCCAAATGGGAAACGGAAACCATCATGAAGAGGTGGGGTGAAAAGTTCGTCGATCCAGCAGAGATTTCGAAAAATCCAGAGAACTACATTCTCTGCTTTTCATTCCACGACATGAAGCATCTGCTCGACATAAAGCCGGATGGTGGAGCGTACATCTACTCTTCGAGCGAGGCGTTCAGCGAAGAACAGGAGTTCGACTTTCTCAGACTGTACAACTGGCTGAGAGAATTCAATCTGAGGGTCTACGGCTTCAGGATGGTGCTGAAAGATGGAAAACTGGCTCCTGAGTTCATAAAGGGCTACCACGCCTCAGGGCATGCCTCAAAAGAGGATCTGAGGTGGATAATCGAGCAGATTGATCCGGATGTGATCATTCCGGTGCATACCACAAACCATGAGTGGTTTGCGGAAAACTTTGAGAGTGTGGTTGTGTTTAGAGATGGTGGGAGAGTGGGGGTCTGAGTATACACTTGAAACACCATATCAGAATTTTTCTGATAAAATTGACCACGAAACAGTGTTTGAATTTAGCGAGAGAAGATTGTATGGAGTGTAGCAAAATTATTTTGAGATATTACGCTGATTATGAACAATTGGAGAAATTAAATTTAAATACTAGCACAAACCTCAATGAGCGTCTATAAATAAACTTGAGGTGATAGCTTGATAAAACTGTTACATATTTCCGATATACATCTTGAAGCACCATTTAGATTCTTAGGACCAAAAGGATACGAAAGAAGATTGGAGTTAAAACAGTCTTTTGAAGAGATTTTAAATAATGCTGAAGATTTTGACGTTGACGCAATACTTATAGCGGGAGATTTGTATGAGGCAAAGTACGCAACAAGGGACCTTGGATATTTCATCAAAAAATGCTTTGAGTCTTTAGATATCCCTATTTTCATTACACCCGGAAACCATGACCCCTACACCAAAAACTCGCTGTATTCTCTGATCAAGTGGCCAGAAAACGTATATATTTTTTCCAAAAATTTTTTTGAAGAAATAGAATTGAATGAACAATATCTAGTATATGGAATCGCAAACGTATGGGACAACGATACTACCAATCACTTAGCCAAACTCAGAGTTGAAACCGACACGCCCACTATAGGAATTATGCATGGTTCTTACAGCCCATACTCCATGTTGCTCCCTGAATCCAGTAAAATGTGTTTGCCATTTACTGATGGAGATTTGAAAAATTCTAATTTGAACTATCTTGCCCTTGGCCACTACCATAAATATGCAGAAATAGAAATTGATGGTGAAGTCAGAGCAGTTTACCCTGGAACACTTGAGCCATTAAACTTTGATGAGATTGGTGAAAGAAATGCATTACTCGTAAAAATTTCCAGTAATACTGTGAAGCTGGAAAAGGTTCCAACAGGAATCAGAAACTACGAAATACTCGAAATAGATTGTTCATCAGCAACTTGTTCTGCAGACATAATATCCAAGATAAAACAAAGTGGAATTAATGAGCGCAATATCGTGAAAATCATTCTTAAAGGGGAAATTAGCCCATCAGTGGAACTACGATTAGAAGAAATAGAGGCTGCAGCTAAAAAACAATTCTATCACGCTATCGTTGAGAACGAAACCAATCCTGCCTATGATATTCAAGCCATATCCCAAGAAAATACTCTCAGAGGTGAATTTGTAAGAAGAATACTCAGTAAAATTGAGCAAAATCCCGAAAAAGAGGAGGTTTGGATGAAAGCCCTGTATTATGGGCTCGAAGCTTTTGACAGCGACAAAAAAGAGGTGCAAATTCTATGATTATCGAAAAATTGCATGTGTGGGCACATGGTAAACTTAACGATTTAGAACTGGAGTTCTCCCCCTCCTTAAATGTCATTTATGGTGAGAATGAGGCTGGTAAATCCACTTTACAGAATTTCATAATAGCGATGGTTTATGGACCTCTCAGACATGACATAAAACAGAAGAGATATGAGAATGAGGTCCTTCTCAAAAAACCCTGGAATGGGGAAAGATGGGGAGGGACAATCCGCTTTAGGCTGGATAATGGCGGGATTTATGAAGTCGTGCGCGATTTTGGCAAAAAAACAGTCAATGTTTATGACGAATTTGGCAATGATATTACCAATAAATTTAGCCGGACACGAAATGGAGACTCCAACTTTGCAGAAGAGCTTTTGGGAGTGGATAAGACCATTTTCAAGGATACAGTTTTCATATGCCAAAACATGGTGGATTCCCTATCCAATAGAGAAAGTCTTAAAGACAGAATACAAGCTATCGTAAGTACTGGTTCTGAGGATATATCGTCTAAATTTGCAGTAGAGAAACTCGAAAACGCACTGAATAAAATAGGTACACGCCATGCTCTATCAAAACCGCTTGGATCATATGCCAATAAACTTAAGGAGCTTGGAGATGAATTAGAGAAATCGAAAAAAACATTTAAAGAAATTTTAGAGAAACTAGAAGAGTTGCAGAATTTAAGATTGGAGCTTACTCAATTAACTGAAACGAAAAGAAATTTGGAATATGCTGAACTAGTCGTCAGTAAAAATGACTTGGAGGAGAAAATAAAAGCAGTCGAAGAAACCCAGAAAGAAATTGATGAGCTCATGCATATCTTACGTGAAAAAGAGATTTTGGAGATAGATAAAGAAGATTTTCAGGCTGCTGTTGCTTTGAATGCTAAACGAGCTGAACTATCTGAACAGTTGAGGAAACTTAAAGCGGAATTAGGCGAGTATCAAGTGCAAATGAGGAAACTAGAGAGTACCTTGCCAGTATATGCTGACAAAGTTAGCGAATTTATTGAGAAATTAGAGGAAACTTACAAAGAATTGCAAATCGAAAAAAGCTCACTTGAATCGATTAAACTAGTCGTCAGTAAAAATGACTTGGAGGAGAAAATAAAAGCAGTCGAAGAAACCCAGAAAGAAATTGATGAGCTCATGCATATCTTACGTGAAAAAGAGATTTTGGAGATAGATAAAGAAGATTTTCAGGCTGCTGTTGCTTTGAATGCTAAACGAGCTGAACTATCTGAACAGTTGAGGAAACTTAAAGCGGAATTAGGCGAGTATCAAGTGCAAATGAGGAAACTAGAGAGTACCTTGCCAGTATATGCTGACAAAGTTAGCGAATTTATTGAGAAATTAGAGGAAACTTACAAAGAATTGCAAATCGAAAAAAGCTCACTTGAATCGATTGAAGATCAGATTAAAGCATTATCGAAAGATAAAGAAGAATTGTCTAAAACTCTTTCCGAACTGTCAAGATTTAAGACTGTAAGTGAAGAAGAAGTGAATGAACTATTGGAGAGCAAAACTAGAGAACAATATTATGAAGAATGGGCGCAGGCTAAAAAAGAGAAAATTGAGGCAAACAAGTTGCAAATTGAGTTATTAGAGAGAAGTAGATACTTAAAAAGGAGAAATTCACTAATCCTGTCAGTTTTGGGCACTTTAATGGGAATTTCTCCAGTACTTGGAGCACCAACAATAATGGTTCTGATAGGCGGATTACTCGTAATTGCAGCTTTGCTTTATCTTAAAGGCGCGCCAAAAGCTGAAGAAATTGATAATCTGAGGAAAGAGGTAAGTAAATTACGAAAGGAATTGGAATCCATGAGTTTACAGGATAAATCTAAAGAGTTACTCCATAGATTTGGTGTAGCAAGCAAAGAAGAATTTCTAGAAAAATACAGAAAGTTCAAGTCAATATCTGGAAAACTCGATTTAATAAACCAGGATGTAGAGAGATTGCAAAAAAGACGAGACGAGACCATAGACAAAATCAGATTGCACATTGAAGCTGTAAAAGATATCTTCTCCAAAATCGGGTTAGAGTTTGATGATTCAGAGGACGAATCGAAAATAAATGAAAGAATTGAGAAAATCACATCCTCAATAGACATGGCAATCAAAGACCTGAAATCCGTTTTGGAAGCTAAAAAATCCCTCGAAAGTATAAGGGGACAGATTACAAGATTGGAAGAAGAGGTTGAGAGAGTTAAAAACAATCTAAGAAAAACTGAGGACGAATTATCGAGAATACTCAGCAAATACTCTGTAGAGTCTTTTGATGATCTAAAAAGAGCGTATGATGAGTACGCCAAAGCTAGCAATGAGATCTCAGAATTGAACAAGCTGAAAGCTAAGAGGTCCGCTCTTCTTGGGGATAAGAGCCTCGAAGACTATAAGAATGAACTAGAAGAACTCAAACAAGAGATCGAGCGTGTTAAAGACAAAATCAGATTGCACATTGAAGCTGTAAAAGATATCTTCTCCAAAATCGGGTTAGAGTTTGATGATTCAGAGGACGAATCGAAAATAAATGAAAGAATTGAGAAAATCACATCCTCAATAGACATGGCAATCAAAGACCTGAAATCCGTTTTGGAAGCTAAAAAATCCCTCGAAAGTATAAGGGGACAGATTACAAGATTGGAAGAAGAGGTTGAGAGAGTTAAAAACAATCTAAGAAAAACTGAGGACGAATTATCGAGAATACTCAGCAAATACTCTGTAGAGTCTTTTGATGATCTAAAAAGAGCGTATGATGAGTACGCCAAAGCTAGCAATGAGATCTCAGAATTGAACAAGCTGAAAGCTAAGAGGTCCGCTCTTCTTGGGGATAAGAGCCTCGAAGACTATAAGAATGAACTAGAAGAACTCAAACAAGAGATCGAGCGTGTTAAAGGAGACCGTACATATATTAGATTAAGCAAGGAAGAAATTAAAGCAAATCTCAAAGAAGTAAGGGAGAGAATAGTTCAATTAAGAGAGCAGATTAAGATAAATGAAGGGAGGATAGAAATCCTTGAAAAGAGTTACAAGCCCATCCAAGAGATCGAAGAGGCAATTGCAGAGGTGAAAGAAAAAGTAAACGAGTTAGAGATGTGTAGGGATGCTTTAGAAATTGCCAAAAAAACACTAATTGAAGCAGAACGAGATTTTACAAAGGACTTTGTCAGAGTGTTGAACGAAAGAATTTCTCCTGTGGTAAAGATGGTTACAGGCAAGTATAGCGATATACGCGTTGACGATGACTTAGATGTAAATGTTAGGGACCCAGAACACAAAATATTTGCAAAGTGTGACTATCTTAGCAGAGGTGCAATTGATCAGATTTATTTCATACTCAAAGTTACCATTGCAGAAATGCTAACCAGAAATTACGAATCTCTTCCCTTGATAATAGATGATATATTTGCAAACTATGATCCACAGAGACTTGAAAATGGGCTAAAGCTGCTTATAGATTTATCGGCCAAATACCAAGTAATCTTCTTCACATGCCACAAATATCAGGTTGACTTATTGGAGAAGATTGCTACAGAAAGAGGACTTCAGATGTCTAATGAGGATGTAACAGGACTCAGAATTACGAAGATTTCCTTCGGAAACTGACTCGAACAAAACTTGAAGCTCGGCCTGATGAATGATAAAACCAATCTGGGGGGATCAATTTGCATGTTCGAACCATATCGCTTGAAAATGTATTCGAAAACGGCAGGCTGTCCACTGACTTTAAAGAAAGATTGAAAAATGCAGTTGGCCTGAGTTAGATCACATACTCAGTATCTCTCTGATCATCCTCTCTTCGACCGGCTTGAAATCCAGATATTCTCGTATTACTTCCTCCATAAACCTGAATCTCAGCTCATCGTCCCTGCTGAGCAGAAGCTCTCCCCTGATCGCCCGGTACTTGAAGCTGAGGGGGGCAGAGTTCAGGACTCTGACATCAACAGGAAGTTTTACAGATTTCTCAATTTCGATTGACAGCTCGACCTCATACTGGATAAAGTCCTTCACTTTACCCTCATCCACAAAAACTGCTACATCGACATCTCTGAAGTGGGCTTCGCCAAAACTACCGTGCAGGTATGCGAATATAACCTCTTCTCTGCCCTTCAGGATATTTTTGATTCTATTTTTTATGTCATCCCTGTCCAAGATACGCCCTCACCTCATCAATGAATCTGTCTAGATCAGATAAATCCCTTCCGATTATCTCATAGACCTTTCGGTCGTCAATTTTCCAGTAGACATGAACAAGCATGTTTCTGAACTTTGCCATTTCAGCCAGCTTCTTCGCCAGCTCTTCAGAGATTACCCCACTTCTTCCGAGAATTATGAAGCACTCAGAATAGCTCCCCGGAACCTCTTTAGCAACCCTTACGGCAATGTGATTGCAGATAGATATTGCGGCTTCGATTGCAACAAGGAGCTTGTATTTCGCCGCATCTCTTACGTACGAATCGGATAGAAACTTTTCCAATCCCATGTCAAGTATTTCCTTCAGCTCGTCAGCGAGCAATTTTATCTCTGCAAGTCTCCGGTTCACGAGGGCAGTATCTATTTCCGGCATTTGCGACACCATTTTAATTTTTGCACTGTTCCACTTAAAAATACTTGTAAAAAGATAAAAAGATTGAACAACCAACTAAGGCGTAAAGCTTAAGCATAGTAATTACAAACAATCTACTATGCCTGCAACCAAGGTTACTAGAAATTATCAGATTACTATCCCTAAGGAAATTAGAGAACAACTCGGTATAAATGTCGGAGATATCCTCATCTTCGACATTGAGGGCAGCAAAATCGTATTGAGGAAGGAGAGGCTTGAGCTTCCGGTTCTAAAGGGTGGAAAAGGTCTTACAGTAGAGAAAATTGAGGAGAACATCAGGAAGGGCATGAGAGAGGAATGAAGAGTTACATTAAGGTGACAGCATGGTGATAGACACAAACGTGTTCATCTACGCTGTTCTGCAGGATTCAGAATTTCACCGGCAGGCAAGGGACTTCCTTGCTTCGCTGGATAGGTGGATCATTCCCAGTATCGTTATCTATGAGCTGTACTGGTTTTTCAGGGAAGAAGGATACAGCAGCGAAGATATTGAGAGGGTTGTGAAGAGCATCATCGACAGCCAGAGGAGCAGAATTGTCGGTGATAATGGCAGCTTTACAAGGAGGGCTCTTGAGCTGACGAAGAGCTCAGCAAGGTTCAACGATATGGTGATTCTCGCTGTGGCAGAGAAATACGGAAAGCTCGCCACTTACGATAAAAGGCTGAGGAAAGATGCTGAAAGTCTGGGAGTAGAAGTGATAAAAGTTGAACAAAAAGTTTAAGTATTACCAAAGGGCACTGTCGAAAATAACCTCGAAAAATTAAAAGAGAGCCTGAACGGATTATTCTGCAAAATTTCGGGATATGAGTTGCAGAACTTTCGACTTAAACAAAGAGTATGGATAAATGTCAGGATGACACTCGTAAAAACCCGGATTGAAGGCTTTCTGAATTCAAGGGCAGAGAACCCTTAAATAGGTTGTACAAGAACAATCTCTGAAGGTGACATGTATGAGCGAGATAACTGTCAAGCTCAAAATCCCAGATGAAATATTGAAGCAGGTGGATTTGGACAGAGTAGTTGAGAGGATTGAGAGAGAAATCATGCTTGAATACAATTTGAAAAAGCTTCACGGAAAATTCAAGGGCAAAAACCTTGAGAAAATGCTCGAAGAGGTAGACGAGGAATGGGGGATTTGAAGGCGATTACTGGGAAAAAGAGCTACGAACTGAAGAACAATCCAGAACTGATTGTTGAGAAAGAAGATGAACTTGAGGAACTCTTCATGCTCTTCGAAATTTTTGAAGAGCTGGAAATCAATAGGGAAATCAGGAATCTGGCGTACAGGTTTGTGAAGAAATATGGCCTGCTGCCAAACGATGCTCTGATTCTTGCCACCTGCAGGTTTTATGGAATAAAATATCTGATTTCGTTTGACAGTGATTTCGAAAGGGCATGCAAAAAGGAAGGTATAGTGCTTATTGACAACATTTAGGTGTCTGTGATGATGGTAAACCACTTGAAGGATCGGGGGCTGTGAGTAATTAGTTGAACAAAAAGTTTAAGTATTATACCATAACTCAACTTAACAGGTGAAACCACGATGAAAAGAGCCTACATCACAATCCTTGGCCGCTCCACATGGGCGCTGATCAACACATACTACGCAGTCCTGATGAAGAAAGAGTATTTTCCAGATACCCTCCACATCTTCTCTGAGAACGTATTTGCAGACGAGCTTGAAAAAGCCGCTGAAGGGATGAGAATTCTGAGCAAGGAGTTTGGAATCTCTCCAGAGATTCAGACCCACCTTGTTCCCGAAGCAGATTTTGTTAGTGCTGGCAGAATGATTAGCGAACTTATACGCAGGCTGAAGGAGGAGGGTTGCAGCATAGCCATAGACATTACGGCGGGGAGGAAGGCTCTGGTTGCCGCTGCGCTGATACCGGCTGTCAAGCACAAAATGGATCACGTCTTCTATCTTGCAGTTAAGAGGCTCGAAAGCAAGCCATACATGATGATCCCGATGGCAAATCAGAGCCTGAGAGATTTCATTCGGGAAGCGGAGGCTGTGAAGGGGGATTAACGATGGCAAATTATAGCGAGGAAATTATAAGCTCGGATGAACTTCAGATCCTCCTGAACCTTGTGGATGATATTAGCGTCATGTATCCCCTATACTCCCGCTTCCAGCTCCTTGAAGCTGTAAAGCATGGCGAATCCTACAAGCTGAAGATCATGCAGGGCAGGATTGATTTTGACAATCAGCAGAGCCATTTCGACCACCTTGCAGATGAAATGCCTTCCTACAGCGATTTTGCAGAATGTCTGCTCGCAAGTGGGGTAATCTCCTACGAAAACGCTGAAGAACTTAAAAACATGCTCAACCACTATCGCAGTTTGAAGAAGAGAGTGTATTTCTGCCCCGACACAAACGTCATCTATCACCGATTCTTCTCTTCTTCATCTCTCTTCAAACCTGAGGAAATACTTCTCGTTGAGACGGCAAGAGAGGAAATCGAAGCATCTCTCAACATGAAGTACACTCCGGCTTTGATTTCAGAGCTGAAGAGACTGGCCAGATATCAGAATTTCCTTCTGGACGAATTTCTGAACAGGAGGATGAAGAAGTCGAGGCTTGCAGCATACATTGCGATGAAGGAGTACAGGGAGCTGAGAAAGCTCGCGATAGAGATCGAAGGCGCGGAGAGATCCACTGACGACAGGGAGGCAAACGACTACGTAATCGTCAGAACTCTCAGGAGGTTTGAGAGGGAAAGAGGTGCGATGCCTGTACTGCTGACAGCAGACAGGCAGATGGCAGATATATGCGAGGCCGAAGGCATAGAGTACTTCCACTTCACCATACCCCATGCGGTCGATGCCGATTATTGCAGCTGCAGATCCCTGATTGGCCTGATATACAGTCTCGCAAGTGTGTTTGGAGTTGTGAGGCTCAACAGTGTGGTCGTTTTCGGGGAGTTCAGGGGGAAGAAGGGCCATGACGAGTTGAAGCTGAGGTTCCTTGATAATCGACTGTATGAGGATTTCAGCAGACATCTCCGCATCTGCAGGAGGTTGATGAGACTTGGCATCGAGAATTAGGGCCTTGATCTTCGACCTGGACAACACGCTGCTGGATTTTGTTGAGGCGAAGCTGAAGGCATGCAGGGCTGTGATAGAGTGTCTCGGTCTGAACGAGGATGAGCATGAGCTGCTGAACTACTTTCTGAGGGGAGTTCACGGTTTCGAGGATGTGAGAAACATAGCGGATTACATGAAAGACAGGGGAGTTTACTGCGAGGAGAAGTTCGGTGAATGCTGCGAGATATACGAGAGGGTGAAGCTGGAAAGCATTGAGCCGTATCCGGGTGTTGGAGAGACTCTCGAAAGGCTGAAAAAAATGGGACTGAAGCTGGCCGTTGTTACCGACGCAATGAACGGCCATGCAGTTGGCAGGCTCAAGAAGGCCGGAATTCTGCACTATTTTGATGTTGTTGTATCCTCAGACATGACAGGGAAGAGGAAGCCGGAGCCAGACTCGATTATTCTTGCTCTCAACAGGCTCGGAGTTAAAGCGGAGGAGGCGGTTATTGTTGGAGACAGTCTGAGGAGAGACATTGAAGCGGGAAAGAGGCTGGGCATGGTTACCGTTTATGCAAGCTATGGGGACAGGAATTTCTTTGAGGAGAAAAGAGGAAGTGCGGATTTTGTTATTGAGAGTGTTGAAGAGCTTTTGAAAATTTTGAATTTACACTCAACTAGGATGAGTGAGCTTTGAACGTTTATTTTTCACCGATTCTGTTTTCAATAACTCTGATAACATCCTGAAGTCCTATTTCTTCAGATTCTTCAACTTCTGGTGTGTGTTTGTGATGCGGGAATGTTCTGATGTTTTTGTGATGAGGAGCATTATCCCATCTTATTATCAGATTTCCATTCCTGTCCTACCAGTGGTATGAGTAAATGAACTCGTTTTCTGAGACAAACTCCCTGATGTAAAGCTCGCTCCCGTCCACTATGCAGATAAGTTCGTTGAAGCAATAAGAAAAGACTGGGAACTTGACAGGGAGTTGCTCAAAGTGGGAATGCTCTACTTTATTTAGACAAGAAGTAATAAATCAAGAAGTATTATCCAAAGTTAAACGAAACAAAAAAGATAATAATTCAATACATTAAAGGCAAAATGGAGGTATCAGAATGAACAATGGGAAAATAACTCTTAAACAATTGGAAACACATCTCTTTAAGGCTGCAGACATTCTGAGGGGCAAGATGGATGCCTCAGAATACAAAGAATACATTTTTGGCATGTTATTCTTAAAACGTGTTAACGACGTATTTGAGGCTAAAAGAGAAGAATTGAGAGAAAGATTTGAAAAACAGGGATTCACAGAAGAAGAAATAGAAGAGCTTCTTGAAGACCCCACTACGTACGGGGATACATTTTTTGTTCCAGAAAGAGCAAGGTGGGAAAACATTCTGAATTTGAAAGAAGATGTTGGAAATCAGCTGAACAAGGCTCTTGCTGCTTTAGAAGAGGCAAATCCAGAACTGGATGGGGTGTTAAAACACATTGACTTTAACGCAGTGAAGGGTAAAACGAGGCTGAAAGATCAGCAGCTCATCGATTTAATCCACCATTTCAACAAGTACAGACTTAGAAATGAGGATTTTGAGTTTCCTGATTTGCTGGGTGCAGCTTATGAATATCTTTTAAAGGAGTTTGCAGACTCCGCAGGAAAGAAAGGTGGAGAGTTCTACACTCCGCCCCATGTGAAAACTCTGATGGTGAGGTTAATTAAGCCACATGAAGGGATGAGCGTATATGACCCAACATGTGGTTCAGGCGGGTTTTTAATTGAGGCAAGGCAATACGTCGAAGAGCAGGGGCAAAATCCGAAAAACCTTGCACTTTACGGTCAGGAGCTAAACGGTGTTACCTGGTCCATATGCAAGATGAACATGATCCTGCACGACATCCCCGATGCTCACATAGAAAACGAAGATACGCTTACAACCCCAATGTTTCGCGAGAATGGCTACATCAAGAGGTTTGACAGGGTTCTGGCCAATCCTCCATTCTCTCAGAATTACACCACTGCAAACATGGAATTTCCGGAGAGATTCAAATACGGCTTCACTCCAGAAAACGGAAAGAAAGCTGACCTGATGTTCCTGCAGCACATGATTGCCAGCCTCAACGATAACGGAATACTGGTGACGGTTATGCCCCACGGAGTTCTTTTCAGGGGTGGGCAGGAAAAGATCATCAGAGAGGGGATCGTAAAAGATGATCTAATAGAAGCCATAATTGGTCTGCCTCCAAAGCTCTTCTACAACACTGGGATTCCGGCCTGCATCATTGTTATAAACAAAAATAAGCCTGAGCATTTGAAGAACAAGATCTTTTTCATAAACGCAGAGAGGGAATACGGAGAGGGCAGGAATCAGAACTATCTGAGACCTGAGGACATTGAGAAGATCGTAACAGTTTTCGAGAAAAAGATGGAGATACCCAAGTACTCAAGACTTGTTGATATTAAAGAGATAGAGGAGAACGATTACAATCTGAACATAAGGAGATACGTTGACAGCTCTCCAGACCCTGAAATAGAGGATGTCAGGGCTCATCTGGTTGGTGGAGTTCCCAGGAGAGAGATAAACCTCTACAGAAAGCAGATGGAGAAGTTTGGGGTGGATGAGGAGGTCTTTTTTACTGAACTTGATGAGGAATATTTCGCATTCAGAGAAAGTATCAAAGAGAAGAGTGAAATTAAGGAGTTATTAGAATCTCACGAAGGTGTTAAAGAGAAATTTGAAGAGCATTTCCAGAAACTTGAAGAGTGGTGGACCCAGGTTGTGGAGGATATAGAAAACTTCCCGGGAAACAATAACCTATGGGAATTCAGAAACAAAGCTCTTGAGAGCCTCAAGCAAAAACTTCTACCCCTTGGTGTCCTGGATGAGTTCAAGGTTGCGGGAGTCTTTGTAAACTGGTGGGAGGAGCTCAAGTATGATTTCAAGACTGTTGTGGCTTCTGGGTGGAGCAAGAGAATTATTGAAGACGAAAGAATAGAAAGGAAATATTTCCAAACAGATCTGGAGCAGATAGAGGAGCTTGAGGCAAAAATCGCAGAGGTTGAGGGAGAGCTTAACGAGCTTCTTGAAGAAATAGAGGAGTGGGACGAAGAAGACAACGGAAAGAAAACCCCAAATAAGGCAATCAAATACCTGAGAGAGCAGATAAACGATTTGAAAAGGTATGAAAGCGAGTCGGCTGTTAAGGAAATCAGAAAGCTTCAGGAGTTGCTCACGAACATTGATAGAAAGAACAAACAGCTCAGTCAGCTGAAGAAAAGTCTTAACAAAAAAATTGAGGAGCTGAGGGGAAAGTACACGACTGGCAGGCTGACAAAACAGCCCGTCAAGGTCAAGAAAGGCAAAGTTGATGCAAAGAGGGAAAACCTGTCGGAAGAGGATGCAAAGGAGCTGATTCTCGAAAAATTCCACGATGTTATTGTGAAGCAGCTGGAAAAATACCTCAACGCCGAGAAGAAAGAGCTGATAAGGATTTTTGAGAAGCTCTGGGACAAATATTCTGTTCCAGTAACTCAGTTAAGGACTGAAAGGGACGAGGAAGTAAGAAAACTGGACGAATTTCTGGCGAGGCTGGGGTACTATGGCTGAGGGACTTAAAGAGAACAGAGATGTCGAATTTAAAAGAAAGTGGGATGATGAATATCTCAAAACTCTGTGTGCCTTTGCCAACGCAGATGGTGGCATGATGTTTGTAGGTGTGGATGACGATGGAAATCCCGTAGAGGTAAAAGACCTGAAAAAACTTCTTGAAGACCTGCCCAACAAGATAAAAAATAAACTGGGCATTTTAGCTTCGGTCAGTCTCGAAAAGATAAGGGGAAAAGAGGTCATAAAAATAGAAGTCCATCCATCAGATGTTCCCATCTCTTACAATGGAAAGTTTTACCTCCGAACAGGCTCAACAGTTCAGGAAATTAATGGAAATGAACTCATCAGGTTTATTCTGAAAAAACAGAACCTCACATGGGACGCTATACCATCTGAAGCCGGAATTGACGAAATAGATGAAAAAACGGTGCAGAAATTTAAAAAACTTGCAAAGGAAAGGCTCCCGGAAATATCTGACGAGGACTCTATTGAAAAGATACTGCAAAACCTTGAACTTTTAAAGGATGGAAAACTTACAAACGCAGGGGTTTTGTTGTTTGGCAAAAACCCTCAAAAATACATAATAAACGCCGGGGCTCGCGCAGGCAGATTCAGGACTTCCACCGATATTACTGATACGGTTGACGTTAGAGGGAATCTTTTTGAGCAGGTTGATGGTCTGATGGATGCAATAAAAAAGCATATAAGTGTGAGGTTTGAGATCGAGGGGGTTGAGAGAAGAGATGTATGGGACTATCCCCTTCCTGCTCTGAGAGAGGCGGTTATAAATGCGCTTATCCACAGGGATTATCTGGAGCCCGGTGATATTCAGATAAAAATTTACGATGATAGAATCTGGTTCTGGAATCCGGGAAAACTCCCCGAGGGTCTGACAGTCGATATGCTAAAAAGAGAACACCCCTCAATTCCACGCAACAGGCTGTTAGCAACAGTTTTCTACTTTGCAGGACTTATTGAAAAGTGGGGGAGCGGGACAAAGAGGATTGTGGAGCTGTGCAAGGAACAGGGACTGCCTGAGCCAGATTTTAAAGAGGAGATGGGTGGTTTTTCAGTGGTGTTTTACAAGGACATTTACACAGAAGAGCATTTGAGAAAACTCGGCCTGAATGAGAGACAGATTAAGGCGGTGATGTACGTAAAGGAGAGGGGAAGGATAACGAATAAGGAGTACCGGGAGTTATGTAAAGTATCTGAAAGGACTGCCACGAGAGATTTGTCACATCTTGTATCTGTAGGTATTTTTAGACAAATAGGCACAACAGGCAGAGGAACTGAATATAAATTAAGTCGTCATAATGATGCCAAAGACGCCATAAAGACGCCATAAAGACGCCAGTTGAGGGAAGTGATCAATCATGACAATGATAAAGTATGGACAGACAACAACTGAGATGGAGCAGAAAGAGCATGAAAGGGGCACTAAAAGGGCAAAAGAAACTTCAAATGGAGGGACGGAATAAAGATGATGATGGCTGAGGATGTGAGAGTGCCTGAAGGGTGGAAAAAGGCAAGTCTTGGAGAGATTGCGGATATTAATATGGGTCAATCTCCGCCTTCTAATGTAATCAACGAAATAGGGATTGGTACTCCTTTTTTACAGGGAAATGCTGAATTTACTAATAAATATCCTGCTCCAAGAAAATGGGTTATAAAACCATCAAAATTGTCGAAAAAGGGAGATATTCTGATTAGTGTCAGAGCACCAGTAGGTGAAGTCAATAAAGCAGATAGAGTATATTGTATTGGAAGAGGATTGGCTGCAATATCTTTTAAATCAGTCGATGAGGAGTTTGGCTGGTTTGGGTTGATTTACTGGAAACATCTTTTAGAGGATTTATCACAAGGTAGTACCTTTGAAGCAATCAGTAAAGACGACTTGAGGAATCTTTTATTGTTAGTCCCAACATCTCTTCAAGAACAGCGCAAAATCGCCGAAATCTTAAGCACGGTGGACAGCGCCATAGAAAAGACCGACAGAATCATCGAGAAATACAAACGCATAAAGCAGGGCCTGATGCAGGAGTTGCTGACCAGGGGCATAGACGAGAACGGGCAGATAAGGAGCGAGGAGACGCACAGGTTCAGGGACTCACCGCTGGGCAGGATTCCGGAGGAGTGGGAGGTTGTGGAGTTGGGAGAAGTTTTTGATTTTTACGCTGGTGGGGATATAGACAAATTAAATTTTTCGCCAGATAAAACCAATATTTTTAAATATCCAATATTTTCTAACACTTTAGAAAATAAAGGATTATATGGATATAGTGATACTTATACATATCCAGAAAATTCTATTACGATTACCGCAAGAGGGGCTTTAGGAGTAGCTATACCAAGATTTGAAAAATTCAATGCTATTATCAGGTTGTTAGTTCTTGTGCCAAAGTATGAGGTGGATGTGAGGTTTATTTCAGAATATATAAACGGATTTGTAAAATTTTATGTAGAGGAAACAGGGATTCCGCAGTTA
Organism: Geoglobus acetivorans; assembly: GCF_039641995.1. Taxonomy (NCBI): domain Archaea; kingdom Methanobacteriati; phylum Methanobacteriota; class Archaeoglobi; order Archaeoglobales; family Archaeoglobaceae; genus Geoglobus; species Geoglobus acetivorans. Next base: position 1,179,733 of record NZ_CP087714.1, on the reverse strand, counting down.
ACAGTACCAAAAGCATCAAGACATTTAATCCCCCTTCCCCCACTCCCAGAACAACAACGCATCGCCTCCATTCTCTCACAGATAGATAAAGCTATAGAAAAGGAACAGGCTTATAAAGAAAAACTTGAAAGAATAAAAAGGGGATTGATGGAGGATTTGCTTACCGGGAAGGTTAGAGTCAATCATTTGATTGAGGAGGTTGGACAAAATGGAAACTAACATCGTTTTTAATCCTAAAACTTATCATCTTGTCAATTTAATAAATGATATAGAGACAGGGGAAATAGCACTCCCCGATCTTCAAAGACCTTTTGTATGGAATACTACAAAAGTAAGGGACCTGATAGACTCACTTTATAAAGGACTGCCTGTTGGTTTAATCATACTATGGGAAATTTTAGAACCAAATAAATACAGGAAAATAAACCTCAACAATAAAAGGGAGCCAAGGTTTCTTGTAATTGATGGGCAACAAAGGCTAACGTCTCTTTATTCTATCATAAAAGATAAAAAAATTATATCCAAGAATGTGAAAGAAGTTAAGCTGAAGATAGCTTTTAATCCTATTGAAGAGAAGTTTGAGGTCTGGAATGTGGCAATAGAGAAAGATCATAGGTGGATACCGGATATAAGCCACATCTTTAAAACAGAATCCACATATTCGTTTATTCGGGGATATCTGGAAAAGTTTTCAGGAGAGGATGAAGTACACGAAATAAATGAAAATGAAATAGCCAGCAGAATTGAAAAAGTTAGAAATATTATAAATTATCCGTTTTCTGTCTTGGAGCTATCAACTGACCTGGACCCTGAAGAAGTTTCCGAGATATTTGTAAGAATAAACAGTAAGGGAGAATCACTGACTCAATCTGATTTTATCCTCACATTAATGTCAGTCTATTGGTCTGAAGGACGAGAACTACTTGAGAACTTTTGCAAGGCTTCCCATAAAGAATCTTCTGATGGAAAACCAAGCCCTTACAACCTGATAAGAATAACTCCAACCCCGGAGAATCTGATAAGAACCATAGTGGCATACTCTTTCTTGAGAGGAAAATTGAAGTATGCCTATTTAATATTAAAAGGAAGAGATTTAGAGAACAAAGTAACCTTGGAGGAGATAAGAGAAAAGAATTTCCAAAAATTCAAGGAAGGTCAGGAGAAGGCTTTAGATTTAACAAACTGGCACGATTATATCAAAATCATTCACAGTATAGGGTTTGTTAATGAAAAGCTAATAAGCTCTAAAGTTGCTTTTTACGTAACATATGCGTTCTACCTCCTGGGCAAATATGAATTTAACATTGATTTCAGAGATCTTGAATCGCTTATCAGGAAATGGTTTGTGTTCTCGCAAATAACACAGAGATACACAGGAACGCCGGAATCGGTAATTGAGGATGACTTGAGCAGATTATCCTCCTCCAATTTCGAAAGTTTTGTAAATCAAACAATCAACACTTATCTGACGGATGATTTCTGGAATATTTTATTGCCTCGAAGATTGGAGACCTCTTCAACGGTGAATTATGCTTTCTCAGTATACACTGCGGCCTTAGTATTCTCCGATGTAAATGTCATGTTTTCAAATATCAAACTTAAGGATTACTTAAACCCATTAATAAAACAAAAGAAGAAAGTAATTGATTTACACCACATCTTCCCTAAAGCCTTTCTAAAAAGAGAAGGGATCACCTCACGAAAAGTTATAAACCAAGTCGCAAACCTTGCATATCTTGAATACAAGGACAATATAAAAATTGGAGACAAATCTCCAAGAGAATACTGGACTGAACTTCTAAAGGAGTTGTCAGAAGATGAGATAAGAATCTTTTTATCTAAGTATGACCTTCCAGAAAACTTTTGGGAAATGAACTACTATGAATTCCTTGAAGAAAGAAGAAAACTAATGTCATTAAAAATAAGAGACTACTTTAATAAGCTATAGCTGGGTGTCAAAGATGTTCCGCAAGCTTGACGAGGAACACTATGTTGAAAATCCCTTCCTCGCCCAGCTCCAGCGGCTGGGCTGGGAAATTTACAGACAGAATAAAGACGATCCAGAGGACGTAAAAGAGATTGTCAGATTTAAGTCAGGCTACGAGCCTGAATACGGTAAAAGCGTAAAATTCAGGGAGAGTTTTAGAGAGGTGATCCTTGAAGGAGTCTTAAAAGACTCAATAAAGAGAATAAACCCCTGGATTGAGGAAGATCAGATAAGCGAAGTGGTGAGGAGGATAACGACACCATCTGCCAGCTCACTTCTGGATGCCAACAGGGAAATCCACGATCTCCTACTCGAAAACACTTCAGTATCTGAGAACAGAAAAACGGGAGAGAGAAGCCCCACTGTGAGGTTCATAGACTTCAAGAACCCTGAAAACAACTCATTTATTGCCGTGTCTCAGTTCAAGGTAAACGTCCCGGGAACTGAAAAGCACATCATACCCGATATTGTCCTGTTTGTAAACGGTCTGCCCCTGGTTGTTGTCGAATGCAAATCCCCAACAGTAGCGGATCCAGTAAACGAGGCAATAACCCAGCTTATGAGGTATTCCAACAGAAGAGGAGTAAAAGAGGGTAATGAAAAGCTCTTCTGGTACAACCTTTTCATGGTGGCAACCTCGAATCAGGTGGCAAAATACGGGACAATTACATCAGATTATGAACACTTCGTCGAGTGGAAAGACCCATACCCCTACAGCCTGTCAGACATAGGAAGCGAGATAGTGACGAGCCAGCAGGTGCTGATCCAGGGAATGCTTTCAAGGGAGAATTTGCTCGAGATCCTTCATAACTTCACCCTATTCAAGGGGGACTCAAAGGGTGGAATTATAAAGATAGTCCCGAGATATCAGCAGTTCAGGGCGGTAAAGAAGATTGTAAAGAGAATCAAAGAAGGAAAAACTCCGGAAGAGAGAGGAGGAATTGTCTGGCACACTCAGGGGTCCGGCAAATCCCTAACGATGATCTACACTGTAAGGGCAATGTACCACGATCCCGAGCTGAGCAAATTCAAAATAGTTTTTGTCACCGACAGAAAAGATTTGGAGAAACAGCTGAGAGAGACTTCAAAAAGCGTTGGCTACACCGTAAATCTTGCGGATAGCATAAACAAACTAAAAGAACTGCTGAGAACGGACACGCCAGACCTCATTATGGCAATGATCCACAAGTTCCAGGAAAGAGAGTTGAAAAAAGAATTTCCTGTTCTCAACACTTCACCAAACATTCTTGTGATGATTGACGAAGCACACCGAACTCAATACAAGCTTCTTGGTGCCAATTTAAGAAGAGCTTTACCAAATGCTACGAAAATAGCCTTTACTGGCACTCCGATAGAGAAGACCGAGAAAACCTTCGGGGATTACATTGACAGATACAGCATAAGACAGGCGGTTGAGGATGGAGTAACTGTGGAGATCGTTTACGAGGGCAGGGTTCACAGTGCGGAACTTTCTGATGAGGAGGCAGCGAACGCTAAATTCGAGGATGTCTTCTCGATGCTGGATGCCGAGCAGAAGCAAAAGATTATGGGCAGATACACCTGGCGAGCCTATCTTGAGGATGAGAATGTCATCAGGGACAAGGCAAAGGACATGATCGAACACTATGTGAAGCACGTTTTTCCAAACAGATTCAAGGCCCAGGTTGTTGCGGTTTCAAGACTCGCAGCTATAAGGTATAAAAAAGCCCTTGAAGATGCATTGAAGGCGAAAATAGAAGAACTCGAAAAAAATGGATATCCTGAAGAAGATTTGGAGCTGCTCAAAAAACTGGAAGTTGCTGCAGTCATATCTCCAGCTCAAAATGATCCCCCTGAATATCGCAAGTATACTGACTCAAAGGAACATGAGAGAGTTATTAAGAGCTTTAAACTCCCATTTGACCAGACTGACGATAGCGGAATCAGTGGAAATGTCGGCATAATCGTCGTCAATAACATGCTCATAACCGGATTTGATGCTCCGCTTGAGCAGGTAATGTATCTTGACAATGTAATCAAAGAACACAACCTTTTGCAGGCGATTGCGAGAGTTAACAGAGTCTACAAAAATAAGAGCTGTGGTTATGTTGTCGATTATGTTGGAGTGCTTAAGCATCTGAGAGAGGCGCTCGCAGTTTACGCTGATGAAGACATAGAAGAAATAAGCCAAGTTGTCGTTAATAAAGCCAAAAGCATTGATGAGCTAAAATTCTGGCATACCCAGCTCAACAATTTCTTTAAAAAATTCGGTGTGAACAACTGGAGAGAAAATATTGACGAGTGCATAGACATCCTCGTGGATGAAGAGGTCAGAGACGAATTTATAACGCTTGTGAGGAGATTTAACAGAGCGGTAGACAAAGTACTGCCTGATCCGGAAGCTCTAAAATACGTTACAGACCTGAAAATTGTAAATTTCATTAAAGAATCCGCCAGAAACAGATATAGGGACGATAAACTTAGCATAAGGGATGCAAGTCGGAAAATAAGAGAAATTGTTGAAGAGTATCTTATTTCCAGAGGTGTTGATCCAAAAATTCCCCCTACACCTCTTTTCTCAGAAGATTTTATCCGAAAAGTCAAGAAGAACAAGTCGCCGAAGGCGAGAGCAGAAGAGCTCAGATATGCAATTATAGAACATATCGAAAAACACTACGAAGAAGATCCCGAATTTTACGAGAGATTTTCAGATAGATTGAAAAGAATACTCGAAGAATACAAAGAAAACTGGGAATTGCTCGCCATCGAACTTGAAAAACTCAGAGAGAAAATGAAGAAAGGCAGGGAGGGTGAAGAGACTTTCGGATTTGATCCCAAAAAGGAGATGCCCTTCTTTGGACTTCTGAAACAGGAGATATTTGGAAAAGTACCCATCGAGAGTCTCGAAAAAGAAAAAATAGAATTTCTCGTTGAAATGACAAGAGATATAGTTGAAATAATCCGGAAAGAGACAAAATCAGTGGATTTCTGGGAAAATTATACGAAGCAGAAGACATTAAAATCATACATAATCTCACATCTGCTACTTCCAAAATCAAAGGAGATAAGACTGCTATTCAAAAAAAGGAACAAGATTGCTCAAAAGCTCCTGGAGCTGGCATATCATGTATACGGAGAATAAAGCAGACATTTTAATTGATGAACTGATTAAAACGAGAAGAAAGACCATTTCCTTACAGATAACTGATGAAGGTAAGTTAATAGTGAGGGCACCGGTTAACGCGAGCGATGAGGCTATATGGAATACCATATTGAAACACAGAGATTGGATTGAAAGAAAAAGAAAAGAGATTCTTTCAAGAGATCCGAAAGCATCAAAAAAAGAGTTCGTAAATGGGGAGGGGTTCCTCTATTTGGGGAAGTACTACAAATTGAGAATCGTTGAAGGACAAAAAGAACCCCTTAAACTCGATAACGAGTTTTTGCTTTCAAAGGAATACCTTCCAATCGCAAAGGAAGTGTTTGTTAACTGGTATAGAGAGAAAGCATACGAAAAAATAACAGAAAGAGTGGAATGGTACGCAAAAATTCGAGGCTTTGATTACAACAAGGTAAATATAACCAATGCACAAAAAAGATGGGCATCATGTTCCCACAAACGGAATTTGAACTTTTCTTGGAGGCTAATCATGGCACCGTTGCCTGTCATAGACTATGTCGTTGTTCATGAGTTGGTACACCTAGAAGAGAAAAATCATAGCAAAACCTTCTGGAATAAAGTAAAAATGTTAATGCCGAATTATGAAAAACACAAGGAATGGCTTAAGAAAAATGGTCATCTGCTCAGACTGTAACACTCTGTCAAAAATCCCCACGCTCCAACATGGCTAGGCGCTATGAAGGTAACAAAATTATTATCTATTCAAAAACTAGAGCAATCAAGCTTAAACTCGAAAATGAACTGTGCAGCAACATGAATAGAATTGCTAAGGTTGACGTAATTCAGGAGGGTGATGGTTTGCCTATAAAAATATCCACAAAAGGGCAGGTGGTGCTTCCAGCTAAAATCAGAAAAAAGTACAATATTGAGGCTGGAAAAGAGGTTGAGATACTGGACTTCGGAGGTGAAATAGTTATCGTGCCCGTTCCGGAAACAAGAGGAAGAGGTCTCGTGAAGTTCAGGAGAAGGCCTGACGAGATACTTGCCGAATACAAAGAAGAGGAGAAGAAAAGGGAGATGGAAAGATGAATTATATTCTCGATGCCTTTGCAGTTTTACACACCTTAGTGACTGAAAAAGGTGCAGACAAAGTGGAAGAACTCCTCGACAAGGCTGAAATTGGGGGAATAAAGCTCAGTTTGAGAGAGTTTATTCCGATATTCTGTGGATACGGCGATTCCGATTTAATGAGCTCGACTGTTTTTTCAAGTCAGACAGAAAAGAAATCTGAAAAGCTGGAATGCGGGACATGGTTTCAATAAGGTCAGTGAAGACTGCATCGAAGTGGTTCTCAGTAACCCGGTGGCTGATGACAGCAAAACATACGTGAATTCCAAATGCATTCACTCCCAGCTGGCCTCTGTCTTTATTCTACTGACAAAGCCAGAACATTTCTCAAGCAGATTCACCATCTCGAGCAGTTCGCTTTCTGAAATCCTGTAGTACTCGTGAGCTATGAGGTTTCGAAGAAATATCAGCCGTTTGAAGGTTCTTAGTTCATCCTCGCTTATGTATCCTTCCTTTTCAAGAATTTCGAAAAGCTCTCTGTAGGTTGAGGGAAATCCCAGTTTCTTCTTTGCAACTATGTACTGTGCTAAATCCATAAGGGTGTTTGCGGCCTGAAAGCATTCCATCGCTAGAGTGTTGTAAATGAAGTAATCCTTCACGTCCTTTGACTTGAGGTTTACCGCACCTTTGAGGTGTCTCTCAAAACGCAGTATGTATTCTGCAAGCCTCATCCAAGCACCTCTGAGGATATTCGCCTGTACATGGGCAGTGTGTCGAGATATTCCCTCATAACCCTGAATCTTATTTCTGCGAGCTTCTCCTCGTCCCTGACAAAAAGCTCTCTCCCGTGTCTGAAGACCTCGAATTTGATGTGTAACGGCAGGCGGTGAAACAGGACGATGTCAATTTCCTGAGTTGCCATGCTGCCTATGTCTGCTTCACTTTCTGGAGTTGGATTTTCGAGGATTTACTGCAATGTCAACATCTGATAGTGGGGTCTGATCCCCCTTTGCCTGAGAACCGAATAGGTAGATTGCGATTACATCGGGATGAGTTTTAATGGTCTCAATGATTTCCGGGAGTATTCGATTCAGTTCCATGTTGTTTTGATTGTGATGAAAGTTAAAATTCTTTGCTTCCCCACATCATGAATGCATCAATTACATCTTCTCCCCTGGAGCTTTAAAGGCATTCAATTGATTTCACTGTATCTCTCTCGATCTTTTTCCGCCCTGCTGGCTTGCTGACTCCAACAACCCCAATATCGCGAGCTTTTTCACTTACAGGGAAGCCGAAATGCCTGTGCTCCTGATTTATAAACCCTCATTCTGTTATCCTTTCATTTTCTTAGAGCGTTTGAATGACGTCTTCAGGCCAACACATCTATTCCCGGTTGTAGTCAGACATAATCAGAACTTCTCTAATTTTTTGAGGCTCCATGAGGGCATTTTTTTGAAGTTGTTTTTCTCCAGACAACTCCCTGCATGAAATCCGGATAAAATATTCAGTTCACAAACCATGAACTACAAGTTCACATATCATGAACATATGGAAAATTCTCTCCAGCAAAGAGAGGGTGGAAACCCTAGAATTCATTCTGGAAAGAGAAGTGGTTGGGGTTGAGGAGGTTGCAACGTCTCTGAAAAGAAGCAAGGGTTTTGTTTCACAGTTTCTCAGGTTGCTTGAAATGGAAGGAGTCCTGAAAAGGCAGAAGAGGAAATACGTGGTTCTTCATGAAGCTCCTGAAGTAAGGGCGATCAAAATTATGCTCAACATAACAAAACTGCAAACATCACTTGTCAAACACCGAAGAGAATGGATGGTAAGCCTTGGAGTTTACGGAAGTTATTCAAAGGGAACAAACAGGGAGGATAGCGACATTGATATCTGGATTCGAGTGGAGAAGCATCCGGGAGAGAAGGAGATTGCAAGGGTTGAAAAAGACCTTGCGAAAGAGATTGGAAAACCCGTTCATTTACTCATACTGACTCCTGAAAAAATTGCCAGAATTAAAGAGAATGATCCAATCTTTTACTGTGAGCTTGTGAATTCCCTTTGTTATATGGGGTGAAGGAGTTGGACTTTGAGGATTGTGTGAGAAAAAGATTGTTGAGGAGAGTAACTCCATCTGCCGATAAGGCCAGACAGAGCATGAAGAGAGCTGAGCAGAGATGCAAATTGGTGGATACCGTTCTAAATCTTCCACCTGAAGAAGTCTTTTCTGGGCATGGAAACTCTCATCCACGAAGAATGGGGCTTATGATTTTAGAGTGCTTTATGGGTTGGTATAGTAAACATCGCACATAACTGGCCGATTTCTATGAATTTTAAGTTCTGTTAAAAACAAACCAAATAAAATTTTAAAAATAGAATATTTTATAGACTTCCTATGGGGTTTAAATTGTTTTTTTGGGGAGATGACAACTCTGAAAAAGGTAGTGATGAAATCCAGAAATTGCTAAAAGACGATAGAGCATACAAATACATATCTAACTTGATAAAAGAGGCTGAAAAATGGGTAAACAAATATCGGCAATTTCCAACTTTCGATATATTAGATGATTACATAGACTATGATGACATCGAAAAAGTGAGCTACATTCTCAACAACAGATACGGATACAAACTTTCTGGTGAAGATCTTGAAGAATACTTAGTGCAGGAATTGGAAAAGATAGGATATGAAAAATTCAAGGAGTGGATAAAACTCAAAAATCCGAGAGATGAAAACGAAATAATTAGGTTATTTCTCCAATATGATGAAAATATTGCAGATGAGATTGATTTTGCCATTTCTGATGTTGATACACAAATAAATGCACAGTATTTGAAAGAGATTATTGGAGAAAGTCTGAAGTATCTCACAAGAGTTCTACAGGAATACAATATCCAATTGGAAGAAAGACAGATATATGCCAAGATTGTAGAAATTATTGAAAACATGCGATTACAAAGGTATGAGAGCGAGCTTGAGTCCAATTCAATGAACAAAATAAGCGAGAATGATGCGTCAAAAAATGCTCTGCCAATATGTTGGGTAGAACTAACCAAAATGAGTGGGCACGACTTCGAAACGCTGATTGGAAGCATATTTGCGAGTTTGGGATTTGACGTTGAAAAAACAAAACATACAGGAGATCAGGGAGCTGATTTAATAATTTCCAAAGGCGGTTTGAAAATAGCTGTTCAAGTGAAAAGATATAGTGAAAAAAGAAAAGTCGGTAACAAGGCAGTTCAGGAGATTGTTGCTGCAATAAAATATTATGGTACCGATAAAGGGATGATCATTACAACCAGCAATTACACTAAACCCGCAATTGAGCTTGCCAGAGCAAATGGAATAAAATTAATTGGTGGGCAGGAGCTAAAAAAGGTTGTAGATAGTCTGAACTCAATATACAATATACTTTTATCTTAAATTTTTAAATTTTAAGGAATTCTTAAGCTTTTAATATTTGCTTACTTTATCTACTCTCAATTAATATTATACTCCTTTCAGTGATTCTTTTTTTCAGCTTCCTGATTTCCTGAAGTTCTTCCTCAGAAACTTTTTTCCACGGATATCATAAGCTCTTTGAGTTTTTTCCCGTATCTTCCATATTTCGCTGTAGATCTCTTGCAGGAGTGCTTTGTTTATAATTCCACCTGTATTCACTCAGCCTTAGGAAGATGAAAATTTGCTTCGATTCAGATTTTAAGTCAAATAATTTTTAAGGTTAAAAGCTTATGTTAAACAGGCGCTGGAAATGGGTGAGATAACAATTAAGGCGAGGATACCAAGGGAGCTTGAAGGCTCTGAAAAAGAAATCGAGAAAATTCTGAGAAGGAAGGTAGAAGATACGATAAAAAGACTTGAAACTCTGAAAAAAACCAAAGGTGTGCTCAAAACAGAAAAATCTTGGCATGAGCTTGAGGCTGAAATATATGAAGGTATTTTTGGACAGTAACATCTTCATAGAGCATTTTGAAGGAAACAAGAAGGCAAGCAGCCTGCTGGAAAGAAGTTTGTAGAGCTGATATACCCAGCTTTAAAGCTTTGAACTTTTTGGAGATCAATAGAGAGGTCGTGAGCATTTCAAATGATTTCGTCCAAAAATACGGGTTGCTCCCAAATGATGCTCTAATTTTGGCAGCCTGCAAGCACTACGAACTGGATGCACTGGCGAGTCTCGATACTGATTACGAAGAAGCCTGCAGGAATGAGGGCATTACATTCATCTCAGATGTTGAAAATCTGAGATAGGTGATCCGATGAGACTGCTGATTGAAGAATTCATCCCGGTAGAGGAGATTAGCGAGGAGGCAATAAAGGGGAAGTCCGGAAGGGCTCCTACCTTTGAACTCCATTACTTGAAAGGGAGTGGATTGATCTGTTTGACAGACTGAGGGAAACGAGGCATGTAGATCAGTACGATGTATCTTACTTCGCAACCAGGGAAGAAGCAAAATCTGCTCTCAGCATAGCATTTGAGTTTGTTGAAAGAATGGAGAAACTCCTGAATGAATCTCAGGCAAGGTTTATCTATTAATCTCGAAAATAATATGATGGTGATAACATGACCTGCTGGCTCTGCATAACCAACGAAGATAACTGGAAAGTTATCAGGCAGAAAAACATCTGGGGCGTTCCTGAGAGGCACAAAAACACCATAGCCAAGGTAAAACCGGGAGATAAGCTGCTCATCTACCTGAAACAGGAGAAAAATAAAGACGAAATCAAAGAACCGAGAATTGTAGCTGTTTATGAAGCTGTTTCCGAAGTTTTCAAAGATTCGAACAGGATTTTCAAGTCTCCAAAAGGCATGGGAAATGAAACTTTCCCTCTGAGAATCAAGCTCAAACCGGTAAAAATCTTCGATAAGCCTGTTGAATTCAAACCCCTGATTCCAAAGCTGAGGTTCATCACCAACAAGAAAAAGTGGAGCGGGCACCTGATGGGCAAGGCGATGAGGGAGATTCCAGGGGAGGATTACGAGCTAATCGTGAGTGTGGCAAAATGATAGGAATAGCAGTTATCCAAAACGGCAAGTATCTGGTTACAGATTACAGGGAACTTGAGAACGATGGTTTCGCTCGTGCGAAGCACGGCGTGCCATCGCGAAAAGCGATGTACATATAATTACGGCTTTCATAACTAAGAAAGTGGATAAATTGATGAGGAGAGGTGCAGTATGGCAGAAGAAGTGAAAAAGATTGTTGACGCAATACCAGTGCTTCTGGAATTTCCTACAGGAAGATTCCATGTGGATTATGATAGAGAAGCCGATGTTCTGTATATCAGTTTTGAAAGACTTCAGAAAGCCACAGATACTGAAGTTACTGATGAAGGTATTCTGCTGAGATTCAGAGATGATAAGCTCGTGGGCATAACCATCCTCAATGCGAGCAGGTTCAAAGTGAAGGTATGAGCACGCACGAATATACGATTGGGATATTCTACAGCGAGGAGGATGAGGGTTACATCGCTGTAGTTCCCGAGCTGCCGGGCTGCTCTGCCTTTGGCGAGACTGAGGAGGAGGCTTTGAGGGAGATCAAGACTGCCATTGAGTTATGGATCGAAGCTGCAAAGAAGGAAGGCAGGAGATGCCAAAGCCTATGAGTAAGGAGCTGCTAAAGGCTGAAAAAAACGGGATTCATAAAGAATGTTTGAAAGAAGGAATAACGCTCTATGCCAAAAGTTATGAAAGATTGACTTGATATGGATAATACATGAACACAGGTGAAGCAAAAAAGGTTCTCGAAATTCTTGCCAGAGCGGACGGTGGCTGCGAGTTCTGTGCGAGGGAACTCTTCCACATCTTCATCCACGAATTCCCGGAGTTTTCGGACATGGCCAAAGCCATCTTCAGAGAGAAATTTAATAAAGACCTTGAGGAATAAAAATGGGGTGAGAGCATGGAGAAAATTGTGGGCGTAACCTACCCAATTCCTAAGCGGTTCATGGACCGCTTTTTCAGGGATGGTAAGGACGTGTTTGTTAAACCTGCAACCGTGTGGAAGCAGCTCAAACCGGGAATGAAGTTCGTTTTTTATCAATCCCACGAGGATACGGGGTTTGTTGGTGAGGCTAAAATCAAAATGATTCTCCTGCAGGAAGATCCGATGAAGTTCTTCGAGATTTATGGGGATAGAATTTTTCTGACGAGGAAGGAGCTCAAAGAGTATCTGAAGTCCCAGGAAAGGTGGAGATCCGGATGGAAAAGCAGAGGTAAAGAAAAGAAAAAGCTCTGGATGGCTATAGAGCTTGAAGACATTAAGAAATACGATAAGCCGGTAAAGCCGAAGAGGTTTGTGCCTGTTGGGGGGCAGTATCTGAGAGAATGAATCGCCATGAGGTACAGGGAGATCATTCCTGACGCTTTTATACTTCTGCTTCCAGCTCTTGCGTGTCTGGCAGTATTTTACCTGCCCGACGGAGTCAAAGTCGTACTGACACTAAACACGGAGAATTACTCCATTTTATCAATTTACACCACGAATTTCGTTCACTACGAGTGGGAACATCTCGCCGGAAATCTTGCCCACTATTTGGCATTTGGGTTCACCTCACTGCTGCTCTACAGCCACCTCGGTTACGGAAGGGTTTTCAGATTCTCGCTGCCCCTGATTCTCGTGCTGGTTCCCGTCATCTCTTCAGTCTATTCTCTGTGGGCTGTAAAGAGTTATGGCGGTAGTGGAAGCATTTACGGGTTTTCTGATGTTGCTGGGGCTGTGATTGGTATGTTCGGATACGGTGGCGCTCTGTTGATTTCCATCGATAAGACTGATATCCCCTATTCTTACCTGTTCCTCATGCTGGTCACACTGTATTACTTTGTCTCAACATACCTGGGGCTGCTGAACGCATTCTCCGCGGGACTGTTGCTCATTGCCATGCTGCCATTTTACGTGATTGCAGCCAGGCATGCTGGAAACAGAGAGGGGAAAAAGAGAATTGCAGCAGGATTCGGACTGGCAATGGTTTATCTCTTCTTCCTCAGCTCCATGTTCCCCGAAAATTTGGCATCAAATGGAAAGGTCGTGAATATTCTGGGCCATTTGATGGGCGTGGTTCTCGGCATCATGATTCCGTTCCTGCTTGTAACAGCATCAGATAGATTTGCCGGGATGCGTGGTCGCTCAGCCATCCTGAAAAAAAATAGAAATTAGGCCTCAATTGCGGCCCTGATGTCCGGATCGAGGTCATCCTCAGCAGCACCCTTCGTGAAGAGAGACACAGCAATCATGACCAGCAGTGCCACAATTATGCTCACACCGTAGCTTGGCATGGCATACGGAAGCTTCATTCCGAGGACCTTCTCGTAGAACAGGAAGCCTATGTTCAGCAGAAGCGCCACCGAAAGACTCGCTATCGCTCCTTCTCTCGTTGCCCTCTTCCAGTTCAGGCCAACTGCCAGAAGTGGCAGTGTTGCAGAGGCGAAGTATCCCCAGCCTAAAGCGCCAAGTATGGCCACCAGGTACTTTCCGTAATACCCCAGGACAACCGCAAATACCGAGAGAAGCACGGTTACAACCCTTCCCCACCACATCTGCTTTGAAATATCAAGCTCCTTTCCAAAAGCCATGGGAAGGTCTCGGACGATTGCTGCCGTGCCGATTGCAATGAAGCCGCTTGCCGTGGACATTATCGCTGCAAGAAGACCGGCGTAAACCAGCGCACTCATCCACGTTGGTAGCTGTCCGAGAAATGCTATGGCAGCCTGATCCGGTTTCTGAAGAGCCGGAATTTGTCCGCCGATCACAAGCCAGAGAGCAGCATAGCCGACAAATATCCAGAGAAGGCTGGAGAGCATGTAGCTGCCACCGCTGATCAGCGCCCCCCATTTCAGGTCCCTGTGACTTTTCAGGGCATAAAACTTGGTTGCAAGATGCGGCTGGCCAAGTCCGCCGAGTGCAAAGACAAAGAACCACATCAAAACGAGGACCCAGGTTCCCCTTCCGAGGGGGTCGATCAGGGTGGGATCCTTCTGACCGATCGTCGTGAAAAGACCTTCAGTCCCGCCGGTCATCGTCAGGGCAAATATCAGCACACCGATGGCCGCAACGACCATTATCAATCCCTGGAAGAAGTCTGTGAGAATGCTGGCTGCCATCCCCGCCACTGCCGTGTAGACCATGGTTATTCCGAAGATGATTATGATGGCCGTTTCGAGGTTAACGCCAAGGAGGCCGGAAACAACATAACCTCCTGCCATGACCTGTGTCCCGAGGTATGCTATAACTCCGAGAACCAGACCGATTGCCAGCAAACCCCTGACCGCATCGCTCTTGAACCTTGCCGCTGCAAGGTCGGGCAGTGTTGCAATCGTTCGAGTTTCAGCTATCAGCCTCACTCTCTTGCCTATAATGAACCACCCGAGTCCAAAGCTCACCGGGGCGGCGAGAGTTATCCAGAGAGATGTGGCTCCAAGAGCGTAAACAAGCCCCGGCCCGCCAACGAAACCAAAACCACTCATTATGGACGCGAAGGCAGCTATGGACGTTACGAAAGCTCCGAACAGTTTGCTCGCACCGAAGTAGTGTTCCGCTGTCTTCACCCGCTTAACAGCATAAACCCCTATAGCGAATGTCAGCACAAAGTAACCAATAACAACGGCAACTGTAACCGGATCACTCATTTCCCTCGCCTCCTGAACCTTTAACCTTCATCTTAAACTCGTTCCAGGTTTCCTCACTGAGAATCCACCTGTCAAACAGCAGAGCATAGCTGAGCGTTCCCGGAATGAACAGCAGCAACCACATCAGCGGGAACAGCACGAAGAACCCGGGATGCATCCCTGCAATGGTGAACTCCGGAAACTTACCTCTGAATTCGGCCCAGTATTTGAATATCAGGGTAATGCAAATTCCCCAGAAGATGAACAGCGTTATTCCAAGTGGCAGTGCTGGCCCGAATTCATTCTCCCTCATCGCACCTATCACAAGCCACAGTGACAGACTCAATCCGACGAGATATCCAAGGAGCTGCCATGAGTTTGCAAACGCAGCTACCAGAATCAGCAGCATCACTGCTCCATTAAAAACCATAAGCCTACCCCTCAAAGCGATTTCTACCACCTCCAGGGTTCAGTTAAAATTGACATGATTTAAAATGTGAAGTTAACATGTTCACAGAATACCGGGCTTTGAAATCCCGGCAAACTGGCCATACAGTTCACAAAACCGGCTAAATCGCTTCACTCATGCCTGATGGAGATAATCCTTTCTATGTGAGATAGAACCTTCTTTTCGGCCCGCCTTATGTTCTTGGAGATTCCTGCCTTGGATATTCCGAATTCCCTGGCAAGTTTCGTTATGTTGATTTTTCGGGGGTCTTCGTAAAACCCGTGGCGAATTGCAGCTTTGAGGATTGACTTCTCCGTCAGAGTCAGTTCATCGATCGCCCTCATGAGGTCCGCCAGAACCGACGAATAGCTTATGATCCTCGAAAAGTCCTCAACAGTTATCCGATTCTGATTCCGGATAACAAACTGATTGTTCTCCTCGAGGTCTCTCAAAGCGTTTTCAACATCATCCTTTGTGTCAAAGCCAACCTGCCAGAGTTCACTACCATTTCTTACGTGGAACGGTCCAACTATGTACCCCCGGTTTTTTCTTATGGCCTTCATTGCATCGGTGTAATCTATTTCAACTCTCACAGAGGCTTTGTTTCTTTCCTTCGAGAGAAAATCGAGTCTGTGAAACTTTGGCTGAGTCTGAAGTGCCTGAATGGCATTTTGAAGCTCATCAGAATCTTTTGAAATTATGTATCCACGAATGATGAAGGATGAGGGTGAAAAATCCCAGTAGGTCCCGAAGTAAAAAACGTCCAGGTCATCGGACGTGTTTACGAACGGACAGTCGTACTGCAGCATATCTATTGTCAGGACATACATTCAATCGGTTATTATTTTTAATGATATATTAAGTTTTGGCCAGAATAGACAGGACGGCATCGATGTTAGTAGATGGTGAAAAGTCAAAAAGTACCCCTCATTATCCTGCCCAGATCGACCACCAGACACCTGCTCAGCCTTTCGTATTTCTGCTCAAGCACGCCTCTCAGCCTTCCTCCAGTAAACTGCCCGAGGAAAAAGGACGCAACAAAAAGTGGTACGTGGGTGAGCGATACGCCTGCGAAGAGTCTTGTCAGGAAAACAAGTGGCACGGGAGAATGGACAGCCAGAAACCACTCCTTAGAGAGCTTTCTCGTGACCCTTCTCCAGTAACCGAACGGGAGGTTTACTGTGAAAGTCACGGCTAGAGCAACGGCCTCAATGACCCAGCTAACCATACCGATACTATGCGCCGCACCTTGTAAATCTTTCGCATCGCCATCCAGAATTGAGCCCGTAAACTGAACAGAAAAATGCCTGAAAGTCAAGTTTGAATTCCAGAATCCATGGGAGAATTTTTAAGCCATTCAAGCAAACCCCTCGCATGGTCGAACTGCGCAGAACATACCTGTTGGGAGTGCTGCTTATAATAATCGGCATTTTTATCGCAGCCCATGGGTACTTGGGGCTTCAAAGCCAGAATGATTTCAGGGTTGTCAACATCGTGAAAGGCGAGGACGCAATCAGAATGACAAAATCAATCCATCTCGGCAATTTCAGCATTGTAAACGCTGCAATTCTTGATCTCGAAGGCAAGGGACAGATAAGGGTCTGGGTGGCATGGACTAACAGCAAAGAAGAAGCCAGAAATCTGACAGAAAAAATGGCCGAGAAGGTCCACCTGTACTTTTCAGAACCAGAAATAGTTAAAATCGGAGATATAAAGGCATACAGAACGTACAAGGGTAGTGAAACCCATTACTTCTTCAGCTACGAAGACATGGTGATATGGATTCAGTTCGAAAATCCCGATAAGGGCTACCACATGCAGGTAATCGAGTCCCTGATCCTGAAAAATGGTCTGGAAAGATATTTAAATTAAACTCTGTTAAAAGATCAATCATGCCAATGGAAATTGAGGGCTCAAAGGCATTGCGGTGCGATAACTGCGGGAAACTGATAACAGGAAAACCGCTGTCATTCAAAACCTGCTGCGTGAACAAGCCCAGAAATTTCTGCAGCAAGCAGTGTTTCATGAAGTGGAGAAGCGAATGGCTCAGAAACCAGGAACAGATAAAAAGGACCGGAAATGTAATTTTTTAACTTCTACCCCATTGTGAGGTAAATTCCCACCAGTATTATCAGCAGATACAGATAGGCCAGAGGTGTTAGCACCTGGCCAAGAAAAACAGCCGCCAGCAGTGCCGATCCCGCCACTTCTCCCAGCACGCTCCCCGTTACAACGACAACCTTCATCCGTCTTATGAGGTAGTTCAGAATCGTGTGTCCGAAACTCATGGGGATTATCGCCAGGAGAACAAAATAGGAAAACGTTTCTGTCGAATAATCAGTTAGACTTACTCCTAAAATAAAGGCCGCCAGGCCTGAGAAGACGGCCGCCATGATGTACGTGGAGACGACATAATCGTGGAAGCTGACGGACTGAGAGAATCGTGCAAGGGAAAAATACAGTCCGCCGGATATTGCTCCAATGAAGGCAAGAACTATGCCAGCAGGTTCTGCATACGTGTCCGCCCCGCTGAGAAGGAAGATTCCCACCAGTGCCACAAAAATGCCGGCAACTTCACGCAATCTGAACTTCTCTCCCGCAAACGATGCAAAAATCCCTGAAAATATGGAGTGTGTGCACACGATAGCTGTGCTGAGAGCAACAGATGCACGAAAAAGCGATTCTATCCATGAAACCATGTGGAGAGCAAGAGCAAGCCCGGCAATGGCAGAATACCTGAGCACATCTTTTCTGAAGCCAAACGTTCTGTAATATGTTCCCATCACAATTCCCGAGATCAGAAACCTCCAGAAACTCGCAGCTATTCCGGGAGCATTTGCGAGGACTGCAAATATGGAGGCTGTTGAGACTGCAAGGACACCCGCAAAAAGCAGGACGTAGTGCAGCATCTGGAGGTGTTGAATTGTCCAGAATAAAAGTTTTCTCACCCCTGGAATGAAAACCGTCACAAAACCCAGTAAGCCTTTTTTAAAACCCATTCCTTGAAAAGCTGTGAAATGTCTGATAGTCAGGGAGAGGCTGCACAGCTATGCAAAAGAGCTTGAAAGGGGAGATGACTGGAACATACCATTCATATCAATAGAACTGAAGTCCAGCAGCCCTGAAACCTACTTTACGTGGTGCAGCGAGATGGACAGGCTTGAGATCAGCTCGGTGAGGGGTGAAGCGGGCGATGAGCTTGTTGAATTTGCAGTGACAAGTAAAGAAAGCTCAGTCAGGATTCTGTTTAACGGAGACCTGGCAAAAGCCATCTCTGAATTAATAAAAAATGTCAAAGAAATGAAGAAATCACTGGAGGGATGATCTCCTAAGAGCATACTGTGTAACCTTCCCGAGAACTTCTACAGCAGTGATGGCGTTTGGATACACGGGAATTCCGTTGATCTCGTATTCGTTTTTCAGCTCAAACACTATGTCTCTTCTGCCTTCGATAACAAAGTAAACCGGCTTCCCGTAGGACTTTATCCACTTGAAGTCGGGCCTGTAGTTCTCTCCAAGACCGCCAAACCCGCTGGCAAATATTGCAACGATCAGCGAGTCGACATTCTGATCAGTCATCAGAGCCTCAATCACAGTATTGTATGCGTTGTGAGAGCCATGGTACTCGACCATGGGCCAGATGTCGACAGGGTTGTTCACCTGATGCCACTCAGGGGTTACCCGCCTTATCTTTCTGACAGTCTTCTCCCCAAGCTTTGCGAGATTCAGGTTGTTCAGATACACGGTATCAGCAGCCTGGACGCATCCAGAGCCGGTGTAATGTACGACAGCCACGTTTTTACCCTTCGGCAGGGGCTGCAGGGACAGTGCTTTAGAAACGTTGAATAGTTCGTCGAAGCTGTATACTCTAACCATATTTGCCTGCTTTACAGCGGCATTGAAGATATCATCATCTCCTGTCATGGATGCTGTATGGCTGAGAGCGGCTTTTTTCCCGTACTCAGTCCTTCCGCTCTTGAAAACCACCACCGGCTTGTCTGCATTCCTTGCAACATCAAAAAAAGCCCTTCCGTTCCTCAAACCCTCTATGTACATTCCGACAACGTCCGTTTTCTCATCGGAGAGAAGGTAATTCAGAACCTCGTAGTCCTCAACGTCTGCCTTGTTCCCCATGCCGATGACCTTGCTGAAGCCTATGCTGGGATGGTTGGAGACGACCATTTCCATCATTACCCCGAGGAAAAGTCCTGTCTGGGCAATAACTCCAATCCTTCCAGCTCTGACCACGGGAAGAAGAGCAAACGTCGTTATGAACCCGTTGTCCGTGTTGAGGACTCCGGTTGTGTTTGGACCGAAGATTCTTATTCCGGCACTTCTCGCAATCTCGAGGACTTCTCTCTCAAGCTCCCTTCCCTCCTCACTCTCCTCGCTGAATCCCGAGCTTACGATCACCACACCCTTAATTCCCTTTTCAGCGCATTCCCGCATTATCCTGGGAACTATTCTCGCGGGAACACCGATTATGGCAACATCCACATTATCGGGGATATCAAGCACCGAGGGGTAGCACTTAAAGCCAAGAATCTCCTTTGCGTTTGGGTTCACGGGATAGATCTTTCCGCGGAATCCGTGCTGTTTCATGTTCCACAAAATGTTGTATCCCGGCTTTCCCACGTGCCTCGATGCGCCGATAACTGCTACGCTTTCCGGATTGAAAAGGAAGCCTATGTCCTCAAGAGAGTATGAAAAGTCTCCCCTCTTCCCGACGACCATTCTCGCATCTGCCACATAACAACCACTTTCACTGGCAAAGACCGGATTCAGGTCAAGCTCAAGGATTTCTTCATCCTCCACGAGTCTGCTCACGTTCACAAGAAGCTCGGCAATTGAGTCCACATCCGCCCTGAAACCCCTGTATCCCTCAAGCACCCTGTATCCTCTTATCTCCCTGATCATCTCCTCCGCATCTTTTCTGCTCAGTGGTGCAAGCCGGTAGGAGACATCCCTCAAAACCTCTGCAAAAATCCCTCCAAGTCCGAACATCACATAACTTCCAAAATGCTCATTCTCCCCGCCACCAACAATAAACTCGATCCCACTCAGAGTCTCCTGGACTGTTACTCCCTCCGCTCCGTCAATGGACATAAGCTTTCTGAACGCCTCCCTCACTGCCTCCTCGCTATCAATTCCAAGAATGACCCCTCCAGCATCGCTTTTGTGAACGATTTTTCTGGAGGCGACCTTCATCACGACGGGAAATCCAATTTGCCTTGCTGCCCTGACCGCCTCATCCTCACTCACACAAAAAACCGTTTTCGAGCTTTTAATACCATAATTTTCCAGAATTTCCTTTGCTTCGTGCTCAGGAATGTATTTCACACAATCACCTCCTCAGATAATACTTCTCCTGTGATCCTTGTGAGTTTTACCGCTGATGTATGCTTTAAAGTCATCAACGAGAATTCCATTTCTGTTCATCCACCTTATAAACAGATCGTTTTCTTTCATCGCTTCCTCAAGTCCCCTGAATCTGACGATCACACACAGGTCGAACTCTCCGCCAATGATCTCGAACACATTCTCCACATAATCCAGGCGCTTCAGATGCTCAATCAGCTTGACCAGGTCCTCCCTTGAATTTTTAACAGAGAGAAGAACCACAGCAATTGTGTCAAGCCCAATCTTTCTGTAATTCACCTCCCACACGCCCTTTTTCTTCTCGACTATGCAGCCCCTCTTTTCAAGCTGTTTGATCCTGTTCTGAACTGTTCTCACAGCCACATTAAGCTCTTCAGCGATTTCATCCAGCGTCTGGTTCCTCAGCAAACCTTCAAGAATTCTTCTGTTGATAGGATCCTCAATTTCCGATTTGCAGATTTCATTCTCCATTATAATTCAGTTTATCAGAACTAATATTTTATATTTTTGCATGATACCCGAAACGATTAAATAGTTCTGCAGGCAAACATTACATCATGATAGATGGTGTTAAAACCGTTCTTGTGGTTGGAGCGGGGACGATGGGGCACGGAATAGCAGAGGTGTGTGCGATTTCAGGCTACAGGGTCATTCTTGTAGATGTGAGCGAGAAAGCACTTCAGAAGGCAACTGAAAAAATAGAATGGAGCCTGAAGAAACTGGAAAAGAAGGCAAAAATCAATGCAAATGATGTTATGAGCAGGATACAGACCTCTACCAATCTTGCAGAATCTGCAAAAGAAGCAGACCTGGCCATAGAGGCGGTTGTTGAGAGGACAGACATAAAGAAGAAGATATTCAGCACCCTCGATGAAAACTGCAGGGATGAGGTAATTCTTGCAACAAACACGTCCACAATCCCGATCGGAGAGATAGCCTCAGCAACGAAAAGGCCCGATAGGGTTATTGGCCTTCACTTCTTCAACCCACCAACGCTCATAAGGTTGATTGAAATAGTAAGGGGTGATGAAAGCTCCGATGAAACCGTTGAATTCGCCAGAAAATTCTCCAAATCTATAGGAATGGACTTTGTTGTTGTGAAAGATGTCCCCGGGTTCCTGGTTAACAGAATAAACGCAAGAGTGTTCACTCAGGCCGTAAGGCTCCTTGAGTCCGGATATACTGCCGAACAGATAGATGCGTGTGTCAAATACAGGCTAGGCATGCCGATGGGCATATTTGAGGTGATTGATTTCAGCGGTGTGGACGTGCTTTACAACGTTTTGAGAGAGCTTTCAAACAGAGGATTTGACACCACGATTCCTGGTATTCTCGAAAAAATGGTCTCGGAGAACAGACTCGGAATGAAAACCGGAGAGGGATTCTACAAATATTCAGGGTTCTATGGAAGGGCTGAGATACCAAAGAGCAGGGCATACGACGTGAATCCTCTCATGATTATAGCTCCAGCAGTAAACGAGGCCTGCTGGATTATAAGAAACGGGGTTGCGAGTAAAGAAGATGTCGAGAAGGCCATGAAGCTTGGAATGGGGTACAGAAAGGGGATACTCGAAATAGCAGACATATACGGGATAGACAGAGTTGCCGAGGTTCTGAAGAAGTTTTCAATTACCCCGGATCCGCTGCTCGAGGAGATGATTGCAGAGAACAAAACAGGAAAGAAATCGGGAGAAGGGTTCTTCAGGTGGAGCCATGAGAGAAAGACTTTCGGCCCTGTTGAATACGAGAAGAGAGACACGTACGCAATCATCAGAATGAAGAGGGTTGAGAAGCTCAACGCTCTGAATGAGGAAATGTGGACCGGAATCAGGGACGCCCTGATTCACGCTGAGAGAGACAGAGAAGTTAAAGCCGTCCTGATCACCGGAGAGGGGAGAGCTTTCTCAGCTGGAGACGATATTGCAGTGATGAAATCCTGGGAGGGCATCGTCGATGGCCAGGAGTTTTTTGAAAAAGTTGCTGGACCGCTCATTTACACCCTCGTGGAATACGAGAAGCCGGTGATATCTCTTGTCAACGGTCTCGCCTTTGGAGGGGGGATGGAGCTGAACCTCCTCATGGACGTCGTTATCTCCGGCAGGAAAGCAAGGTTTGCCCTTCCTGAAGGCCTCATAGGTGCCTTCCCCCCAATAGCATCCTCAGTGGGGTTCTTCATGAACAGGGGAATTACCAGGTACTGCATCACCGGTGAAGAATTTGATGCTGAGGAGGCTTTCAGGCTCGGTCTGGTGGACATTGTTGTTGATGACGACCAGCTTGAGATTGCAGGAATCGAGCTGGCAGAGAGTATCTCCGAGGTTGCACCGCTGTCGCTCAAGGCTGTAAAGAAAATAAAGAACGCTGTTTTCCAGATCTGCAGGAATTCACTCGAGAGCGCTGTCAGAGAGCTGATAGTACTCTCAGCAACAGAAGACTTCAAAGAAGGGATGAAATCTTTCGCAGAGAAGAGGAAACCCGTATGGAGGGGGAAGTGATGAACTTTGAATTGAGCGAAGACCACAGAATGATTCAGCAGGCGGTGAGAGAGTTTGCTGAAAAGGAAATTATGCCCTACGGAAGAGAACTGGACGAGAAAGGCAAATACCCATTCCATCTTTTCAGGAAAGCTGCAAAACTCGGGTTCATCGGTATTGACCTGCCAGAGGAGTACGGCGGACAGGGGCTTGACTACACCTCAAACGTGATCATCTGCATAGAGCTTGCAAGAGCTGACAGCAATGCGGGCAGTGCCATAGCCTCATCAACCCTTGGATGTCCGATGCTCAAGTATTTCGGGAGTGAGGAACAGAAGGAGAACTATCTCACGAAGGTCCCGAAAGGGAAGAGCACGTCAGGGATAGCCATAACTGAACCTGATGCTGGAAGTGATGCGGCCAAGATTAAAACAAGGGCGGAGAGAACAGAGGGTGGATGGACAATAAACGGTAACAAGGTGTTCATAACAAACGGAAGCATCTCTGACTGGATAATCCTGCTTGCAAGAACCTCTGGAGAGGGTTACAGAGGAATATCGGCATTTGTTGTCGAAACTTCAGCGGAAGGATACGAGACGAGACCCATAAAAAAGATGGGACTTAGCTGCCACGATACTGCTGAAATAAGCCTGAAAAACGTATTCATACCTGAAAAAAATCTGGTTGGCATGGAAAACTACGGATTCTACCAGCTTATGAGGTTCTTTAACGAAAGCAGGATAATGGTCGGAGCAATACACCTCGGAATGGCAATCGGAGCATACGAAAGAGCATTGCAGTATGCGAAGGAAAGGAAGAGCTTTGGAAAACCCCTGATAGAGCATCAGGCAATAGCATTCAAGCTTGCGGATATGTACAAGGACATAGAGGCTGCAAAGCTTCTCGTCTTCAAAGCGGCATGGCTTGTTGATAACGGCAAGGCTGATCCGGCTTTAAGCTCTGCAGCGAAGTTATTTGCAAGTGAGGTTGCGATAAAGGTCACCTACGAGGCTGTGCAGATCTTTGGAGGATACGGTTTCAGCAAGGAGTATGATGTGGAACGCTATTACAGAGACGCGAGGGTTGGGACGATTTATGAGGGGACGAGCGAAATCCAGAGGCTGATAATATCGAGATCCCTGGCAGGAAAGCTGTAATGAAAATGGCGAACCAGAATGGTAACATATTTATCCCACCTATTTTTCAAGATTAATTGTTAAAAATGGAGGTGCGCAGATGAGATTCGTTAAGGGATTTCCCGCAACAACAATGGAAGAATACCAGCTGAACGTGATAAACGTGCTGAAGCATGCGGCAAAGTATTTTGGAGACCGAGAGATAGCGTCAAGGCTCCACAACGGAGAAGTGTTCAGATACAGCTACGGTGAGGCTTACAGAAGGGTCAGAAAGCTTGCAGATTCTCTCGAAAAACTTGGAATAAATCCGGGAGATAGAGTGGGTGTGCTGAGCTGGAACACCCACAGATTCTACGAGCTGTTCTTTGCAATTCCCGGAATGGGGGCTGTTTTGCTGGAGATGAACCTCAGGCTCCATCCAAAAGAGATAGTTTATGTTGCAAACCACAGCGGAGCAAAGGTAATTTTCGTGGATGAAACCCTGATCAAGCTTGCCGAGGGCATAGCTCCCCACATCAAAGCCGAGAAGTACATCATAATGGCTGACGGTGATCTGCCTGAGACGAAACTCGAGAACGTTTACAGCTATGAGGAGCTTGTGAAAAATGGAGACGAAAATTATGAGTTTCCGGTTGTGGATGAGCATTCTGCAGCGACAGCCTGCTACACATCCGGAACGACTGGAAATCCGAAGGGAGTTTATTATTCCAACAGAGCAATGATTCTGCACTCCCTCGCAGAAATACACGCTCTCGGTCTGAGACCGGATGACGTTTACATGCAGCTCGTGCCCATGTTCCATGCAAACGGGTGGGGGCTGTTCTATCCTGCCACAATAGCGGGAGCAAAGCTCGTTTTCCCGGGGAGATATGCGGTGGACGCTCTCGGCCCGGTTCTGGAACTCATGCAGAATGAAGGGGTAACGGTCACGGCCGGAGCACCCGCCATCTTTCTGCCAATGCTGAAATACCTGGACAGCCTCGAGGACCCTCCCAGATTCAACCTGAGAGCCTGGAGCGGCGCAACAGAGCCGCCACTGGCCATGATGAAGGGTCTGCTCAAATACGGAATAGAAGTCATTCACGCATACGGTGCAACGGAGACATCACCTCTCGTATGCTACAATTTCATAAAGCCTGGTCTGGAAGAGATGAGCGAGGACGAACTCTGGGACATGAAGAGGAAACAGGGTATCCCCGTTTTCGGTGTCGAGGTGGCCATAGCAGACGAAAACGGAAACTTCCTCCCGTGGGATGGAAAAAGCATAGGGGAGCTGTACATCAGGGGACACTGGATAACGGGCGAGTACTACAAAGACCCGAGAACGTTCGATTCGTTCGCAGAGGATGGCTTTCTGAAGTGGTGGAAGAGCGGAGATGCCGCCACGATAGATGAATATGGATACATAAAGATAGTGGACAGATTTAAGGACCTGATCAAAAGCGGTGGAGAGTGGATAAGCAGTGTGGACCTCGAAAACTTCCTTGTTGCCCATCCAGCCGTTTTTGAGGCGTGTGTTGTGGGCATACCGCATCCAAGATGGGAGGAAAGGCCGCTTGCATTTGTCGTCCTGAAAGAGGAATACAGGGGAAAGGTCAGCAGGGAAGAGCTGCTGGAGCATTTAAGCCAGAGGTTTGCAAAATGGCAGCTGCCAGACGAGATACTGTTTGTGGATGAAATACCGAAAACCAGTGTGGGTAAAGCGAGTAAAAGGACTCTCAGAGAAAAATACAGAGAGTTTTACACAAAATAAGGTAAGAAACAACTCAATTTTTTATTTTATCACAGGATATCCCTTGGCCATCCACTGCATAATCCCGCCCTCCATTTCGTAGACGTGCTCAAAACCCAGCTCATCCATTATTTTCAGCGCCTCACCTGATCTGTGCCCGGTTCTGCAGTAAATCAGATATGTTTTTGATTTATCAAGTCCGTTGAGTTCGTCCCTGAACTTGGGAGAGTAAAAATCGATGTTGATCGCCCCATCTATGTGCATCTGAGAATACTCCTGCGGGGTTCGAACATCTATAATTATGAATTCAGGATTGTCTCTGTTCTCCTGAATCAATCTGTAAGCCTCATCCACAGAGACCCTTTTAAGAACTCTATCATCCTTCTGAACGCATCCTGGAACAACTGATACGGCGAGAGCAAAGAGGACAAGGATCGCTGCCAGGATATACTTGGTTTTTCTCATGAATTGAGGAGGTTTTACAAAGTTAATTAACCTTTCTTGTTTCTGAAATCTGCTGCAAATGCGAGCATTCACTGAGCTTTTACAATTCCAAAAATTAATGTATCCTCGAGTGCCAGAAATGTGCATGTACTCTATCGCGATAAACAACGGACTCTGCTTCATCAATGGGGAATTCACCAGAGCCTCAATAGGGATAGAAGAGAATAAAATAGCGAGAATAGCTAAGGAAGTGCTGAAAGGAGAAATTGAATTTGATGCGAGAGAGAACATAATCATTCCTGCATTTTTCAACGCCCACACTCATGCGGCCATGACCCTGCTGAGGGGAATAGCAGAGGACATGGAGCTTAACGTCTGGCTGAAAAATGTCTGGAGGCTTGAGCGGCTTCTCACTCCAGAAGACATCTACTGGGGTACGATGCTTGCGATAGTTGAGATGATAAAAAGCGGAATAGCTGGATTCAGCGACCTCTACATCCACATGGACGAGGTTGCAAAAGCGGCTGGAGAGGCGGGCGTCAGGGCGGTGCTTTGTTACGGAATGGCAGACAGGGGAGATGAGGAGAAGGCGAAAAGAGAACTCGACATTGGTGAGAGGTTCATATCAGACTGGGACGGAGCGTTCGATGGCAGGATCAAGGCGATTTACGGTCCCCACGCACCCTACACATGCACGCCCGAATTTCTGAAAACGGTGAAGGAAAGGGCAGACACGCTGGAAACCATGATACACATACACGTTTCAGAGACACAGTGGGAGGTTGAGGAGATAAAGAAGCAGTACGGGACTACTCCGGTCAGATTGCTCGACGAAATTGGATTTCTGGACAGTAACGTGGTCATAGCCCACGGAGTGTGGCTCGATGATGAGGAGCTTGAGATTCTGAAAAATAGGGGTGTGAGTGTGGTTCACAGCCCGGTAAGCAACATGAAGTTATCCTCGGGAATTGCGAGGGTGAGGGACATGCTCAAAATGGGTATCACCGTTGCCCTCGGCACGGATGGGGCAGCGAGCAACAACTCCTACAACTTCTTTCAGGAGATGAAGTTCGCATCCCTCTCCCAGAAAATAAAGTACATGAGGGCAGATGCGGTCAGGGCAGAGGACGTTCTCAAAATGGCCACCGAAAACGGTTACCGGGCCTATGGAATTTTGGGAGGAAGGCTTGAAGAGGGGTACCTTGCCGACATCGCCATCCTTTCGAAGTCCCAGCACCTGTATCCGCTGTACAGTCCCACCTACGGCCTGGTTTACTCTGCGAGCGGCGAGGAGGTCCAGCACCTGATCGTCGACGGCGAAATCGTTATGGAGGACAGGGTGATACTGACCGTGGACGAGGAAAAAATCTATGACAAGGTGGAAAAACTGAAGGAAAAATTCATTTCCTGAGTTTTTCACCAAGCTGAAACCCTTCCCTCAAAGCTTTGATATTTGCCTCAACCATTTTTTCTGGCAGCACCTCTCCCAGTGCTTTTTCAACCGAATTTAGTTTCACAGGCATACCCAGTCCGATTAGAATTCCGGCCATAACAACATTCGTTGCCTGAATGGTTCCCGCAAGCCTTTCAGCAATTTCGGATGCGTTTACTGTATGCAGCTCACCGAGATAGAGTCTGACTCTCTCAGTTATCTCTTCAAGCTCAGGATATCTCGCAACGCCAGTGGAGACGCTCGGTGGAGAGATTGGTCGGGTGTTGACAACGGCAACAGTATTTTCACCCATGTAATGCCCGTACCTCAGTATTTCAACCGGCTCAAGCGCAGCTATGTAATCTGCCCCGCCGTAAGGTATCAGGGGTGCCTTCACATCCCCTATCCTGAGATGTACCTCCACACTCCCTCCTCTCTGAGCCATTCCATGCGTCTCTGCAGAAACTACATTCAATCCTTCTTCCATCGCAGCTCTTGCCAGAATACCGGATGTCGTCAGAACGCCCTGACCGCCAACCCCGACTATGAGAATGTTTACCCTCATCATCTCACCTCGCTGCCCTTACCGCCCTGTACGGACAGACCGACGCACAGACTCCACAACCCACACACAGTGCAGGATCAATTTCCGGCTTTCCTTCCTGGATGTATATTGCCGGGCAGGTGAATTCATTAACGCATTTCATGCATTCCCTGCAATCATCGGTTATCTCAAACGATCTTATTTTGATTCCCTTTCTTTTCCTCTCTCTCGTCCATAAAATTGCGCACGGCTGTTTTGCAACAATAACTGCAACACCGTCATGATTCAGCGCCCGTTTCAGGGAATCTTCAACTGCCCTCAGGTTATATGAATGCACCACCTCAACAAACTTAACTCCCAAAGCTCTGCAAACGTCCTCAATCCTGATGGAATCTGCTTTCTCACCACAACCCTTAACATCAACCCCCGGATGGGGCTGGTGGCCAGTCATCCCTGTCGTCGAGTTGTCAAGAACAACAAGCACGAATTTATTTCCGTTGTACACAGCATTTATCAGGGGTGGAATGCCAGTGTGGAAGAAGGTGGAATCGCCTATGGTTGCGATTATCGGGTTAGAAAGCACATAACTCAATCCGTTGGATGATCCAGCGCTTGCTCCCATACAGATTGTGATGTCCACACCCTCAAGAGGCTTGTTTATACCGAGAGTATAACAGCCGATATCACTCGGAAGGGCAGCCCTGCCAGTTTCGTTCACAACCTTCCGTATTGCGTAGAAGACTGCAGTATGGGGGCAACCCGGACACAAAACCGGAGGTCTTGGCGGGGCGATCTTAACAAGCTCAGTTGCAGCGGACAGATAACGGGAATAATCAAAATCCTTTCCTGCAAGTCTTGCAATCCCTTCCTGAACAACTGAAACGTTGTATTCGTAGTTTTCAGGCAGATAGCCATCCATCTTCCCGTGAACCCTGACACCAAACTCTGCAGCCATCACCCTTACCTGCATCTCAACGACCGGGTCAACCTCCTCAACCACCAGCACCTCATCGAGGTTCGCAAGGAAGTCAGTGATGAGTTTCCTCGGAAGAGGGTTCATCGAGGAGAGCTTAAGAACGGGATACTCCAAACCAAGATATTCCATTGCTTCTTTCGCATAATTGTAGCTCATTCCGCAGGCAATCAGACCCTTTTTGCCGTCCCCTTCATCAACCCAGTTATATTTCCAGCCATTAAAGTAATCTTCAAGCTTTTTCATTTTCTCCTGAAGCTTGGGCTTGAGTCTTCTTGCGTGAGCTGGCAAAACAACATCAGTCTCTGGATGTCTCTCCCATTCAACCTTCTCGATTTTTTTGTACGGAATTTCGCCAAGTTCGACGACACCACTTGAATGACTCAGTCTCGTGTAGCTCCTCAATATGAACGGCAACGAGAATTTCTCTGAAAGCTCAAACGCATCCTTTGTGATCTCCTTTGCCTCGTTCACGCTGGAAGGCTCAACCACCGGCACCTTCGCGGCTATCCCGTACCACCTGTTGTCCTGCTCATTCTGACTGGAGTGCATTGAGGGATCATCCGCAGAAACACATACGAAGCCACCCCTCGCTCCAACATAAGCGAAGCTGAAAAGAGGATCAGCAGCAACATTCAATCCGACATGCTTCATCGCGGTCATACCCCTTTTACCAGCGAGCGATGCCCCTATCGCAACCTCGAAAGCTACCTTCTCATTTACCGCATACTCCATCCTGTATTCCATTCTGTCCCTCAGATAACTGCAGGCAGCGTTCAGGGTGTCAGTTATCTCGGAAGAGGGAGTGCCAGGATAGGCAGAAAAAACGTCAATCCCGGCCTCAATTGCCCCTCTTGCAATGGCTTCATTCCCCAGAAGGAACACTTTCTTCCCTGGTGCATCCAGTATGACATCTTTTAACATACCCTTAAGCCAAAAAATTTGCTTTAAAAAATTAGCGTTTTAAAAGAGATTCGAGAACATCTCCAATGAAAGTGCCGATGATGAATACCAGTCCAAAGTAAAGCGCAATAAAAACTCCTGCCACAATACCCGCCAGCCCTCCAAGGAGGGGTATGAAAGGCACAAACAACCCAGCGGGAAGCGTAAACACAAAGAACAGCAGAGCTATCAACACTCCGAAAACGAATCCAACAGCAAGTGAATTCCTCAGGAGCCTGAGCTTGTTTTCCCTGCCGGGATTTACAAACCCATAGACAAAACCTATCAGGAACACAAGAAACGTCAGATTCATGAAATAAATTTGGAAAACAGGTTTAAAAAACTAATCCTCTTCCGGTTTTATCCTTGTCGCCAGATAGATGAACGGCGTGTCCATCAGCGCAACAACGAACTTCATGATGTATGAAGTTATGAAGATCTCCCAGATGCCCTGCCAGCCAAGCTCTGCAAACAGTTCTGGGTTGAACACCACGAAGAAAAGCAGAGTAAACGTCGCATTGTCTATCAGCTGTGAGACGAGCGTTGATGCGTTGTTTCTCAGCCAGAGGAACCTGCCCTTGGTCTTTTCCTTCCAGAAGTGGAAAGCCCAGACATCGTGAAGCTGGGAAATCAGGTATGCTGTGAGGCTTGCAATGGTAACGTCAGGCATGAATCCAAATATCTGCTGCAATGCTGGATCTAAAGCGTCTTCAGGTGCCGGAGTGAATGCGAGAGTTATCTGCATTATGATCGTCGTTGCGATCAGCACGAAAAAGCCTATGAACACTCCTTTCCTTGCATATTTCTTGCCGTACTTCTCAGCCAGGATATCGGTGGCAAGGAAGGTGGAGCCATAGATGATGTTACCCATCGCGGTCATCAGTCCGAAGAATTCTATCAGCTTGGCTACCTGAATGTTCGCCAGAATTATCGCCATGCCTATCCATACATAAAGCCCTGCCCTGCCAAACAGCCTGTAAACCAGAGTTATCAGAGCAAAGCTGACCATCAGCAGAATGAACCACAGAACTTCGTTGGACAGCATGGGGTAACCCAAATACTTATTTAATTTAAAAGTTTTCCCGGATTCATGGACTTCATCACATTCATCCTCACAACTGTCTTCATCTCACTGAGTGGCGTTCTCGCCCCGGGACCAATGCTCGCATTGACGCTCACAGAAGGGAAGGTGAACAGACTGGCCGGAGTTGAAATCTCCGCAGGTCACGCGATTGTCGAACTCCCGATTATCGCAGTGCTTTTCATGGCAGGAAAGTCCTTCGAAATCGGCATTTTCAAAGAGATTCTTGCTCTGTCTGGAGGGATTCTAATGCTCTACCTCGCATTCAGAGAGCTTAAAGGAAAAAACTCAGAAATCAGAATAAGGGGAATTCTCTCAGGGATTGCTGTCAGCGCACTGAACCCTTACTTCATAATCTGGTGGCTCACCATTGGCTTCACCCTCATTCTGATTTCCATGAACTTCGGCCCCGCAGGAATTGCCGCATTTGCAATCGCTCACCTCGCATGCGATTTTGGATGGTATGGCAGCGTATCTATTTTTGCAAACAGAATTTCCGGAATGAAGAACATTAACAGGATTCTGAGCATTATCTCAGCATCAATTCTCGCTGTCTTCGGGCTGTATTTCATTGTGTCTTCAATAAGGGCATTACATTTATATTTCAGATGAAAAAACCCTGAATTATGTCATACAGTGAGAGGAACATAACCAGAGTAATCGTAAGGGAAGCTGCAAAAGACTGGGAGGAAATTAGCGATACCGATATTGTTATTGTCGGAGCAGGTCCGGCCGGGCTGACTGCTGCATATTACCTCAGAGAATTTGGATTTGATGTGGTTGTTTTCGAAAGAAGGCTCAGTTTTGGTGGAGGAATAGGCGGAGGAGGAATGCTCTTTCACAAAATAGTTATAGAGGAAGAAGCGAAAGAGATCGCAGAAGGATTCGGAATGAAGCTGAAGGAAGTCGAAAGCGGACTTTACTCCGTAGATTCGTCAGATTTCCTGGCAAAACTGTCATATTCTGCAGTTGAGAGTGGAGCCAAGGTCATTCTGGGAGTTACTGTTGATGACGTCGTTTTCAGACCAGACCCCCTGAGGATTTCGGGTGTTCTTGTTCAGTGGAGCGCTGTTCAGATTTCCGGACTTCATGTTGATCCGCTGATGATAGAGAGCAAGGCTGTTGTCGATGCAACAGGTCACGATGCGGAAATTATAAGCATTGCCGCAAGAAAATTGCCCGAACTCGAGATATTCATCCACGGCGAGAAATCGGCATACAGTGAAATGAGTGAGAAGCTGGTCGTAGAGAAAACAGGAAAGGTTGCCGAGGGACTTTACGCTGCAGGAATGGCAGTCGCTGCTGTACACGGTCTGCCCAGGATGGGTCCGATATTTGGTGGAATGCTGATGAGTGGAAGAAAGGTTGCGGAACAGATTATGTTTGATCTCAAAAAATGAGGTGCGAGATCTGCAAAACGAGGATAGCACGGCAGAAATGCAGGAGGTGTGGAAGGGCAATTTGCAAGAAATGCCACTTTCACCATGGGCTTTGCGTGGAGTGCAGGGGCAGGCTGAGAGATCAGTAATACGATTCCCTCAGCTTTTCGGAATTTGAAGAAAATTTATTAATTCATCCCTTTTAGGACTGAAGGATGATTGACGAAGAAACCGTGAGGTATGTTTCCAATCTTGCAAAAATAGAACTGAAAGATGATGAAGTGGAAAACTACAAAAATGAGTTCGGAAAGATTCTCGAGTTTTTCGACCAGCTCGATGAGATTGATCCTGACGTCGAACCCACCTATCACGTTATCCCCCTCAAAAATGTTTTCAGAAAGGATGTGCCAGGAAAGAGCCTTGACAGAGATGAAGCACTCAAGAATGCAAGGCATAAGGAAGAGGGATACTTTAAAGGTCCGAGGGTTGTGGAATGATAACGGTTGGAGAGTGGAAGGAAAGGCTTGAAAACGAAAAAGCATACGACCTCGTTTCCGAACTGATTGACAGGATAAGGAAAAGCAAGCTGAATGCATACATCACGGTAACAGAAGATTACGCCCTTAAGCTGGCTGAAAACTTCGATAACGGAAAAAAGGAAGGGAAGCTTGCCGGAATCCCGATCGCCATCAAGGACAACATATCCACAGAAGGCGTAAGAACGACATGCGCATCAAGAATGCTTGAAAACTACACCCCTCCCTTCGACGCCCACGTTGTGGAGAGGCTGAAAAAAGAGGGCGCCATAATAATCGGCAAGACGAACATGGACGAATTTGGAATGGGAACAACAACAGAAAACTCCTATTTTGGAGTTGTCAGAAATCCGCACGATACTAAGAGGGTCGCCGGAGGTAGCAGCGGAGGAAGTGCTGCTGCAATAGCCGGGAACGAGACAGTTCTGGCACTTGGTACCGATACGGGAGGAAGTATAAGATGCCCCGCAAGCTTTACAGGCGTTTACGGGCTAAAACCAACCTACGGACTCGTTTCAAGATACGGGCTGATAGCTTACGCCAACAGCCTTGAACAGATAGGCCCAATGGCTGGCAGCATAGACGATCTCGGACTTCTTCTCGAAGTTATAGCTGGTAGAGATGACAGGGACTCCACCAACGCTGGAAGGGAGTTTACATACTCTCCTGTCAGCAAGAAATTCAGAGTTGGTGTAATAGAGGAAATGCAGGCAAATGCTGAGGTTAAGGAGCATTTTGATTCGTTTGTCGAAACTCTGAGGAAATTTGCAGATGTCGAGTTTGTAAGCCTCCCATCGCTGAAGTACGCCTTGCCTGCATACTACATAATTGCGATGAGCGAAGCCTCATCCAACCTTGCAAGGTATGATGGCGTGAGATACGGATTTTCCCTCGAGAATCTGGATAGCTGGAGCAGATACTTCTCGAAAGTCAGAGCAGAGGGCTTTGGAACAGAGGTGAAGAGAAGAATAATGATGGGAAGCTACGCACTCTCGGCAGGGTACTATGGAAAGTATTACCTCAAGGCTCTGAAGGTCAGGACACTCGTCATCGAGGATTTCAGAAGAGCCTTTGAAAAATTCGATGTCCTCATTTCGCCAACAATGCCATCCACAGCATTCAGAATTGGCGAGATTGCTGATCCGGTAACAATGTACATGGCGGACGTGAACACAACACCGATAAACCTTGCAGGACTGCCCGCACTGTCAATGCCAATTGGCGAGAGCAGTGGGCTTCCCGTGGGATTGCAGGTTATAGGAAATTACTTTGAAGAAAATAGTGTTCTCGGTTTTGCCAAGGCGGTTGAGAAAAATGAAGTTTAATGCCGAAGAGTGGCTGGAAAGGGCAAGAAAGGATTTCGAAAGTGCATGGCTGGACAGTGAGATAATTCTGAGTGAGCGCCCGCTCAGTGAAAGATACCCGCTCAGGGGCTACGAGGAGGGTAAGGCTCACCCCGTCTTCGACACGATACAGAAACTGAGGGAGGCATATCTGAGGCTCGGATTCAGCGAGGTCATCAACCCGCTCATTGTTGATGAGGTTCACGTGAGAAAGCAGTTTTCCAAGGAGGCTCTGGCGGTTCTGGACAGATGTTATTACCTCGCAGGTCTTCCAAGACCGAACGTCGGGATTTCTGAGGAGAGGATCAGGAAAATTGAGAAGATAACAGAAAAGAACTTCGATCCGGACGAACTCAGAAAGATTCTCCACATCTACAAGAAGGGAAAAATTGATGGAGATGACCTCTCCGCAGAAATAGCCCGTGTTCTCGGAGTGGAGGACCAGATTGCCCTCAAGGTTATAGATGAGGTGTTTCCTGAATTCAAAACCCTCATGCCCGAACCAACCACACTCACGCTCAGGAGCCACATGACCACAGGCTGGTTCATCACCCTGTCGAAGCTTTCCGGAAAATATCCACTCCCTGTGAAGCTATTCTCAATTGACAGGTGTTTCAGAAGGGAACAGAGTGAGGATCCCACTCGTCTGTACACATACTTCTCGGCAAGCTGTGTCATAATGGCCGAAGATGTGAGTGTTGATGACGGGAAGGCTGTGGCCGAGGCTCTGCTGAGACACTTCGGCTTTGAAAAATTCAGGTTCAGGAAAGACGACAAGAGGAGCAAGTATTACATACCTGGAACTCAAACAGAGGTGTTCGCTTACCACCCACATCTCGAAAACAACAGGAAATATGCAGATGGCTGGATAGAGATTGCTACCTTCGGAATATACTCTCCGACAGCACTTGCCGAGTATGATATAGAGTATCCGGTAATGAATCTCGGACTCGGAGTTGAGAGGCTTGCAATGGTTCTGCACGACTATTCGGACGTCAGAGAAATGGTCTACGGATTCAAACACATCGAACTCAGCGATCTGGATATAGCAAGGAAAATAAAGCTGAAGGACATACCATTAACACCAAAAGGTATTGAAATTGCGAGCAGGATTATACAAACCTTCGAGGAGAACGCAACCGCCCAGGGGCCCTGTGAGTTCACAGCATACAGGGGGAAACTGTTTGAAAAGGATGTTGAGATCTTCGTTTTTGAGAGAGAGAATGCAAAGCTCTGCGGACCCGCCTATGCAAACGAGATAGTCGTGCACGACGGAAACATATATGGCATCCCGAAAAACGAGAAGTTCAGGAACCTGTTTGATGAGGGAGTCAGCACGGGAATAAGATATGTCGATTCGTTCGCTTACTGCGCTGTAAGGAGGATAGAAGAAATGGTAGCAGAGGGCAGAGAAAGCGGAGAGGTCAGATCGAGAGTCGTTGAAAACCTGTCAGACATCAATCTGAAGCTCGAAGAGGGCCTGATGAATTACCTGATATCAAGAGGAAAGAGCGTGGACGTGAGAGGACCTCTTTTCCTTGGCGTTGGGTTCAGATTGCTATGAACCTCGAAAGGCTCAGAGAAATACAGGACGAGATCGCAAACAGAGTAACAATTTCCGAACCAGGAGAAATAGAGTATGTCGCGGGAATTGATACTGCATTTTTCAGATATTCAGGGACAGAATACGCAGTCTCCTCAGCAGTGCTCATGAGCTACCCCGGACTTGAACTGCTGAAGGTCGAAAGCGTGGTCGATACCGTTGACTTCCCTTACATTCCAACGTACCTCATGTTCAGAGAGAGCAGGACCGCAATAAAAGCCCTGAAAAAGGTTTTGAGAGAGAAAACAGTAGTAATGGTGGACGGAAGCGGTCTTGCCCATCCCAGAAGGTGTGGGATAGCAACATACATCGGAGTTGAACTTTCCCTGCCAGCAATAGGAATTACAAAGAAGAGGCTCTGTGGAGAGGTCGCTGGGGAGGGAGATGTCAAAAAACTCATTGTAGATGGAGAACATGTCGGATACGAGATTCTTACCTGCAGGAGATGCAAACCGATTTACGTCTCTGCTGGAAATATGATTACACCCGATAAAGCTCTGGAGGTTGTGATGAACTGTCTGCGAGGCTACAAACTCCCGGAGCCAGTAAGAATGGCAGATAAGTACTCAAAGAAAGTCAAATCAGAGTATCTCTCCGATCTCCAGTCCTCCATTTAAGGGCATCTGTTTTGCCGTAACGATGACGGCTGTTGCTGGACACCCTCTATCCGCCACATCATCAATGCTCAGCTTCCCCCCTGCAATTGACGCAGCATACAGACATGCCTCTCTCACACCATCTCCCTTAACAGGAAAAATTGAGTTTGCCCTGCCCTCTGAGACCAGTTCTGCAAGCTTTTTGAACAGAGCAGTGTCGGGAAGCTCTCCATCGACAAGTTCTTCACCACTCATGATTTCTCCGTAGAGGAATATCTTGTCACCCCTTTCAGGGACGTTTTTAACGCTCATGTCCCTGAGAGCAATTACTGCGGCGCCAAAGAAACTCTGAACGGTCTCTGCAAAATCCTCCGAATCGGTAAGAACGACCCTTTCCCTGAACTTTTTCCTGAAGCTTCTGTAAAACTCAAGAGCATATTCAAGCTCATTCCCGGAGAAAAGAAGGATGGCGAGGGGTTTGCTGAACCTGCACAGACTTTCCACCTCAATCTGGTATGCCATTATCTCTGCAACCTTCTCAACATCCACTTTCAACCAGTCCCCTTCTTTCCTGCCTATACCGCCATAAGCAACGCTGAAAACGGCAAGAGAGACATTGTTACCGAGATCAACAGATATGGCGTTTCTCTCAGCATACACATCCAGCTTCGGGGCCAGCAGTGAAGGCTTGAAGTAAAAGCCGATGTTCTCTATCAGGGAAAGGTAAATCGTTATTGCCTGTCTTATAAGCTCACTTCTCGAAATCAGCAGTTTTGAAGAGATTTCGTCAAGCCTGTCAACGATGTTTTCATCGAGTCTGAGGTTAACAACCTTCATCGCAACTCTTTAATTCACCAGTAAATAAAAAGTTCTGGATGGAAGTTTTCGAGGTGGGAAAGAGACTCGAAATCGGAAAAGAATTCGAATTCAAGATAATAGTCGGAAACAGAGTTATCAGGCTATTCTGCACACCCGTTAATCTGGAAGAACTTGTCATGGGTTTTCTGATTACGGAGGGGTTGTCCTCCAGCCCAGAGGTTATTGTCGAGGGTGATGTTGCGGTTGCGAAGGTTGACAGGAACTTCGACACTGCGATAAACTCCTCCGGATGTGCAGGAGTCTACGTTGATGAAAAGCTGAACCCCGTCAAACCCGGCTTCAGGTTCAGCATGAGCTTCATAGAGGATTTCATTGAAAAGCTTGAAGGAGATTATTACAGGAGAACGCGAGCATACCACACCGCCCTCATCGTCAGCAAGAATGGTGACTTTGTCAGAGCTTTTGATGTCGGACGGCACAATGCGGTGGACAAGGCAATAGGACTGGCATACAGGAACAGATTTGATTTCTCAAGTTCATTCCTTCTGCTTTCAGGGAGGATAACGGCAGGGATAGTGAAAAAATGCATTCGTGCGGGGATACCTCTCGTGGTTTCAAAAGCTGCGATACTTGATCTTGCGGTGGATTACTGCAAAAAATATGGTTTATCGGCAATTTCATTTGCCACGGGACTTGCGTTAAACAGCGGAGCTATAGAGGTCTGAGGAGGATCAGCTTTTTCACTCCATCGTCGACCATCAGTTCATCGGTATCCACCACAAGCAAGCCATTTTTCACCTCCACTTCTTTCCCCGGATAAATCCCCGCCTTTTCCATGAAGAGTGGAGCAACAATGACAACGTATCTACCATTCCCGGCCTCCTCAAGCGTGCATGTACTTTCAATGCAGATGTCGCAAACGTCACAGTATCCGGATATCACCCTGCATATCCTGTCGATTACATCCTCACTCGCAATATGCTCGAGCGTGCAGCTTAAGCCGTGGGCAGTTTCGTCATCCAGACCAAAAAAATCAGTGAAGAATTTCTTGAACACCATGTAGTTTTTCTTGATTCGCTCTGCCACATCCAGGCCCTTCC
This sequence comes from Geoglobus acetivorans, assembly GCF_039641995.1. Taxonomy (NCBI): domain Archaea; kingdom Methanobacteriati; phylum Methanobacteriota; class Archaeoglobi; order Archaeoglobales; family Archaeoglobaceae; genus Geoglobus; species Geoglobus acetivorans. The sequence continues at coordinate 1,141,020 of NZ_CP087714.1, read as the reverse complement.
TCGTAAGCGTAGCCCCCTTATACGGCTGGTAATCCACATAACCCATCTCACTCAGCTTGTTGAGCATTTCAGTAACACTCGAAGGCTTTATGTTGAGCCGCTCCGCAATTTCCTTCGTCTTTGCCACCCTGCCGGATTTCTGAATGTCGTAAATCGTCTCGAGGTACTCCTCAATCCTTTCCATTACAGTTCACCGAAAAAGATCCCTTTTCTTTTCACCACTCTCCGGCTGCCGCAGAAAGGACAGAACAGGTTGGGGATGTGAAGTGGGCCGCTGTACCCTGTTGTCTTCCTTATCTTAATGTCAAACTCGCTACCGCACCTCGAACAGTAAAGCTCGTTGAGTTCTCTCATTATCCAGAATTCTTCATCAGTCCATAATACTTTTTCCATCTGTGAGCGTGAAGTATATTTCTTCCAGTCTTGGAACCCTTGTTTCAATGGATATTATTTCACCACCATTTTCAGTAATCTCGGCAAGAAGCCTGTTAACATCCCTGACATCTTCAAAAACGTCTTCAAATTCCCTTTCTCCGATCCTGTAGCTCACAATGTACTTTTTCATTCTGTCCCTGAGAGCGTCAAGCTCACCGAAATACAGCACCCTCCCTTTCTTTATTATGAGAAGCAGGTCGCAGGCAGATTCGACGTAGAACATGTTGTGGGCAGAAAAAACCACAGTCTTTCCCTGTTTGCCCAAATCTCTGACATACTCTGTAACAAACATGGATGTTGATGGGTCGAGACCGCTCGTTGGCTCATCATAGATGAGGTACTCAGGATCATGTACCAGAGTTCTTGCTATTGAGAGCTTCCGTTTCATGCCCTTGGAGAACTCGCCCACGGGTTTATCAACAGGAAGGTTGAGGGTTTCCAGAAGTTCGTAAATCCTTTTTTCGGCTGTATCCGCATCCACGCCATAAATTTCTGCAAAAACCCTGAGATACTCCTTAGCATTGAGATTGTCGTAAAGGGCGTCAAATTCTGGGAGATATCCGATTTTCCTTTTGATAGCATTCAGATTTTCGAACAGATTTCTGCCATCGTATTGTATTTCGCCAGAAGTTGGTGTGAGAAGCCCGACAAGCATTTTGAGTGTCGTGGATTTCCCGGCACCATTCTCCCCAATAACTCCAAGAACTTCCCCTTTTCCAACCTCAAAGCTTATTCCATTCACAGCCAGGAATTCACCGTACTTTTTTGTGAGATCGATCGCTCTGAGCATCAGACAATTACTGGGAAAAGAATTTATTAAACTTTGTTTGAGTTTTCCTGTGCTGCCACTCATAAAAGCTGAGTTCAGGAAAGGCAGGAAGAAGTTCACAAATAAATTCAGGCTCCTCATTGCAGTAACTGCACTATTATCGCTGGTGGCATCCATTGTATCATATAACTACGGATTTCTCTCAGATTCCTGGATATACTCATCCGCTAGTGACGTTTACGAAATAGAGAACAGACTGTTCACCCACATTCTCGTTGATAATTTCCAGGACGGTATGGATTTGCTGAAAAATGGTGAATCAGACGTTTTTATAACAGGAAACAGAATATTCATCACAGATTCGTTCAAATCCCAGTCTGCGGGAGAAGAAATGAAAAACTACATCAAAAACGAGTTCACAAAATGGCTGTACGAAAATTATGGCACCAGAGCCTTTCCAGTATTTGTAAGGGCTGAATACCTTGAAAGAAAGCAACCTCAGGCACTTTCCCCCAAACCAATCCCCCAGGAAACACTGAAACAGCTGGAGAAGCGTTCCGTACAGAAGAATCAGGTAACTGAAGAGGAACAGAAAGCCCAGATAGAGAGAAAAATCCAGCAGAGTCTAACTGAAGATGAAAGAAAATCGGTCATACTGCCTGAAAAGCAGGAAACCGGATATGAGACTCCAGACACGTTCAGCCCGCCATCCCTGATTTCAAAGATGGTGATCGCTTTCATCTTCATCATTCCATCTCTTTTTTCAATGCAGCTGTACACCTCCTCCCTTGCCGAGGATGTCAGAATGAGGCGGATGGAGGTTCTGCTGTCGGCACCGTTTTCCCCGTACTCGCTGATCTTCCAGAAGCTGCTCCCGTACTTCATCATCTCAGTGGCGATGATAGCAGCAACATCGATCGTCTTCAGAGTGAACGGGCTGCTCTTCATGCTCATACCCATTCTCGCCTTTCTCTCATTTCAGACGTTCATAGCGCTCAATTCGAGATCATACAGAGAGCTTACTTTTCTGATCCTCGTCTTCAACCTGTTTCTGATCATATATCTGATACTTCCGTCGGTTTTCTCGGGAATTGCGTTATCTGACCTTTCCCCGATAACATTCCTCCTCAGGGACCTCTCCGGAGAGAAGATTGAATTTCAGGATTTCATATTCTCGAATCTGATTCTTGCTGGCTTTACAATCATGGGGTTCGTCCTGTCGGCCAGCTCTCTGAATATCGAGACTCTTTACAGTCCCAGATCGCCCTTTGGCAGACTTGCAGATGTGCTTAAGAATTCTGCAGCGAGTGATCTAAACGCCTTTTTCCTTGCATTCCTGTCAGTATTTCTCGCCCTTTTTCTGGAATTCTTTCTGCTGTTTTTTGGTCTTTCAGTCCCCATAATAACATCATTTGCCCTTATAATGCTCGGCGTAGCGGTTATCGAGGAAGCATTAAAATCGATACTGATACTTCCATCGCCGAGCCTGAAGAGAGCCGTGATTGTGGCTTCAGGATTCTTCATCGCCGAAAAAGGCATTCTGTTCCTCGAGGCGTTCAAGGACTACAGCATGGTGCTGCCCGGTGAACTTCTCATTTTCCCGCTGCTCTTACACATAACCGCATCCTCGTCATTTGCTGTCGTTTCCAAGAGAAGCTGGAAAGCGGGATACGTTCTGGCAGTGGCGATCCACTTCGCCTACAACTATTACATGGTGGTGGGTAGATGAAAGCGATGATCAGAAAAGACCTCAGACTCATAGTAAGGGAAAGAACCATCATGTCTGCCATAGCCATACTGATTTTCATCGCCTCATTCACATCCGTAATAACGTTCGGGCTTCTTGTCCTTTACAAACCGGATTCGGTTGCCACAGGCAGCGTCAAGATTGGGGTTGCGGGAAATTGTCCGGTCCTGAAATCATTTGCTGACGAGAGATATTCAGAACTTGAAGATGCGTTAAACGATTTCTATGCTGGCAAGATAGATGCCGTGCTTTATTTGCCGGAAGAGAATTACACCTCTGCTAATTTCGTCACAGTATTTCTCCCGAAGAACGAGATCACCGGAATACTGGCAGGCACACAGGTCAAGGAGATTCTAAAGGAATACCAGAAAGCAATGAGGGAAAAACGGGGAATCCCGGGAGACGATGGCTTCAGAGTTTACAGTCTCAATGGTGAAAAAACTGAACTCCGGGATGGATCCTCCATGACCTTCCGGTTCATTTATGCCATACTCATCCCGCTGCTTTTAATCACAACAGCAATAATTGCAGGGGGACTTGTAATAGACCTGATAAGTGAAGAGTACGAGACCAAGACCCTGGATGTCGTGCTATCAACACCAATGTCGGTAACGGATTTCATATCTGCCAAGGTTTTTTCAGCCCTTATTGTGTCTGCTGTTCTGTCTGCCGTATGGGTGTTCCTTCTCCACATAAACACGGGCATTTTCCGCCCAGTACTTCTTCTCATTCTGTCAGTATCATTTTCGATGATTTTCGCGTCCATAGGAGCCATCATATCCTCAGGCCTGAAGGACAGAGAAAGAAGTCAGCTCATATTCTCCATACTTTCTGTTTCAATCGTTACTGTATCATTCACACACCCATCAATGATTTCAGGAGTTTCAGCCAGAATCTCCGCCGGAAGTTACATGCAACCATGGGAATTTCTGATCTACCCGGTTCTCGGATCAGTTCTGATGCTCATATCAATTAAGTTCTCTGAAAAATTGATAAAAAGTTAGATTGGGGTTTCTGTTCCCCACTTTTCAAGCGCCCTTGCAAGCTCATTATGCGATTTTGCATATTCTTCGAGAGGAGTGTTCTGAACAATCGCCTCCAAAGCCTGTCTCACCGCCTTAGCTCCGGCACCTGGTCCGTCTGGATGTCCTATGGTTCCACCGCCAAGCTGAAGAACTATGTCGGTGCCAAGCGCCTCGATGACTTTTGGCAGTATGCCCGGATGGAGCCCTCCAGAGCTTGTGGGGAAAGCAGGTTTTATACCATAAAACTTCTGTTCTAAGTGGAAAACGTCACCGTCTTCAGGAACATAGTGATTCTCCCTCAGGACCTTTGCGTTCTGCAGCACATCCCATTTCTTCCCTTCAAGCTTTCCTGCACCGGCAGTACCGACATGAAGCTGGTCAATTCCAACAAGCCTGTAAAGCTTCGCAAGAACGAACATGGAAATACCGTGCTGGGGATTTCTCGTCATCGCCGCATGCATCGCCCTGTGTCCGTGTATCGCAATGTCGTAATCCTCCGCAAGGTCCCTTATGTACTCAAGCACTGCCCATCCGCTTATGACGACATCGACCATCGCATGTTTCAGTGAAAGCTCCGCCAGAAGTTCGAGCCTGTACTCCATATCCCTCACGTCCCCGGTAATGTTTGCAAACCAGGTCTTTTTCTCCCCAGTCTCGTTCTCAACCCTCTCAATGATATTTGCCATCACCTCTGCCCGTTCCTCAAACCTGTTGTACCAGGGCGATGCCAGGTTTTCGTCATCTTTCACATAATCTGCCCCGGATAGAAGGAGCTCCTCAGAGAGAGCGTACAGCTCCTCAGGAGAATAGCCAACCTTAGGTTTCGGCACAACACCGTAGATCGGCCTTTTCTTTATATCAAGCATTTTTCTAACGCCCTCAATACCAAACGCAGGTCCGTTAAATTCCCTGACTACTTTTTCAGGGAAATACAGGTCCTCAAGCCTGAGTCCCTTCACCCTTCTCATTCCAAACACGTTTCCTGCTATTGATGCAAGAAGTGCCGGCAGGTTGTTCTCCTCAAAAGCATGAGACGGATAGGCAATTTTCACAATCCAGCTTCCATCGCCCATGTCGTGGAAATCATATGCTTTTGCAGACAGGTCCTCCCATCTCTCCCTCTCATACCACGGGTAAAGGGTCGTCCAGGTGCCTGTTGAGCTTTCAGCAGCCACGCCACCAGCAGCCTGCTCGATTGTGTAGCCTTCAGCAGGCGTAATCCTGAAAACTGCAACCACATCCCTCTTGTAATTCGGTTCGTAACCCTTATCCACATAGTAATCATATATCTTGTCAAACCTCTCTGTCATTGTTCCACCCCTCCCAGAGTTTGTCAAACCCAAATATTAATTTATTCGTCCAGAATGCTGGCGAAAAAAATTTTGTATTGAAACGCAAAGTTCAGTTTATGGAAGAATACATTTCCCTCATTCTTGCATCAGTTTTCGGAGCGGTTGTGGGACTCGAACGATCAAAAGTCCACAAACCTGCCGGACTCAGAACCCACATGCTCGTATCTGCAGGGTCGTGTCTGTTCATGATAGTCTCGGCCAGATTCTTTAACGACCCTGCCAGGATAGCTGCAGGAGTTGTTTCCGGAATAGGTTTCATCGGAGCCGGCACGATACTTGCCGAGCAGAGGAAAGAAAGAACAAAAGTTGTCGGAATCACCACGGCAGCGAGTCTCTGGATGACAGCTGCAATAGGAATGATTACAGGTTTTGGAGACTACAGACTCGCCACATTCTCCACAGCATTAACATACATCATACTCAAGCTAAAGAGGGTCGAAGAAATGCTCGAGAAAAGGGAGAAAAGTTAGGTCAGAATGTTAGACAAACTCATTCTCTCTGCCAAGCGCCCTTATGATTTCCATCTGCCTGAGTGCGAGTTCTCTCGCCTCACCCATATCGCTCTTCATCAAGACTTTTCCGCCTTCCATGACCTTCTCAAGCAGCGGCTCCATGCCCTCGGGCTTATCCTCGATGAACAGCCTGATTTCATCCCTCAAGCTATCCCAGTCTCTGTAAACCTGCTTCATTCCCCCTCTCTTCCCTCTTTTGGCGCAGAACTCGCCATTCCTTTCCACAATATCCATGGAGAAATCAACAGGGTTTGCTCCTGCTATGCTCGTTCCCACGCCAAAGATGTCAACGATGTCCCTCAAAGCCACAATGTCATCTATGTCGAGCCCACCGCTCACAACAATCTTCACATCGCCCCTGCCCCTTATTCTGAGCTCCCACTTAATTTCCTCGATTATCTTCCGCATGTTACCTCTTCTCGTGCCGGGAGTATCAAATCTGAGCCCATCAACCCTCTCCACATTCTCGATCGCAAGTATGGCTTCGGTTTTCTCATCAAAATATGTGTCCGCAAGAAGCGTCCGGGGAATATTTTCATCAACAACCTCATCAAACGCTCTCCATGCTGAGATCTGGTCCCCAAATGAGATTATCAGGGCGTGGGGCATCGTTCCGACGCTCTCAATGCCGAGATACTTCTCTGCTGAAACGTTGCTCACACCATCCACTCCCCCTATCCACGCTGCCCGTTCAATAACTGGAGCTATAGCAGGATGCTGTCTTCTCGTCCCGAATGACAGAACCTTTCTGTCGCCCGCGGCGAGCTTGGTTCTGAACGCCTTGGTGGAAACACCGGAAGAGTGGCAGATGAAACCGAGTATCGCAGTCTCAAACCTGGCAAAATCCAGATAGTGGCCAGCAATGACCATTACAGGTTCATGAGGAAAGAAAAGCGTTCCTTCCTTCATCGCATAAATGTCAACATTTATGCCCTCCATCAGCTCAAGCACATCACGCAGTCCCGAAAAAATACCCCAGCTGGATGCCGTGAATTCTGCCACAACGTACGGATTGACCTTTTTCTCTCTCAAAACTTTTTCAGTCCACACAAAGTATTTATCAGTCACAATCCCGTTCCGTATATCCTCATCTCTTGCAATCAGAAACATATCACAATCCCTCCTCACACTTACATGGCCGGGAACCACATTTTATGCAGTAATCCGGATATTTCTTCCTCACCTCTTCCTCAAGTTCAATCCCGCAAAGATTTGCCAGACTCACGAGCCAGGCGAAGACATCTGCAAATTCTTCCCCGAGATTTTTGTTTTTTCTCAGCGCCTCTGAAAGTTCCCCAACTTCCTCAATAAACCAGAAAAAGGTCTTTCCCACACCCCTTTCGATGTCCTTCTCGTAGTAAAGGTCTTTTATCAGTCTCTGAAACTCGGATATCTTCACGTGGTAAAGGTGAGAGTCTGATAATTTAAATCATTCTAATAAATCGCTTAAAGCATGGTCGGGGAAAAACCACCATAGTTCAAGCACATCAAAATTGGCGGATGAACTTCTTTTTCAGCGAATAACCTATCTGCCTCGAAAGCGGCATTTTGCGGCCGGAATATTCGGTTTTTCTCTCCGCAATAGCTTCTTTCAGATTTCCCGTATATAGAGTCAACCCGTATCCCACCTCGTTTGCCGTATGGGCATCGCTACCCGCTATTTTAGCCATTCTGTATTTATCCGCAATTCTTTCGGAAATCCTGTTGAAAATACCTACGACATACTTTGCATTGAAAACCTCCAAAGCGTCTGCGTGCTTTATAAGCTCGATCCTGAAAGCACCACTCCTCTCTATCTGGAAGGGATGCGACACAGCACAGATTCCGTTCTGCTTTCTCACCTCGCCGATCGTTTCCATCAGAGACATACCCCTATCGATGTCCCTCTCGATATAATAAACGAGAAGATGTCCATCAGAAGTTGAAACTTCAGCACCCGGTATTATCTCAATGTCCAGATGCTCATCCCTGACGTAATCAAGTGCCGCCATGCTCCCCTCCACAGTGTCATGATCCGTTATTGAGATCGCATCGATTCCGAGTCTCACGGCTTCATCAACAATTCGCTCAACCCTGTCAAGGCCGTCACTGTACGTGGAGTGGACATGCAGTTCAGCCCTTTTCATCGAAGACTTTTTGACTTTAAGGTAAAATAAGATTTGTGAAGGTCCTTCTCGTCACAGGAAGACTGGCCGAAAAAATGGTAAGGGAAAACGCCATGGGAAATGACGTTCATGTGGCGGATGTTGACGTCGCTGCTTTTGTATCGGAAAAAGACCTTGAGAATCTTGACCTTTCCGATTACGATCTCGTGCTTGTTCCGGGACTTGCCAAAGGAAGGTGGAGAGAACTGGAAAAAGAGAGTGGCGTTAAAATTCGCCTCGGACCTATTCACGCATACGACATTCCCTCAATACTGAAAAGACTTGACGAAATCGAACTTTCTCACGAGATCCCTGCGGACAGACTTGTTGAGATTGACAGACGAAATGAAATTCTGAAAGAGATTGAGACGCTCGAAAAGGGCGTATTTGACATAAACGGCATCGTTATCGGAGGTGAGAGCAGATTAAAGGTTGTTGCCGAGATCGTCGATGCCACCGAGCTTGAAAGATATGAGCTTGTGGAGAGAATAGAACACTATCTCGAAAGTGGCGCTGACATAATAGACCTCGGCATTCCAATAAGTTTTTCCACAGAAGATGTCAAAAAAGCAGTTAAGATAGCAAAAGATTGCTGCAATGCGGTCAGCATAGATACATTCTCCCCAAGAGCAATAAGGGCGGGAGTCGAAAGCGGTGCCGACATGGTCATGAGCATCTCACTCTCGAATCTGAAGGCACTGAATTATATTAAAGATCAGGCAGTTGTCGCCGTCGAAAGAAACCCGGTGAGGCTGAAGTGGCTGGTTGACTTTATAAAAACAAAAACAGACAGAGTTATAGCAGATCCGGTGCTGGACATAAACGGATTTTTCGATTCCCTGGCAAGATACAGAAAATACAGGGAAATCGATGTCACAACCCCCATGCTTTTCGGTTCAGGAAACATCACCGAACTTTTCGATGCAGACAGTGTGGGTATGAACGGGATTCTCGCATACATTGCGGAGGAGCTTAAAGCTGACCTGCTTTTCACTACCGAGGCGAGCGTTAAAACGAGGGGGTGCATTAAGGAGCTTAGAACCGCAAGCATCATGGTCAGGGGAGCTAAAATAAAAGAGTCTCCACCAAAAGATCTGGGCATTTCTCTGCTTGTACTGAAGGAGAAACGAAAAGTTGCAGAAGCACAAGATCTTAGAGAGTATATTGAAGCCGAAAAAAGCGAAAGATTCGTTAGAGATCCTGCCGGCGATTTCAGAATATGGATTTCAGGAAATAAAATAGTCTGCAGCCACGAAAAGGCAATTATTGCAGGGAGGGATGCAAAGAGCATAATTGACACCATCCTGAGACTCAAGCTGGTAACCAGACTGGACCACGCAGCGTACCTTGGGAGAGAGCTGAAAAAAGCAGAAATGGCATTAAAACTTGGAAAGAATTACGTGCAGGACATGCCCTTAGATTTCGGAATTTACGGAAAGATTGATTAGAAAACAAAAACCGCAGCAGCAACAACCGTCGTATAATCCTTTACCTCTGCCACCTTCGTTACATTGAAGGTCTTTGCAGGCTTTATGCCGAAGGCTGTTTCGAGCATGAACGCCGCGCTCTCCTCAGCCTTCCTCCCAACATCCTCTCCGGTGTACTCCCCGTGATATTCTGTAAGATACCCGTGAAGAGAGGAATCTTCAGGGATTGCCGCTCCAACGCTCGCATAAATTTTCTTACCCTCTTCGTTGCTCGTCTCCCTCGACATCACGCAGAAAACAACCTGACCGGGGTAAAGCTCCCTCAGACCGTCGTCAATGCCGATTATTTCACACTGAGGTGGAAATATACTGCTCACAGGGACGAGGTTGAACCTTTCTATGCCAGCATCCCTCAATGCAAGCTCAAAGCTGACCAGCTCATCCTCATGACTGCCCGCTCCCGCTGTGAAGAATACCTTTTTCGGGACGAGCATTCTGTTAACATCCACAGTTACGCTTTCAGCCCCTGAAAACCCATCTGCTCTGCTTTCAAATCTCACGTGTCAGAGTAGGGAGGAGAGTATTTAAAACTTACCTCTATGGAAAAAGAGGCTTTTCTATAAGGTCTTCAGCCTCAAGAGCGAGTTTCCACTTCTCCTTGCACTCACAATCAGTCTCGAAAACCCCTTTATCTCCTGTAAGTGAAAATCTCCTTATCTCGTCCACAACAGAGCTGTCACATTTGAAGCAGTTGTGGGGACCTCTCCGTTTCCCTCCCGCAACCGGATCACACAGTATGTCCAGATCCGCCCATTTCAGGATTTCCACAGCACTCCACAGCCACGGAGGCCTGTAAACGCCTTCTCTCCACAGCTTTTCAACATACGTCCCTGAATGGATTGTCATGAGGTTGAGCGAGACCACATCCGTGTAAGGCTTTACGTCTTCAATGGACTTCTTCATGTCCTCCATCGCCTCTTTCTCCGTGAGCAGAGGGGGTTTGAGCAGCAGATAGGTCTTGATCCTCGCCACACTACCTACACGTTCGACTGCGTTTCTGTATTCCTCGAAGCTGAAGCCTTTGTTAATCAGGTGTTCTCTGTAGAAATCGTTGGAAGTTTCGAGACCTATACCGATCTCAATCTCTATGTCGGCCTGAGAGATTTCCTCAACCACCGCTTCAGTCAGAAACTCAGGTCTGCTTTCAACAACAAGCTTTCTGAATCCCAGCTCCACTGCCCTGCGGTAGATTTTCTCCCTTGTTTCCCTCTCAACCTCACCCTCATCGAAAAAACTGCCTGAGGTAAATATTTTCAGCACTTCCACCTGTTTTTTTCCTGCAGCTTTTTCAAACGCCCTGTAAACCGTCTCCTGGGTTGCGTTTCTGTCTGAGTCGAGGGTGTAGCTACACATGTAGCATTTATCCCATCCACACCCCCTCGTGGGGAGTATCACCGTGAGACAGTCCACCACCTCTCCGTCAAGCCTTTCTCTTTCAATCCAAGCCTTCAAAGACGCAGCCTCCTTCTCATTCTCAGTCTATCACCATAGTAAAGTCCCACCACAAGCCCTCCGAGGTGTGCTATGTAAGCCACACCGGTGAAAAGCGAAAACGGAGTCATCAGCAGATTGTAGAGCGCAAACAGGAGTACTGCCATTCGGATATTCATCGGGATAAAGAAGAACAGCAGCACTCTGATCTCCGGAGCCATGATGGCGAGAGCCCCCATTACACCGTAAATCGCCCCTGAAGCTCCTACAGCCGGCGTAAATGTCCCACTTGCGTATGAAAAAAGGACATACATCACGTTCCCAAAAATGCCTGAAAGCAGAAATATCTCGAGATACTTCTTCCCGCCTACTCTTCTTTCAAGCTCTGTTCCAAAGAAGAAAAGCACGAGAGCATTTACAAAATAATGCTCAAACGAACCATGAAGGAAGATGCTGGTAATAAGCTGCCAGGGTCGCAGATAGACGTCGTAAGGATAAAGAGCAAGCAGATTGAAGAGAGGTCTGAATATGAGCGTCAGAGCAAACAGGACAGTGATTATTGCAAGAATCATGTTGTTGTAGCCATAAATCTCAAACGGGTTTTTTCTGACCTTCAATTCGGGATCATACTTCTGCAATTCAGCAATTCTGCTCCTTTGTCTCCGCCCTATATCTCTGTCCCGCTTAACCTTAACAGGAATATCATACAGCCCCTCGCAGCTGTGCTTTTCGGGCAACCTGTGATCAGAGCAGAACGTACCTCCACAATAACTGCATTTGTACGGAAGAAGCTCATCCTTTCCGCATATATCACATTTCACCGCTTTAATACTGTTCCGTCAATATTTAAATTTTGGCCAGAATTCGGGAATACCTTCTTATTTTTTCATCATCGTAACTTGAAAGCCAGGAAAGCCAGCATATTTCGGTACTTCCAAATCCCACTTCTCTGGACAAAGATTCCACAAATCTGATGAACTCAACAGGTTCGTTCGGATGATCAATAAACCTTCCAACGAATCTCCTCACGATACGGTCAGGCATAACGGTGTCAACCCCTCCCATCATCCTGAGGTACTGGAAGGTGTTTATTCCTGCCCCTTTCACGTCAAGCCACTCCCTCCAGCTTTCAACCTCCGCCTCTTTAGCCCACCCCCTCAGGGCTGTGGCACCCTCACCGTACTCTGAAATTATGCTGCACACTCCTTTTGCAACCTGCCAGCTCCTTTTATTCTTCCACAATGAATAAAGTTCAGCATCATCACATGAAATCAGATCGCCAAAGCCTGCAATTCTCCCGGAATCAATAAATCTCCTTTTAAATTCAAGGACTCTCGGAACTACCACAGAAAAATAATTGACCCCAACGGATGTTATGGCTGCATCCACCACCATCAGTATAACGTTACCCCCGTACCTCTCCGAATCAAGGACCTTCCTGCAGAACTTCAGCGTTTCCGGAGACTTTTCCGCCAGCCTTTGCAGCTCTCTTCTCATCATCCCAAGACTCGACAAGCTCCATCACCTTATCCGGATCTACCTGATAGAGCTGGATTATTCTGGCAACTTCCTTAAAGTCTCTTATGTTTTTGTCGAGCATGTATTTGAGGACTGCTTCCCTTCTCTTCAGCTCCTGTTCGAGTTCCTTTCTCGACCAGTTCCTCATGATTCTGAGTTCTTCGAGGGCTTTTGAGCTGCCGACCATTACGTGCTCGTCCTTGCTTGAGTCCCAGGTGAAGACTGTTGTGGTTCTCATGATCTTTGTGTGGGGGTCAACGCCTATGATCTCTGCTATCTCCAGGTTTCTTCTCACCCTCTTCTTGCCCATGAAGACCTGGGCCTGGATGCTGACTATGTCCAAAGCTTCGATCATGGCTCTGGGGACGTTTATGGGCGGGTTTTCAAGCCTGTGGATGACGCCATTGACGGAGTCAGCATGGAGTGTTGAGTAGGTGGTGTGGCCCGTGGACATTGCCTGGAAGAGGGTTAATGCCTCCTTTCCCCTGACTTCTCCGACTATTATGTATTCGGGTCTCTGTCTCAAGGCTGCTCTGAGCAGATCATACATGTCCACGACCTTTCCCGTTTCCCTTGTGACTGCGGGAATCCAGTTCTCGTGGGGGAGCATTATCTCTCTTGTGTCCTCAATGGTTACTATCTTTGAGCTTCTCGGGATGAAGATTGAGACGGCGTTCATGGATGTGGTTTTTCCGCTTGCGGTTCCTCCTGCGAAGATGAGGGACCTCTTGTTCTCTATGCAGAGCCAGAGGTAGGCCATCTGCTCTATGCTGAAGGTTCCCCAGGCGATGAGGTCGACAGGGGTTACAGGTTCATCTCTGAACTTTCTTATGGTGAATGTGGAGCCGTGGTCTGTTACCTCTTTAGCCAAGGTCATCTGGATTCTGGATCCGTCTGGAAGGGATGCGTCGAGCAGGGGTTCGGCTATGCTTATGTGCTTGCCCGACATCTGGGCAAGCTTTATGACGAACATGTCCAGCTCATCTTCACTGAAGGTGATGTTTGTTCTGATGTTCTGGTAGTTGCGGTGGTAGATGTAGAGGGGTTTGTTGTAGCCGTTGCAGGAGATGTCCTCTATCAAGCGGTCATTCATGAGGGGGGTGATGGGGCCGTAAAGCAGTGTCTCCCTCAGCACATAATAAAGAAGAGCGTGATAGTAATATTCGTCCTCCAATTTAAGCTTCAGAGATTCCACAATCCTGTCAAATGTCTCAACTATCGCCTTTTCCTTGTCTTTTTTCTCATGGATTGACGGCAGGACGAACTCGAGTCTTCTCAGGATGTCATTCTTAACTTCTTCATATTCATTAAGGGGCGGCTCAATAACATAATACAGAGCATCGAGGCCTTCCTGCAGGATTTTGATGGCAGAAAAAACCCTTCCCCCGTAAATAGGATAAGACTCAATTTCTTCATATCCCTCAGGAGGGGGCAATTCTGTCAGAAGTTTAGCATAATCTTTCAGATTGCTCATCAAGATAATTCGAAAACCGGATTATATAATCCTTTTCATGATTGTGATAACCCCTCTCGACCCTCAATTCTTCCACCGTATAGCATTTGTCAGGTACCGATTCAGGCTTTTTAATTAGATTGTTACAGCGTTTAACTATTCACCACATCTTTGACAAATAACAACACGCCATCACCTATAGAAAAATTTATTAAGTTTTCCACAAAATGGAACGCATGGCAAAAGCAGTCCATGTTATTGCGGTTGGAAGGAACAAAGAGAGAATCATGGAAAGCTTGAAACTGAGCGGGTACCCCATACAGAAGGCCTACCTGATAATTCCGGACGGCGAGGGTTACATGGAAGTCGCTGAAGACCTTGAAAAAATGCTGAGCGTTCTCGTCGAGATCGAAAAAATCAGAGTTAGTGAGACCGATGTATATGATTCTGCCATAAAAATACTGGACCAGATAAAACCAGAAATAGCTGAAGGCAATAACCTCCTGATAAACGCCACAGATTCTCCAAGGACGCTGATGATCTCGCTCTACCTGGTTGCCCAGCTGACAGGTGGCAGGCTTTACGTGGGAATGCCGAAGTATGAAAAGGACAAAGAAGCTGGAATCGAAAAAATTGTAGAAATACCTGTTCCTCCGCTCAAGAGGATCGGACAGGACAAAATAACAATCCTGAAAGCAATATACGAAAATGGAAAAGAAGTTGACTCAATAAACACGCTGATAAAACTCGTCGATGGAAAGCTCGAAAAGGATAAAGCGTATATGGCTCAGAGAGCAAAAATGAGCTACCATCTGAAAGGACTTGAAAAAGATGGATACATAGAAACAAAAAGAGAGGGTAAAAACGTAAAGATACTGCTGACACCTCTCGGTGAAGCAATCTGCACAATATTCTAATCAGATATGAAGTCTGAAAGAGTCAAATTTTTTCTTTTTATCAGACCGCTTATCTTCTCAAAATCACTCTCAATTATTTCCCTGTAAGCCGGTTTGTAAAGCGCCGCCGCTGGATGATATGTAGCCACAAAGCTGATCTTCCCAAAATCTGTATTCTTAACGTGCACCTTCCCCCTGTCTCTGGAAATATTCCTGAAGGGTATCTCAAAATGCTCGAAAATGGTTTTTGCAGAGTGTCTGCCGAGACAGACTATGACATCAGGCTTAATTATTTCAATCTGCCTCAGGAGATACGGAAAACACGCATCCACCTCATGCTCCATGGGGTCCCTGTTGTTGGGTGGTCTGCATTTCAGAATGTTTGCAATGTAAACATCTTTCCTGGCAAGACCCAGCTTTCGTTCTATTAGAGCAGTGAGAAGCTTGCCAGCATTTCCCACAAAAGGCCTGCCCTGCTCGTCCTCCTCCCTGCCAGGTGCCTCGCCGATGAACATTATCTGTGCATTCTCATTTCCCTCTCCGGGGACGTAATTTTTCTTTGTCAGATGGAGAGTGCACTTTCTGCAGGATTTGATTTCATCTATGAGACTTTCAAGCTCAGACTTCATTGGAAGAAATAAAAAAGAGCAATAAAAAAGGTTTTGCTAAAACTTCAGCACCCTTGCAGCCACAATCACGGGATCCCAGATCGGTGTGAATGGCGGGGCGTAAGCCAGATCAGAGAAGAATACGTCCTTCGTTGTTAATCCAGCCTGGATCGCCACTGCAAAAACATTGACCCTCATTGCGACCATCTCATACCCTGCAATCTGTGCACCGAGAATCCTGTTGGTCTCCGCATCCTTAACAACCTTGAGATATGTTTTCTTCGCCCCGGGGTAATAGTGGACCTTGGTATTGGCAGTTATGAACGCACTCTTAACCTCAAAACCTTCTTTTATCGCCTCTTTCTCGCTCAACCCTGTCTTTGCAATCTGCAGGTCATAGAATTTTGTGATCTGGGTGCCTACAACGCCAGGAAATTCTATGTTCCCACCAGACATGTTGACTCCCGCAACATACCCCATCTTGTTTCCAGCCGGTGCCAGAGGAATCCATGCTGGTTTGCCCGTGATGAGATGCCTCGTCTCGGCAACATCTCCTGCAGCGTAAACGTTCTCAACACTTGTCTCCATTTTCTGATTGACCCGGATGGCACCAGTTTCCCCAAGCTCAACCCCTATCTGCTCCGCAAGCTCAACATTGGGCTTTACACCCAGAGCAAGGATGACAAGGTCTGCTCTGTACTCCCCCCTATCAGTAATGACTCTCTCAACACTGTCCCTGCCTTCGAAGGCCTCTATTTTTTCATTAAGCCTCAGGTCAACCTTCTGCTCCATGTCTTTCTTCAGAATTTCTCCAATCTCACTGTCAAAATTCGGTAAGGGATGTTCCGCCATTTCCACAACAGTAACCTTTTTTCCAAGGGAGGATACCGCTTCAGCCATCTCGAGGCCCACATATCCTGCACCTGCTATGACAACGTTCTTAGCCTCTGCCAGAGCGCTCTTCAGAATTTCTGCATCTGGGGGAAGATCGACGGTGTAG
Source organism: Geoglobus acetivorans (assembly GCF_039641995.1). Taxonomy (NCBI): domain Archaea; kingdom Methanobacteriati; phylum Methanobacteriota; class Archaeoglobi; order Archaeoglobales; family Archaeoglobaceae; genus Geoglobus; species Geoglobus acetivorans. The sequence continues at coordinate 1,124,643 of NZ_CP087714.1, read as the reverse complement.
ATGTTTTCAAGGTCAACTCCTTCAATCGGTGGAACTTTTGGCGAGGCGCCCGTGGCTATTAGCAGTTTATCCCATTCGTACTCATTCTTTACCCCGTTTTCATCAACAACTATGCTGCCATCCTTTACCTCAGTGACCTTCGCATGGAGGCGCAGATCTATTCCTCTTTCCTTTATGAATACTTCTGGTCTGTAATACATCAGCTCGTCGCCCGGAAAGCCATACTCAATGGAATACGGTATCCCGCAGGGAGCGTGACTTGCAAAGCCTGTCGCCTCAAAAACTTTCACATCCCATTCAGGTTTTAGCGCACGTATTCTTGAGGCCGCAGTCATCCCGCCAGCTCCTGCACCCACTATAACGACCTTCATGTCATCACCCGAACCTTTTTTAATTTTAAAATAAAATAGATTTTCCCGGTTTTGCCTACAGAAATCACCCGTGATGATGGGGATTGCAACCTCCCTGTTATCCCAAATGGACCAATAGAGAAATTACCCCGGAAAACACAGGTAACAAAAACAGGAATTTTACCATTTCTGAGCTCGCCCGTCAGAGCCAGGGATCGGATAAGTGAGTCCCATTTATCGTAAAGTATTTTTTAGAAGATAAAATTATAACGGCTAATCTGATTTAAATTATTATTTAATTAAATTCGAAAAGCTTAAGTATCATCAAAAAACATTGCGATTAAAATTTACGGAAGGTGGAACTTATGGCAATGGAGGAAGTTTACAGGAAGTTTATTGAACTTGTGCAGTTGCCTGACGACGAGAACAAGGCAAAGGCGATGGAAGAATTCTTCAAAAACCTAAACACGATGCAGCTGCCCGAGTACTTCAACTGGGCAGAAGAAATCTTCGAGGGAATACACGTAAAGGAAAACGGCGACAAAACTGCGCTTCTCTGGACAGACATTGAGACAGGGGAGAAAAAGAAATTCAGCTACAAAGAGCTTGCAGAGGAGGGAAACAGAATAGTCAATTTCCTGAGAGGCCACGGGATAGACAAGGGAGATAACTTCTACATGATGATTCCGCTCGTGCCAGAGATCTGGTTCAGCACCCTTGCAACAGTCAAGGGAGGATTTGTTGGAGTCCCAACAGCAACAACCATGACGGCAAGGGAGCTCGAATACAGATTCAAAACCTATCCACCAGACTCAGTTATAGCAGATGAGGCCTCAGCGAAAGTCATTGATGAGGCTCTTGAATTGGCCGGTGTCGAACCCAAGGTGAAGATCGTTCTGGGGCAGAAGGACGGATGGACAAGCTATGACGAAGTAAGAAAAGAGAGCGGAACCGCTGAAAGCGCAAAAACAAGGTATGACGATGTTATATTCTGCTTCTTCACATCAGGAACCACGGGATTGCCAAAGAGGGTTGTCCATACGGCAACATCGTACCCTCTGGGACACCTGAGCACTGCGTGCTTTATCAACATCCAGCCCGGAGACGTCCACAACAATCTCAGCCAGCCAGGATGGGCCAAATATGCATGGAGTTCATTCTTCGCTCCCCTGATCGTCGGTGCCACTGCAACAGGATTCTACTATTCCGGAAGGCTGAACGGAGATCAGTATCTACAGGCACTTGACGAGAACGGTGTTACAACATTCTGTGCCCCGCCAACAGCCTGGAGACTGTTCCTGCTCTCAGACATCGGAAAGTACGACTACAAGCTGAGAGACGTTGTCAGTGCAGGAGAACCGCTCAACCCTGAAATATACGAACAGTGGCTGAAGTACACCAACACAGAAATCAGAGATTTCTACGGTCAGACGGAGAGTACAGCCATGATCGGCAACCCGCCCTGGTTCAAGGGCAAGATAAAGCCAGGCTCATTCGGAAGGCCCTCATTCATGCATGATGTAACTCTCGTGGATGATGAAGGCAATGAGATAACAAAGCCAGGAGAGGTTGGGCACATTGTCGTGAGGGTTGACAGATGGAGGCCAATTGGCCTGTTCAAGGAATACATGGGTGATCCGGAGAAGACTGCAAAGGTGTTTGTCGGCAAATACTACTACACCGGAGACAAGGCATACTTCGACGAGGATGGATACTGGTGGTTCGTCGGTAGGGCAGATGATGTCATAAAGACGTCAGATTACAGAGTTGGACCATTCGAAGTTGAGAGCGCATTGATCGAGCATCCCGCTGTGGCTGAAGCTGCAGTTGTCGGCAGCCCTGATCCTGTCAGATATCAGCTCGTGAAGGCGTTCGTCATTCTCAAGCCTGGACACGAGCCGTCCAGAGAGCTTGCACTTGAACTGTTCCAGCACTGCAGAAACATCCTCGCAAGGTTCAAGATTCCGAGAATAATAGAATTTGTGCCGGAACTTCCAAAGACAATCAGCGGTAAGATAAGAAGGGTTGAACTCAGAAAACTTGAAGAGGAGAAAAAGAAGAAAGGAGAGAGAGGAGAACACGAATACTTCTACGAGGACTTCCCGGAGCTTAAAAGCAAAAAATCCTAAATTTTTATAGCCCCACATATTTTTCTTTTCTGCCAAAAATCTTAGGGTCAAAAAATATATGAAGTATTCTTGTGAAATTGATCATGAAACTGGAAGAAACTGTTAGTTACCACGAGACAATAAATGAAATGTACAACAAAGTGAAAAACGAAACAACAAACATTGTGGACAGATTTAACGCACAGGAGAAAACAAGATGTCCATTCTGTGAAAAGGGTTTGAGCTGCCAGCTGTGCAGCATGGGTCCCTGCAGAATAACCCAGACCAATCCCTACGGTGCCTGCGGTATCGACGCAGCAGGAATGGTCGTGAGGAATTTTGTTCACAAGAACATGCTCGGAACGGAAGCATACACATATCACGCAATTGAGGCCGCAAAAACATTGAGAGCCACTGCTGAGGGGAAAACACCATTTGAGATAAAGGAACCTGAGAAACTCAAATGGTTTGCCGGGCTGCTCGGAATTGAAGGAGAAGACATAAAGGAGCTTGCAATCAAGGTCGCAGATTTTGTGATATCCGACCTGAGTTCCACAGAAACAAGCAAGCTCGTCGAAATACTTGCTCCAGAAAAAAGGAAGGAACTGTGGAAGGAGCTCGGATTGATGCCCAGCGGGGTATTCCTGGAGCTTTTGACGGTTGGATCATCCTCCATGACCAACGTTGACAGCAATTATGTCTCACTCGCGAAAAAATCCATGTCTCTGGGCATATCTACATGCCTTGCAGCCCAGATTGCTCTCGAAACCATACAGGACATTCTGTTCGGAACCCCAATGCCTCACGAAACCTATGCAGACCTCGGAATTCTCGACCCCGAGTATGTTAACATAGCAGTCAACGGTCATGAGCCTTTTGTTGGCATGGCGCTGATAAAGCTGGCAGAAAAAGAAGAAGTACAGGAAATGGCAAGGAAAGCTGGAGCAAAGGGACTGAGAGTGGTGGGATTCATTGAAACTGGACAGGAAATAATTCAAAGAGTTGACAGCCCTGTCTTTGCAGGAATTGTAGGAAACTGGATCGTGCAGGAATACGCTCTCGCCACCGGAGCTGTTGACGTTTTTGCTGCAGACATGAACTGCTCTCTTCCATCACTGCCAGAATACGAAAAGTATGGCGTAAAAATAGTTCCCGTCAGCAAACTGGTGAGATTCAAGGGAATAGACGAGGGTCTGGACTACGAGCCTGAAAAAGTTGAAGATATAGCAAAAGAGCTTATACAAATCGCAATAGAGAACTTCAAGCAGAGGGACAAGACAAAAGCAGTAAGAGTTGGTAAAAAGCAAAAAATTGTCGTCGGATTTTCGCCTGAGGCAATAGACAAGCTTGTTGGTGTGGACAATCTGCTTGAGGCTATCAAAAATGGATCCATAAAGGGAGTGGTCGGCCTGGTGAGCTGCACCACGCTCAAGAACGGCCCACACGACAGCAGCACGGTAACCATAGCAAAGGAACTGATCAAGAGAGACATCCTTGTTCTCTCGCTCGGCTGTGGAAACGCAGCACTCCAGGTAGCTGGTCTGACCTCAGTGGATGCGAAGGACCTTGCAGGAGAGAACCTGAAGAAGGTTTGTGAGGCGCTCAACATCCCGCCCGTTCTGAGTTTCGGAACCTGCACGGACACCGGCAGACTTGCGTATCTGCTCAGAATCCTTGCTGAAAAGCTTGGAGTGGACATACCCGACCTCCCCATCGCAGCGACCGCTCCAGAGTACATGGAGCAGAAGGCCACAATAGATGCTGTCTTCGCCGTGGCGTACGGTGTTGTGACACATGTATCACCTGTGCCACCAATAACGGGCAGCGATAAGGCCGTAAGGCTGTTTACAGAGGACGTTCAGAAGCTGACCGGAGGAAGAGTTCTCGTAGAAGAAGACCCGGTCAAAGCCGCTGAAAAGATAGAGCAGGTCATTCTTGACAAAAGAAGATCCCTCGGGATCTGATTTCCAAATTTTTTATATTGTGTTAAAAGATTAAAAGAGTTCTTCTGGGATTCTCTGTCTTGCAATGAGATCCCCAACGGTTTCCTTTTCCCGGGTGATGTGGAACAGACCCCCATCAACAAGAACCTCAGCGCATCTTGGTCTGCCATTGTACTGGCTGCTCATTGCAAACCCGTATGCCCCCGCATCAAAAACGGCAATGTAATCACCCCTCTTAACTTTTGGAAGCTTTCTGTCTTTTGCAAGAATGTCGCCAGACTCACATATCGGGCCAGCAATTGTATACAGCTCTTCTGCTGGCTTCTCCATTTTGTTCGCAACCACCACCCTGTGGTATGAGTCGTACATGGCCGGTCTTATGAGCAGATTGAAGCCCGCATCCACAGCGACAAAGTTTTTGTAGGCTTTTTTCACCGCATTTACCCTGGTAAGCAGAATTGTCGTATTGGCGACAAGGCTTCTCCCCGGCTCAATCCAGAGTTCCGGCTTGGACTTCAACATCTGGAGCCCATTCTCAAGCGTTTTTTTGATTGGCTGGGAGAATTTTTCCACTCTGCACTCACCATCTCCTTCGTAATCTATACCAAATCCACCGCCCATGTCCAGAAACTCAAGCCTCACACCAAGTTTTTCAAGCTCTGCTGCAATTTCAAACATCTTTTCAAGCTCATGCACGAAAGGCTCTACATCCCTAATCTGGCTTCCTATGTGGCAGTGAATTCCAACCGGAACCACAGCACCAGCCTGAACTGCGGCCTCGTAAGCCTCAAGAATCTGCTCAGCCGGAATCCCGAATTTAGATGTTTTCAAACCAGTTGCGATCTTGGGGTGGGTCTCTGCACTTATATCCGGATTTACCCTGAACGCTATCTTTACCTCTCTTCCGCAATTTTGGGCAATCTCGGAAATCGTGTAAAGCTCGTCAAGGCTATCAACGCTGAACTTCACCCCAGCCTTAATACCGGCCTCTATTTCCTCATCACTTTTGGAGTTTCCGTTGAACAGGATGAAATTTCGGTCAAATCCAGCAAGAAGAGCGAGATAAAGCTCACCCAGACTGAAAACATCGGCACCAAAGCCATTTCTTGCAAAAATTTTCATGATGGTCAGGTTATTGTTGGCCTTGACTGCATAGAGCATTCTGGCAAATCCAAAGCTCTCCTGGAATAATCTGATATTTTCTTCAAGCTTTTTCCTTGAGGTGATGTAAACAGGGGTGCCGGTTTTTTCCACTATTTCTTCAAAATCAACCTCTTCTATGAGAAGTCTCCCATCTTTCGAGCTAAACAATATCGACTCCCTCCATTCTTCTCAGAGCTTCATCAATCACGGCAACATCCCTTGTCAGGGCAAATCTAACATATCCTTCTCCGCTCTTCCCGAATCCAACGCCAGGAGTTACAAGAACGCCTGCCTTGTCGAGAAGCTGCTTGGCAAACTCCATGCTGGGCATGTCCACCCTGAGCCAGACATAGAACGTTGCTTTTGGTTTTTCAACCTTGAAACCAAGCTCTTTAAGCCCATCAACAAGCCTGTCCCTTCTTTCCCTGTAAATGGCATTGTTCTCTTCAATCACATCATCGCTCCCATTCAGTGCAGCCATACCCGCTTCCTGGACTGCATTGAAAACACCGCTATCAACGTTGGTCTTTACCTTCAGCAACCCCTTCACAGCATCTTCGTTTCCGAGAGCATAGGCTATCCTCCAACCGGTCATGTTGTAGGTTTTGCTGAGAGATCCAAACTCAATCACACATTCGAAGGCATTCTCGTACTCAAGGAAACTCCTGGGTCTGTAATCGAATCCTATTTCGCTGTAGGCCGCATCGTGGGCAAGAATGATTTTATTGTCGATGCAGAAATCCACGGCCTCCTTAATGAAATCCATTTCAGCAACGGCGGTTGTGGGGTTGTTCGGATAGTTTAGAAACATGATTTTCGCTTTTCTTGCGACCTCATCAGGAATGCTATCCAGATCTGGTAAAAATCCGTTTTCTTCCTTCAAGGGCAGTTCATACGGTATTCCTCCAGCCATGATGGCCGATGAGTGATAAACAGGATACCCTGGTTCGGTATATATAACATAGTCTCCACTTTCCACGAACGCCAGAGGAAGGTGAGCAATACCTTCCTTTGACCCAATTAGAGCGATAACACTGTCAGGTTCCACCTCCACGCCCTTTCTCCGCCTGTAGAAGTTTGAAACTGCTTCTCTAAACTCATACTTCCCGGCATAGCTTGGGTATTTCTGATTCTCAACCTTCTCCACAGCCTTTTTCATCGCTTCAACAACATGCTTGGGAGTCGGAAGATCTGGATCACCCACTCCGAAGTCTATGACATTCACTCCCTCACTTTCCTTCTTCGCCTTCATTTCGTCAAGCTCTGCAAAAAGATATGGCGGTAATTTTCTTAGCCTCTCAGCTAACTCAAACAAAGTAACACCTCCTGAAACTGAGGTGAAAAAAGATTATAAAAAACTTATTCTCTCTCACTCAGAGGGAGGAATTTTTTCCCCGCTGGCCCAATATATTCCGCTCTCGGTCGTATCAGAACATTGTTCTCATACTGTTCGATGATGTGTGCGGTCCAGCCAGAAACCCTTCCGATGGCAAAAATGTTTATGAAGAGGTCATCCGGAATGCCAAGATTCGCATACACGCTGGCCGAGTAAAAGTCAACGTTGGGTAACAGCCCTTTATGCCGGTAAACTGCCTTTTCTATGGCCTCACTGATCTCAAACCATCTTGTTCCCTTCTCCTTAGAAAGCATTCTTGCAAGCCTCTTCAGCTCAACCGTCCTTGGATCTATGACATTTCTGTACACTCTGTGTCCAAACCCCATGATTCTCTCTCCCTTTGCCAGCTTTTCAAGCACATATCTCTCTGCCCTCTTTGGCAATGCCACTTCTCTGAGCATTTCCATTACCCTCTGAGCCGCACCCCCATGCAGAGGCCCAATGAGGGTTCCTGTTGCGGCAACAACGCAGGCGTACATGTCAGCGAGCGTTGATGCTGCGACCCTTGCCGCGAAGGTAGAGGCGTTCAGTTCATGATCCGCATGAAGAATGAAATCCAGGTCAAGGGCTTTTTCCATGGTCTTTGTAGGCTCTTCGCCATGGAGCATGTACAGAAAGTTGGCCGCATGTCCGAGGTCTTCGCTGGGATGGACCAGCTTTTCACCCATCCTGATTCTGTGGAAGTAAGCGACAATGGTCGGAAACTTGGCAATAAGGTTTTTTGCCTTTTCAATGCTCTTTTCGTGGCCTGTAAATGAGATGTGTTTGTCCATTGTTCCCAGAAAACTCACCGCAGTTCTCAGAGCAACCATGGGATGACAGAACGGTGAGAGGTTCGTGAGCAGGCCAACTATTTGGGGCGGTAGCTCCCTCCTCTCCTTCAGATCCTCGCTGAAGTATTCCAGATCGCTCTTCGATGGAAGTTCACCGAAAAGCAGCAGATATGCCACCTCTTCGTAGGTCGAATGTCTTGCGAGATCATGAATGTTGTATCCTCGGTATTCCAGTACCGCCTTACCGTCCTCGATGGCAATCCGCGATATGCTCGACTCAGCAGCAACCACATCCTTAAGGCCATTAACTGCACCCATAATAATCACCTCAAACAACCTTGAAAGAGGGGTACTTCTCCAGTATCATCCCTGATACGACTATGGGTGGATTTTCCATCGCATACTCAATAGCCTTTTCCAGTTTCCAGGCCGTTTCAGCATAAATCGTAATCAAAGGGTCACCCTTTTTCACGACCTCCCCTCGCTTCCTGTGAATGTAAACACCCGCTCCCTTGTCCTTCGGAGCCCCAGCCAGTCTTGCCAACCGGACAACCCTCTGATTCAGAATGTCGACAACCGCACCCTCAAACTTGCTCTCAATCACATATTTTTCCTCGCCTATTGGAATGTCGTCAGACTTGAGTATTCCCTTACTGCCCTGAGCCTGAATTATCTCCAGGAGTTTCTGATGAGCCTTTCCACTCTCGAAAATCATTTTTGCACGATCATATCCGTCCTGCGCAAATCCAGAAATCTCAAAAAGCAAACCTGCAATTCCGAGGGATTTCTCGATCAGACTTGACGAACCTTTTCTTTCTTCAAGCGTTTTCAGTGCTTCCCAGGCCTCCAGAGCAGGTCCAACTGTCCTCCCAACAGGCTGTGAACCATTGGTGATGGCGCACGAAACATTCAGACCGAGTCTCCTTCCGAGCTCCACAAACTCTCCAGCAAGCTTCCTGCCCTCTTCAACAGACGAGATTTTCGTCCCGTTTCCTGCCGGGATGTCTATCGCAACGTGTCTCGCCCCGACAGCACCTTTTTTGGCCATAACACTCGCCAGAAGCTGAGGCCTTGGGTCTATGGATAAAGGATATTCCACCCTTATTATCTTGTCATCAGCAGGAGCTATGTTGGTTGCACCGCCCCATGCAATTACGCCTCCTGTTTTCAGGGTTATTTCCTTAATCTCTTCAACAGACATGTTGACATCTGCAAGCACTTCCATTGTGTCCGCAGTACCGCTTGCAGAGGTTATTGCCCTGCTTGCGGTTTTGGGAATCAGCAACCCGGATGCCGCAATTATGGGCACGATGAGCAGACTCACCTTGTTTCCGGGAACCCCACCTATGCTGTGCTTGTCAACCACAACACCTTTCTCGAACTCTATGGCTTCTCCAGTATCAATCATCGCCTTTGTCATCCACTCAATTTCATCAAAATCCATCCCCACAAGATAGCTGCCAAGAACAAATGCTGTAAGCTCGACTTCTGCAAGATTGCCATCAACGACGTCAGAGATTATACTGTAAAGTTCCTCTCTCGAATATTTTTTCCCACTGAGCTTTTTTCTGATGAATTCAACACTGGATGGCCTTGAAATGGGGTATATATCAACCTCGTCCCCATCTTTAAGATTCAACTCTGCTGCAATTTCCTCATAAACGCCAATTTTCCCCCGGGAAATCAGGCCAAAAGCTATTTGAACTATCGCACTTACACTTTTCCCCGATTTTATGACTCTGATCCTGTCTCCTTCTGAAACACCAATCTCTGCAGCATCATCCTGATTTAAGGCAACCGCAAATTTGCCTGCATTAATTGGAAGAACAGCCGCCCTGACCTTCATTGTGGATAAATGGCCCACAGGGTATAAATATCTTTGTATGCTTATGTATCCCAGATATATTTCTTGGCCTCCTTGGACCTGATTGCCTCAATTCCGACCATTTCTGCCACCTCCTTTATCAACTGCTTCACTTTGGAGTTTGCAGACTTCTCGTCAAAAATTATTATCTCGGCATTGCTGAGATCAATCGCATATTTCAGAAATTCCGGGGTGAGGTCCTGAAACGTGTACTTTGGGAAGTTGTGTGCAAAGGCAAAAACAGTGTTCAGCTCTATTTCAGTCTGCCTTGGAACATAATGTGTTCCTCCCACACCAACAGCAACCTTCCAGTTATTCTCCCCCTTCAAAGCCTCAAGTATCGCATCAGCAACTATGTGTGCGATGTCTTCATCCCTCCACTCCTCTTCGGTTGAACCGATCTCATAAAATGCACACGGCTTTTTTATTTCCGATGGTCCATGGTGGGTTGCTTCAAGTGTGAATTCATACTCGGTATCGGGTATTTTTTTACTCACAGCAATTGAAAAGTTCTTCATCGTTATTGGTGCAGGTTTTGCAAGCCTGTATGGCAGACCGCCGTAGTCTGCTCGCCCCACATTACCGGAAACGTGAGCCGTTACGATCTTCCTCCCATCCTTGCTTGAATGTCTTGAAGCAAACACAATTTCATCAAACTCAATAAGCTTTGAAAGGCGCTCATCAAGATTGTCGCAGTATATGAGCCGTTCCTTAACCTCGACAATAGCGCATTTTTCTGAAACGTGAAACTCGTACTCTCCGACAACCTTCCTGTCAAAATCGCCATTTGATAGTAAGACATTTTTTATGTTCTGACCAGCCAGGTCTTCTTTACTGCAGACTATCAGTTTCATGATTTCAGGTTCATGCCGAGGCACAAAAAATAATCGGAGAAACACTTATTTTTCAGAAGGAAATGCTTTCGCATGCACAGAAGACCATCACTTGATGAATACTTCATGAGCATTGCAAGAGTTGTAGCCAGCAGATCCACATGTCTGAGACAGAACGTTGGAGCAGTTATTGTGAGAGACAAACGAATCCTCTCAACGGGATATAACGGGGCCCCAATGGGTCTGCCCCATTGTTTTGACATAGGATGCCTGAGAAAAGAACTTAACATACCATCAGGCGAGAGACATGAGCTTTGCAGAGCGGTGCATGCCGAGCAGAATGCCATAATCCAGGCAGCATATCATGGTGTGAGCATAAAGGATGCCACGCTGTACACAACACACCAGCCATGCATAATGTGTGCCAAGATGATAATTAACGCCGGGATAAAGAAGGTCGTATATGGAAAAGACTATGCAGACAACAGGGGTCTGGAGTTCCTGAAGGAAGCGGGCATAGAGATAGTCTATTTCCCCATGGAGGAAGATTAATATACTATTATATAGATTTTTAAACTGGGGATAAAAATGAGTTTGAGGAAGCTTAAGTATGAGGCCGAAATAGCACTGAGGCATTTTCTGGTCCTCAAAGCAGTGAAGGAAAATCAACCAATAGGCATCTTCAAGTTATCCGAGATCCTCAACATGCCAAAACACAAGGTCAGGTATTCGCTGAGAGTGCTCGAGCAGGCTGGAGTTATCGAGCCATCCCAGCACGGTGCCGTAATACCAGACGACGCCTACGAAAAGATCGAAAAAATGAAAAAAGACATTCAAGAAATCAGAAAATGCATTGATGAAATTGAAGAACTGTCCAGAATTATTTAAACCACTTCTGCAAATCCATATTTTCTTAAAACCTTTGTAATTCTGACTGTAACTTCCTCGTCCACATCCACACCCGGAACGAATACGACATAGCCTTCGATTCTCGCAATTCCATCTCCACCGCTTCCAATGTTCTCAATCCTAACTTTCCTTACATCTCCCACCTTTACAGGTGGCTTCCTTTCAAATTCCATTTCAAACACCTACCTTCCAATTTCATAACGCTCTGTAGAAAAGTATATAAAGTTTTCTATAATTAATTCCTGAATGAAAAATAATAGTGGCTTATCAATTTCAGGTCGTTTTTGAGATACTCTCTCTGTATTCCTCGTACTTTTTCCTGGCATCTTCTGCTTTTTCCATCAATCCGAGTTTCTCATACGCCTCAGCCACGTGTTTGAACCACATCGGATCGCTCTCAGCCTCCTGTTCGCAGTATCTTGCAAACTTCGTCCATGCGCCCTTAGCAAGTTCTTCCTCTCCGAGAGCCTCATAAAGCTTGGCAACATCCTCCCAGAAAACTCCTTCTTCCTCAGCCTCCTTCTTGTAATACTCAAGAGCCTTTTTCAGGGCTTCCAGGTATTTTTCCTCATTGCCCGCCTCGCAGTACAGTTCAGCGACATCCTCCCAGAACCATGGTTCATCTTCCGCATACCTCTCAAGGCATTCCGCCGCTTTTCTCAGATCGCCTGATTTTTTGTAGAGTTCATGAGCTTCCTTCCAGTAATATACATCCTTCTCTCTTTCTGCAAGCATGGCATAAACATCTGCCGCCTCTTTATATTTTTCAGCCTTCTCGTATGCCCAGGCTGCGCTTTCGAGCATCTCTGCTTTGATATATGCCTCTGCCGCCCTGACGTAGTCTCCCTTCTTTTCAAATTTTCGGCCGGCTGCCCTGTATCTGCCCTTTTTCATCAGGGACTCGGGACTTGAGAACCTTTCCGCCAGACTCAGATCTGGCTCAGAGATATACCAGACAAACACAACAAACGCCAATACAAAAACTGCGAGGACGACAAGAAAGTCCCCCACGTGCCACAGATACACGGAATAAAGCCCATAAGCAGACAGAAGCGCCCCCAGAAGTGTTACGAGACCGTATTTAAAAGATCTCGCATAAAACGTTAGCGCAGTCATCAATCCAAAAACTGCCAGAAGCCCGAGATAGCCCAGTCCAAAGACTATCTGAATCAGCAACTTAATCCCGAAGAAGTGTACAATTGAAGCGGCTACCGCAAGTAAGATTACAAAAAACGTCCCTATGGCTACCGTCAACCTGTCCATGGCTAAATATTGCAGGGATGGATATATAAATTCTTTATCCCTCCCACAAAGTTAAATTGTCAGGTCCTCATATCCGAGCATCGGATTTATCTCTCCCACAATGTTTTCCTTCACCAGCATTTTTGCATCCTCCACGTCAAAGTTACCGAGGAGCCACATGAGCTTTATCAGAGCAGTTTCAGGCAGCATATCTTCGCCCTCAATGACTCCAGCCCTGAGCAGGTACCTGCCAGTATCGTAGACCCTGTCACACACCCTCCCCCACAGGCACTGGGAGGTCATGACAATCACGCTATCCTCCGCTATCCTTTTCACCGTCTCTACCCAATCCGTGGAAACGTGCCCCAATCCAGTGCCCTCAATTACGAAGCCCCTGTATCCCCTGTCATGGAAAAATTCCAGTATCTCCGGTCCAAGCCCAGGATAGTATTTTATCAGGGCAACTTTTTCTTCAAATTTATCATAAAGCTCAAGCTCCCTCTCGTTCCGTCTGAACCTTTCCGCAATCCAGTCGATCCTTCCATCAGGAAACACTTTTCCGAGCGGAGAATAATTCACGCTCTCGAAAGCATCCCTTCTTGAAGTGTGATTCTTTCTCGCCTTGACACCCCGATGAATATAGCAGAATTCATCAGCGGTTGTCCCGTGCATGACGATTGTGACTTCACCCAGATCGCTCAGTGCAGTATGAGCGGAGCATATCATGTTCATCGCAGCATCACTGCTCGGTCTGTCAGAGCTTCTCTGGGCACCAACAAAAACCACCGGTACGGGAGTCCTGAGCATGAAAGCCAGTGCAGATGCGGAATAATGCATCGTATCAGTGCCGTGAGTTACAACAACCCCATCATATCCATCTCTCACAGCCTCATGCACACGCCTTGCAAGCTTCACCCAATAATCAGGTTTCATGTTTTCACTCAGAATATTGTAGAGCAGCTCTGCATCAATATTTGCAATCTCAAGCAACTCCGGAATGTCCGCAACGATTTCCTCTGCAGAGAACTGACTTGTAACGGCGCCGGTTTTGTAATCCACCTTGCTTGCAATCGTACCTCCTGTCGAGATAACCTTTATCGTACCCAGATTTTCCCTGCTTTCAAACCTTTGAGGCACAAATTCATGCATTTCCACTTCTTTTTCCTCAAGAATTTCATAATCGTAAAATCCAGCATTATAGCCACTATCAAGTTTTAAAACGAGTTTATTATCATCAGATGGGAGCGCCACCCCTTCAAATACTCTACCTTTCGCCTTTATTTTAACTCTCTTCATTTTCAAAGCTCTCCACCTCCCCTACCAGATCATTCAGAGAATTTTCAATACTGGATTTAATCTGGATCAGTATCTCTTCATCCTTCTTTAGCTTTTCGAGTCTTTTAGCAATCATACTTGTTATGTTGTCCTCACTCGTACCACCTTCACTTCTCTTCATCTCGACAGCATTTTCTGGCCTGGCGAACATATCGAGCTCTTCAGGCGCAATTTCCAAGCTCAATCCGAATTTCTCAAAAACATCTGCAAGCTCTTCAGCACCAATTTCATCCTTTTCAAGCTTTGCAAGCTCCCCGACAATCCTGTGAGCATCTCTGAAAGGCACTCCCTTCATAACAAGTAAATTTGCTATATCTGTTGCCAGAGAGAAGCCTTTGGACGACTTTGCCTTCAAAACATCTGTTCTGAATTCAATTTTTTCAAACAACCCTGTCATGACTCTGGCAGAGATTAAGGTTTCATCCAGTGTTTCAAACAGCAGGCGATTCATTTCCTGGAAATCCCGGTTGTATGCAAAGGGCAGTGCCTTGTAGATCGTCAACGCAGCAGTAAGGTTACCAATCATCTTTCCGGCTTTCGCCCTTATGATTTCGGCAGTATCAGGGTTTTTTTTCTGTGGCATTATGCTTGAGGATGAAGCAAATTCATCGGGAAGATTCACAAACCCGAACTCAGAAGACCACAGAATTATCTCCTCACAGATTCTGCTGAATGACAGCATCAGAGACGTGCAGGCAAAAATGCATTCTACCAGAAAATCCCTCGTCGCAACCGCATCCATCGAGTTTTCAACGATTCCATCAAAGCCAAGAAGCCTTGAAGTCAGGAAACGATCGACGGGAAAACTCGTTCCTGAAAAGGCTGCAGAGCCGAGTGGAGAAAGATTCGTTCTTCTGAAAACCTCAAGGAACCTCTCGAAATCCCTTGAAATCATGTCGTGGTATGCCAGAAGGTGGTGCGATAATTTGGTTGGCTGGGCATACTGCAGATGAGTGAAACCTGGCATCACGTCATTCAAATGCATTTTAGATTTTTTAAGCAGTACAGACCTGATCTCAAGGATTTCAGCCATTATTTCGGTAAGCCTATCTCTTGCAAACAACCTGAGACATGTGGCCACTTCATCATTCCTGCTTCTCGCAGTATGCATCTTTTTTCCGTTTTCACCTGCAAGCTCAATTACTCTGGCCTCAATAGCCTCATGCACATCCTCATACTCTCTTGACAGAGAAGAAAAACCCTCTGATTCGATTTTCTTCAAAGCCAGGACGATTTTTCTCGCAGAATCCCTGTCAATTATTCCCCTTTTTTCAAGCATGATGACGTGAGCGTAATCAACGAGAATATCATAGTAAAAGATGTTTTCATCAAAATCCATAGAGGTCGTCAGCTTGAGAGCGTATTCATCCATTTTTTTATCAAGCCTGCTTCTCACCGTCATCTCTGTCAGCTAATTCACCGGAATTAATTAACTTTTTCCAGACTGTCTTTCCACAGTACGAAATCTCAATGACCCTGTGGTGGGGGATCGCAGAGCTTTCGGTATAGATGAAGGCATGCCCGATCTCTCTTATCTGATCACCCGAAATCACAGAGTAACCCTTCGGCCTGTCCAGATACCTAATAAGCACGTTTCTCAGATCGTATTCGGGATGCCATCTGAATTTGTCCAGAATTACCTTGATCTCAGACTTCTTCATTTTTTGCTGGCTCAACAAGCTGACCTTTCAGATTGAGCTTCAGTGATTTTTTCGCCAGTGCCCTGATAAACAGGTTGTCAAGCCCGGTTTCCCTGCTTATATGCTGAACGGATATTCTTCCCCTGCCAATCTGCTCGAGTATTCTGTCAACAATCTCGCTTTCCTCATCCTCAGCCATAAAAATCGCATTCAGTATCGTGTTGAGTTCCTTGAGTGAGATGTAAACGTTTATGCTCAGGTGTGTGTAACTGACATGGTACTCCTTTTCCGGCTTTCCTGCAGGGTCAGAGGGCATTCTCCACTTAATCTCAAGCATGCCTGCATTTTTAAGGATTCTAAGCGCCTCCTCCACACCTTCCCCGTAAAGCTGTTTCAGCTCTTCCAGAGTTCTCCACTCACTCAGCAAAGTTTCATAAACTCTCCTGTAGGTCTCGGTTGAGAAAAGCTGCAGAACCGGAACAAGCTCCACCGCATCATTTACAAGCTTTGCCCTTCTTACCATCTCTGATATAATCTGCTCTTGCGGTATTTATTATTTTGCATCACCAATATTATGAGAGAAAAGTTTTTTAAGTCTGCTTGTTTCAGGCACAATCATGGGTAAGACTGGAACGACTCAATGGATCAAGATAAAGAACAGAAAAGGCGGTACCAGGCTTGTGCCAACAAAGTATCAGCTCCATAAAAAGCCAGGACCGAATCAGAAGTACACATCAGACGGCAAAAAGAGAAGGAAGATAAAAAGAAGCCCCAAGAGCATAGCCGGTGCGAAGACCTGAATTTTATAATTATCTTTTCTAATAATCCCAGTTTCGACAGGCTGATTTGCCGGAAATTCTTTTACAGCAAACCTAAAGTTTAAATTACTCCCTACCCCAGGATTAAAACAAGGTGATGAAATGGAAATAGCCAACCTTGTGATATCTCATAAAAAAGCTTCAATCGATCAGATTCAAAAAGCCTGGCATGGCGATTATAAAACGCTACTCGACAGGGTGATGTCATTCTCGAACATAAGAGAATGTGCCATCCTCCTTACCTGCAACAGAGTTGAGGTTTATGTTTACGGATCCGGCACCATAGAAACCCTCAGAGAGTTTGCCAGGTCGATGGGTGTTCCTGAAAGGATTATCGAAATCCACAAAAATGGAGAAACCCTTGAACACATCCTGAGAGTCGCGTCAGGTCTCGAATCGATGATGGTCGGAGAGGACCAGATTCTCGGGCAGGTTAAGGATTTCTACAACATGGGGAAGGAATACGGAAGTATCGGTGAAGTCCTTGACCTGGTTTTCTCCAAGGCAATTCAGGTGGGCAAAAAAGTCAGAAACAAGACAAAGATAAACAAGGGTGCGGTGAGCATCGGTAGTGCTGCTGTTGAGCTTGCCGAAAGAAGGTTGGGAACTCTCACAGGAAAAAAGGCATTAATTATTGGGGCTGGGGAGATGGGCAAGCTCGTTGCAAAGGCTATAGCACACAAGAACCTCGATAAGATATACATAGCAAACAGAACCCTTCAGAGAGGCAAGGCTCTCGCTCAGGAAGTTGGTGGGAAGGCAATTGCTGTACCGTTTGACAAGGTCGAGAAATACATCACCGAATGCGATTTTGTGATCTCGGCAACATCTGCCCCCCACTACGTCATAACAAGAAGCATGATGGAAAAGATCATGGAAATCAGGAAAGAACCGGTTCTCCTTGTCGATATAGCTCTTCCAAGAGACGTGGAACCGGAAGTAGCTAACGTTGAAGGTGTCCTCCTCCACACAATTGACGACCTCAGAGAAATCAGCAGAGAGAATCTGAGAAGAAGGTTAAAAGAGGCAGAAAAAGCTGAAAAGATAATAAAAGAGGAGCTTGGTGACCTCATCGAAAGGTTGAAGGAATTGAAAGCAAGAAATGCCATCTGCATGATGTATTCCCACGCAGATTACATAAAAAACGAGGAGATCATAGAGCTTTACAACAAACTTCATGCAAAATATGGTGTCGATGAAGAAGTTCTGCCTATGCTCGAAAGCTTTGCAAACTCACTCATCAAAAAATTCCTCAGAAAGCCAACTGTCAGACTGAGGCAGGCAGCACGTAATGGAAAACCGGAAGTTGTGGATGCGGTGGAGTTTTTATTCGGAGGTGTTAAGTATGGAATTTCCAAAGGTGAGAATGAGAAGATTGAGAAAGAACAGAATCCGCCCCCTAATGCAGGAGACGAAGCTGTCTAAGGAAGACCTGATAATGCCAATCTTTGTTGATGAAAACATTTCATCAAGACAGGAAATTCCCTCAATGCCTGGATACTTCAGAATCCCCCTTCACAGCATATCCGATGAGATAGGAAAGGCAATGGAGCTGGGAATAAGAGCATTTATTTTCTTTGGCATACCTGCCAGCAAGGACGAAATTGGAAGTTCCGCATATGATGATGATGGGGTAATTCAGAAGGCTTTGAGAGACGTCAGGCAGGACTTTGATGATGCCGTACTGATAACAGACGTCTGCCTGTGCGAGTACACCACCCACGGGCATTGCGGTATTGTCCATAATGAAGAGATCCTGAATGACCCAACCCTGCCGGTTCTTGGAAAAGTTGCTGTGAGCCACGCCAGAGCCGGAGCAGACATCGTTGCTCCCTCCGGAATGATGGACGGGATGATAAAAGCTATACGAGGCGCTCTTGATGAGAATGGATTTGAAAATACGGCAATAATGAGCTATTCTGCCAAATACGCTTCGTCATTCTACGGACCATTTAGAGAGGCTGCTGAAAGCGGATACGCCTTCGGAGACAGGAAGAGCTACCAGATGGACTTCCACAACAGTGATGAAGCGTTGAGAGAGGTTGAACTCGATTTGAGAGAGGGGGCTGACATGGTCATGGTCAAGCCCGCCCTCAGCTATCTGGACATCATACGAAGGGTTAAGGAGGCATTTAAGGTTCCCGTTGCAGCCTATAATGTTAGCGGAGAATACAGCATGGTCAAGGCCGCTGGCAGAATGGGGTGGCTCGATGAGACGAGCATAGCATATGAAATACTCACCTCAATAAAAAGGGCAGGTGCTGACCTGATAATCACCTATCATGCAAAGGAAATTGCGGAGGTTTTGTGAATGTGGGAGAAATCAAAGGAGCTTTATGAAACCGCCAGGAATTTGATGCCTGGAGGGGTTTCAAGCCCGGTTAGAGCCGTAAAGCCGTTTCCATTCTACACAAAAAGGGCTAAAGGTTCGAAAATATACGATGTTGATGGAAGCGAATACATAGACTACTGCATGGCGTATGGGCCATTAATTCTCGGTCACGGGAATGAAAAAGTTAAGAACGCAGTTAAAGAGAGGCTTGAAGATGGTTGGGTTTACGGAACCCCCATAGAACTAGAGATAGAATATGCAAAACTCATAACAGATATCTATCCATCCATAGACATGGTCAGGTTTACAAACACCGGCAGTGAGGCGACGATGGCAGCACTCAGGCTTGCCAGAGGATTCACAGGAAGAAAGAAATTCATAAAAATTGAAGGAAGTTTTCATGGTGCCCATGATTCCGTGCTTGTTAAGGCGGGCAGCGGAGCCACAACACACGGAACGCCAAACTCAGCAGGAGTCCCTGAAGAATTCGTGAGGAATACTCTTCAGGCTCCATACAATAATGTTGAGGCTCTCTCTGAAGTTATTGAGAAAAACAGAGAAGATATTGCCGCCCTGATTCTCGAACCCGTGATGGGCAATGCTTCACTGATAATCCCTGACGACGGTTACCTGAGAGAAGTCAGGAAAATCACCATGGAAAACGACGTTCTGCTCATCTTTGATGAGGTCATAACAGGATTCAGGCTTTCACTCGGCGGTGCCCAGGAGTATTTTGGTGTTGAGCCGGACATAACCACTCTCGGAAAAATTGCCGGAGGAGGATTCCCGATAGGCATCGTTGGAGGGCGAAAAGAGATACTTGAAAAATTCAGCCCTTCCGGACCAGTTTATCAGGCTGGAACATTCAGCGGAAATCCGATAAGCCTCACGGCAGGATACACAACAGCGAAAATCCTTGAAGAGGAGAGACCGTACGATGAGCTTAGGAGAAAAACCGAAAATCTGGTGAGCGCACTGAAAGATGAGGTCCATGATGCGAAACTCAATGTGAGCATTGGCTCCATTGAATCAATGTTCTGCGTTTACTTCGGAGAAAAGCCCAGAGACTATTCCTCAGCTCTGAAACTGGACAGTAGAAGGTTCATGGAGTTCTACTGGAAACTGCTTGAAAACGGGGTGTTCTTCCCACCATCTCAGTACGAAACGTGCTTCATGAGCGTTGCCCATGGGCGGGAAGACGTGGAAAAAACGGCAGAAGTGATTGCAAAATGCCTGAGAGCATTGTAATCGGGACAAGAGGTAGCAAGCTTGCCCTGGCACAGGCGGAAAAAGTAAAGGGAATACTGGAAAAAAAAGGATTCGAAACAGAGCTTAAAATAATCAAGACATCTGGAGACATTAAGAGAGACAGACCCCTGCATGAATTCAGGGGAATCGGAGCATTCGTAAGGGAGATAGACCTTGCGCTGAAAAGAGGCGAGATAGACATTGCCGTCCACAGTCTCAAGGACGTTCCAACTGAAAGGGTAGAGGGGACGGTGATTGCCGCGGTTCTTGAAAGAGAGTCACCATGTGATGCATTCATAACCAAGGATGGAAAGAGATTCGAGGAGCTTGAGAGCAGCTCTGTAATCGGCACATCGTCACTGAGAAGGAGAGCTATGGTTTTAAAATTGAGAAAAGACTTGAAGATAGAGAATCTCAGAGGAAACGTTGACACAAGACTGAGAAAGCTGAACGAGGGTATGTACGATGGAATTTTTCTTGCTGAAGCGGGATTGATCAGGCTCGGATGGGATAAAAAACTGAAATACCAGAGGCTCGATCCCAAAATATTCGTGCCATCAGCCAATCAGGGGATAATCGCCATAGCCACGAGAGAGAACGAAAAAGAGCTTGTCAGCTTTATGAATCACGAAAAAACATACAGAGAAGCTATGCTCGAGAGGGCTGTGATCAGCGAACTGGGAATAGGGTGTGCAATTCCGGCTGGAATCTATGCAGAGAGCGAGGGCAGAAAAATCAGACTCGTGTGCGAGATACTCAAAGAGAACGGAGAAATTACTGCCAGAATTGATGAAAAACTGGATAGAGATTACTCACAGAGTGATGTTAAAGAGATTCTGAGGGAAGTGATATCTTGACAGTATATATCGTCGGCTCAGGTCCGGGAGACCCTGAACTGCTGACCCTCAAGGCTTTGAGATTGATACGAGAAGCGGATGTTATTCTTTACGACGAACTCATAGGGGAGGAGATAAAAGAGCTTATTAAAAGAGAGAGCAGGGCAATCCTGATTGACGTAGGAAAAAGGGCCGGAAAACACAAGAAAAAGCAGGACGAGATAAACGAACTGCTTGTGAAATACGGGAAAGAACATGACAGAGTTGTAAGGCTCAAGGGTGGCGATCCCTTCGTCTTTGGCAGAGGTGGCGAGGAAATAGAGGTTCTGGCAAAACACGGAATTGAGTTTGAAGTTGTGCCGGGAATCACTTCAGCAATAGCAGTTCCAGCATACGCAGGCATACCTGTAACCCACAGGAAATACGATCCCGCACTGGTTTTCATAACGGGCAAGCAGGAAAGAGAGAGGCTTGACTGGGAGGCACTTGCAAGGCTGAACGCCACGATCGTCATACTCATGGGGGTGTCGAACCTCAGAGAGAACGTCGAAAAACTCCTGAACCATGGTAAAGACCCGGACACGCCTGTTGCAATAATCGAAAATGGAACCACGGAGAAACAGAGAATCATAAGGGGTAAGCTATCCAGCATCGCCGGGATTGCAGAAAGGGAAAATGTGAAGGCTCCGGCAGTGATAGTAATCGGAGGAGTGGCAGAGGTATCTGACAAAGTGAAGGATTACCTTAAAAACCTGAAAATACCGTAGAGCTGTGCAAATTTTCTCATCCTTTCCTGAATCCTCTCCTGCAGCAGCCCGTAAATTTTTTCATCCTTTTTAAACTCGAAAGGATATTTCACATCAATGAGTATCAGTCCGTACGGGCTTGCTGGAGTTAAGGGTACGTGTTCTCCCGAAAGAACAAGCTTGACTATTTCCGGATCACTCTTCATTCCTGCAATTTTCAGAGCCGTTACAATCTTCCTCACCATGTTCCAGGCGAATGCATTGCCCTCAACAGTATAGATGATAAAATCTCCCCTCTTCTCAATTTCCGAGCGGAGAATCTCCCTGACACAGGGCCTACAGGCTTTTGCAAAGCCAGAAAAGTCGTGCTTTCCCAGCAGCATCTGTGCCGCATTTTTCATCGCTTCAACATCAAATCCCTCGTCGGGCAGAACATACCTGTAAACTCTCGAAAGAGCTTTCCTCGGATTGAAATGCCCATCAACAACGCTGTATGCCCAGACAGAGACATCGTCAGGCAAATTCGAATTGAGAACTCTCAAAAACCAAGGCTCAAAAGAGTCGAGATTAACCGCAAAAACGTTGCCAAACGCGCTGACACCCGCATCGGTCCTGCCTGCAATCCTGTATCTTCTCTCCCTGGCGTTGATGCCGAGCTTTTCAAACGCCCTGAAGATTTCTCCATCAACCGTTCTGAGATGTGGCTGAAACTGGTTTCCAGAGAAGTTCCAGCCAAAGTAAGCATACTTGAAG
Source organism: Geoglobus acetivorans (assembly GCF_039641995.1). Classification (NCBI taxonomy): domain Archaea; kingdom Methanobacteriati; phylum Methanobacteriota; class Archaeoglobi; order Archaeoglobales; family Archaeoglobaceae; genus Geoglobus; species Geoglobus acetivorans. The sequence continues at coordinate 1,102,374 of NZ_CP087714.1, read as the reverse complement.
GCCACCCTCAGCATTCAATTCCTCCATCCAGCAGTTCCCTCATTGCTGAAATGTTTCTATCCCTCAAAGAGTAGTTTACCTTCCTGTATTCCCTGATTCTGCCGATATCGATTTCCGCTTCGATCAGCTCCTCGGAGTTCTCGTTCTCGTATCTGGAGATAATTCCTTCAGGGGTTGAGATCAGGCTTCTTCCCACACATCTCTCACCGGTAAACGTGATACCCACTCCCCCCGCTTTCACTATCGCATAGGCGTTATCGAAGGATCTCGTAAAGTAAAGACAGTGTCGGAACTCCTGTGCAGGCAGCTGAGATTTCTTGAAAGAGACGACAGGGTTGAGCACGACGTCAACTCCCTTAAGCCCCGGAATCCTGCACAGCTCCGGATACAGAATATCAGCACAGATTAAAGCCGAATACCTTATTCCATCAAGCTCAAAAACTTTCAGCTTTTCTCCACAGCATATTCCTCTCTTCTTTTCACTCTCCGTCGGGTGAATTTTGTCCTGCACTGCCACGAGGTCTCCATCGTGGAACACATAAAGGGTGTTGTAATACTTTCCACCATCACTTCTCACAGCATTTCCTGCCACAATAGCTCCTCTTTCTCTGCTAATCTTTTTCAACCAGTCAATCGTTGTTTCTGCGATGCTGCCAGTAAATACATCATCAGAATAGGAAAAGTATTCCGGAAGCAGGTAGAGGTCAGAATCGGAAGAGAAAACCAATTTTTCAGCACTTTCAAATGCTTTTTTGCCAGTAAGGCACTGCACGGCGGAAACTCGGAGTTTCATCCCATTCACCTGAATCAAAATTAATGGCTGATAAACTAAATACATTTCCCTGCTCTAATCGCCCCTCAATCTCCGGTCTTTGGGAACGAAATTCCGTATGATCTTTCCATTACCCCTGCCGCATCCGAGCCAGTAGGTTTTCCATTTTAAAACAACATATCCCTGCACATCCCGTTCAATATCCTCTCCTCGAAGCCACCTTATCATCTCATCCCTGCTGAGCTCGACCACGTTCTTTCTGAGTTCATCATTCAGAAGATAGCATCCTTCAATCGACAGTCTTATGCCATCCCTTTCAATTTTCCCGAAGTAAACACCAGAGTGCCTTTCCTCAATGTCAGGTCCGCATTCTCTGTATGCGTAAATTCTGTTCTTGCCCATCAGCTTAAGCCTTAAATTCAGAATTTCAACGCCAAACTGTTCCCTGAGTTTTTCAAGTATTTCTCGCTCATTCATCCTTTACCACCTTCGCAACAAAAAATCCCTCAGTATTGTTGTCCTGAGGATGGATTCTCAGGCACTTCTTGACCTCATCGGTGTAAATCTTCCCTCTGAATTCGGTTATGGGTTCGTGCGACTTTAAAGGAAGATCAATCTTTTCGAGCCTTGCATCAGTATTGCTCAAAAGATAATCCACAACCTCCTCGTTTTCTTCAGGGTCGAGTGTACATGTCGAGTAAACGAGAACTCCACCAGGTTTCAGTGCCCTGTATGCAGCCATTATCAGCTCCTTTTGAAGCCTTGACAGAGCCTCAACATCCCTCTGCCTCCAGAGTCTCAGGTACTTGTAATTCTTCCGTATCATGCCCACGTTGCTGCACGGAGCGTCAAGCAGAACTCGATCAAATGTATCTCTGAACCTTCCAAAATACCTGCCGTCCTTCATCGTAACCCTCACATTGACAGACCCGAATTTCTGGATGTTGGATATCAGGATGTTTATCCTCGGGTATTTCACATCATTTGCAACGATACAGCCCCTGTTTTCCATGTAAGCCGACATCTGAGTTGTTTTTGATCCGGGCGATGCCGCCATGTCCAGAACGAGCATTCCCGGCTGGACATCAAGAACAGCGGCAGGAATCATCGAGCTTGCTTCCTGCATGAAAATTAACCCAAGTGCGAACTCGGGCGTGTTCGTTACCTCCTCACCATACACAAAATAACCCTCCTTGGCCCAGGGAACCCTTTCCAGCTCAAATTCTTCAGAAAGTCTCTCGACGACATCATCAATTCCGACTTTAAGCGTGTTGACCCTGAAGCTCTGTCTTAAGGGCAGCATCATGTAATGAAGGAACTCCTCAGTATCGTCTATGTCTTCATATTTCCTGAAAAAATCAGGATTGGTGTCTTTCAGCTCATCCATCAATGGCTGGCTGAACCAAGGAATAATAAACATGTCGTTAAGATTATATGTAGTTTGCACCACTTTAAATCATGGCGGATAACACGTTTGTTGCCATCGGTCTGATAATAGGCCTTCTTTTCGGCATGTCCGGAATAGCGACCCTTTTCAATTTCATGAACATGGCCATGGAAGAAACGGCACAGCAGCTTGCCCAGATTGGTGCAGTTTCCACCCTCGTTCTGCTGGTGATAGCACTAATTCTGATAATCAAAATCAGGATAATATCTTCCCTTATCGTGGGTGCGGTAATCGGAGCCGTGCTTAACATAATTCTAGAGATGAACGGAATAAACATAGCAAACGACGTTTTTCAGGCTATCGCAAGAGGACTTGGACTTTAAAAACTTTTTCTTTAAGAAAAATAATTTCTTGTATTAACACATCACGAAATGAAAGTGCACGTAACGAGAAAGTTAATTATCAATCCTGTAAAATAATAGTAAAATTTTTAAAGAAAGCCCAGATTTGGTTTAACAGTGAAAAACAAGAGGTGTTAAAAAATGCGAGCAGCGACGAGGAGATTTTTGCTGATATACCTGACATTCGTCTTAGTATTTTTAATGCTGAGAACTGTTATCGTCCCCCCCACATTCGGGGAGTTTACAGACGACTACACGTACAGATGGTTTAGAGGAGATTCAGTCAGAGAAATTATGCAGTATGACATGAAATTTGCCACGAAAGAAATGTGCGAGCAGTGTCATCCAGAAAAGGTCGAATTTCTGAATCGGGGCAAACATTCAACCCTGAGCTGTGAGACATGTCACGGACCGAGCATGAAGCACGTGGAGAACCCCACCACATATCACCCGGAAATAGATACCACAAGAGAGCTGTGCAAGCTCTGCCATGAGTTCAATCCCACAAGGCCTGAAGACTTCCCTCAGAAGTTTACTGACGAGCACGGTTACGGGCTTGCCTGTGTTGAGTGCCACAACCCTCACTCACCGTGGGTGTTCAAGAGAGGTGTTGACAATGGTCAGTAGAAGAAAGTTTCTGGCCATTATTGCTGCTGTCGCCGGGTTTGCCAGCTTTAAGAGAAAAGTAGCAGCTCAGGAGCCGGTTGAAGGCTACGACTGGAACAAACACAAATATGCCTTTGTCGTCGATACAACGAGATGCATTGGATGTGGAAGGTGCGTGAGAGCCTGCAAGATCGAGAACGAAGTCCCGATGAAGCCATTTTACTTCAGGACATGGGTGGAAAGATGGGTGTGGCTTAAAGATGAAGAGGGGCCCAAAGTGGATTCTCCAAACGGTGGATTTGACGGATTTCCGCCTACATACGATGAGAGGATGATATCTAAATCCTACTACGTCCCAAAGCTCTGCAATCACTGTGACAGACCTCCATGCGTTCAGGTCTGTCCGGTTGGTGCAACATACAAGACGAAAGACGGTGTTGTTCTTGTGGATGAGAAATACTGCATTGGGTGCAGATACTGCATCCAGGCATGTCCGTATGGGGCAAGATACCTCTATCCGGCCGATGGTCCGAGAGAGACTAGAAGAAACACCGCTGACAAATGCACATGGTGCTACCACAGGATTACCAGGGGCTACAAGCCCGCATGCGTTGAAGTGTGCCCTGTGGGAGCACGAAAATTCGGAGATCTGATGGATCCGGAAGATGAAGTCAGGAAGATCATAGAAGAGAGAAGAGTTCAGGTACTTAAGCCCGATATGGGAACGTTACCTCAGGTTTACTATATTGAGCTTGACTCGGAGGTGAGATGAAGTGAGTGAAATTCTCTGGCAGGTTCTCCAGCACGTTCAGGGATACATATACCCCAACGAGGTCGAGGTTAACTGGAGTGTCCTCATTGCTCTCTATCCCTACATAACTGGTCTCGTGGCTGGAGCATTTATTGTCGCATCTCTCGAAAGAATATTCAAAGTTGAGGCCGTGAAGCCCACCTACAGGCTTGCACTGTTAACGGCTCTCGCCTTCCTGTTATGCGCTCCACTGCCGCTGGTCGCGCATCTGGGACATCCTGAAAGGGCCCTTGAGATCATGATGACACCCCACCTCTCGTCAGCAATGGCAGGTTTCGGTTTCGTCTATGCCTGGTACCTTATGGCAGTCCTGCTGATAGAGCTTTACTTCGACTACAGAAAAGACATAGTAATGTGGTCCCAGGAAGTGGGTGGAATTAAGGGCTTTATATATAAGATACTCACCCTCGGAGATTACAACATAAGCGATGAGGCTGTCAAAGCAGATAACAAAATCGTGAACATCGTTACTGTTATTGGTCTCCCTTCAGCTGCGTTCCTGCATGGCTATGTCGGGTTCATATTCGGGAGCGTTAAGGCAAATCACTGGTGGAGTTCACCTCTGATGCCAATAATCTTCCTGTTCTCAGCGATGGTCTCAGGAATTGCACTCGTCCTGTTGATATACATAGTCAGCAGCTACATAAGAGGGGTTGAGCTTGACAGAGCCTGTACAGATACGCTCGCCAATTACCTGCTCTACTCATATCTGCTGGACCTCTCCTTAGAGTTCATGGAGCTTGCTCACCTGTTTTACACGCAGGAAGAGGGCATAGATGCAATAAGAGTGCTGATAACAGACAAACTGTTCTGGACATTCATCGTGATTCAGGTCTTCCTTGGCACCCTCGTACCGATATTCCTGCTGATAATCGCCAGGACAGGTATATTCAAGTTCAACGTCAGAAAATGGATATACATATTTGTCACCACTCTGACACTCATCGGCGTTTTTGCAATGAGATGGAATGTGGTGATAGGTGGTCAGCTGATATCAAAGACATACCTCGGGTACACAACATACATAATGCCACTATTTGGCCCAGAAAGCCTTTCACTCGCCTTAGCCATCTGGATATTGCCATTCATAATACTGGCGGTGTTGATCAAGCTGCTGCCACCATGGGAGCATCCGCACGAGTGGGAAAAAACAGAAGCCGAATAATTACCTTTTTATTTTTTCCGGGAATGGTTCACAAATTCCAAGCTATAAATCCCTGAGATTTACAGTTTTTGAAACTTTGAGAAAATCCATTAATCAACTTTATTTTCTTTTGCATTTAAGGTACAATACGCAAAATTTTTATTAACTGGGAAAGTGGGAAAGCCATGGAACGAAAGGCTGCAATGCTACTCCTTTTCCTGATAGTGGCAGGCCTGATAGTGGCTGCCGAAGGCTACAATACGTTCATGTTCATCGAAAAAGATCCAAGATTCTGCAAAACCTGCCACTTGATGGAAGAGGCATGGAACAAATGGAACCAGAGCCCACACCAGGGGATAACCTGTCACGAGTGCCATGAAGCGAGTATACAGGACAACATGAGACTGCTCGTAACATACTTCACCCTCCAGCCAGAAGAAGTTTCAGACGACGTCCACGTAGTGATACCCAATGAAAAATGCGAAAACTGCCACTTCCAGAAATCAGAAAAATGGCCATACGTTGCGGACACAGCGGGGCACAAATATCATCTGGAAAACGCCAAGGCCAACTGTATAGACTGTCATGGGGGAAGAGTCCACAAGTTCGTGCCGGACAACTCAGAGTGCAATAAGTGCCACAGCGATATATCCATGAAGGTTCCGCAGATGGATTTCCACTGCACCAACTGCCACAACTTCTTAGCCGACGTGAAGACAAACGGGGAAAACATCCTTCCAACATCACAGGACTGTAAGAAGTGCCACAAGGACAGAGACATCATCCTCGCACTGCCTGAAGGTGCCCATTCAGAGAGTGAGTGCAGCAACTGCCACCAGCCACATATAACCGCCGAGCCGTTCTCATGCCAGACCTGCCACAGCCTGCCAGACAAACCAATCCACAAGTACCACGCAGACAAAGACTGCAAGTCCTGCCACGTGCCCCACAAGAACATAGACGTCAGGACGATCTGTGAAACGTGCCACACAGACAGGAAAGACCACTACCCGACTCTCAAATGCACAACCTGTCACAAATAAAAGTGGAAAAATTTTTAAATACTCTTTCCAACTTTTTTGACATATGAAGCTCTTTGAGACCTTTGACCTGAAAACGATATTCATAATGCTGGTATTTGCGGGACTCGTGGTTGGAGGCCTTCAGCTGGCGTTCATGTGGTTATGGGTTCTCAGCTCTGGCGCGATTCCAGCATACGAAGGTGGAATACACGTAATTGCAGGACTCGTTGCTGCGCTCCTCGCAATAAACGGCCTGCTGAGGGTATACACCAGCTACAAAACAAAAAGCTAAAAAATTTCCCCAAAATTTTGGCTTAACTCATATCCATCTCTGAATTTTCCACAAACATTAAGTCTTGCAATTCTCGTACCATATACTCCCGTTGACCCGATGGTGACAACCATGCCATTATGCTCGACCTTCATAACCTTGTAGGGTTCATGACTCCTCACCACAACTTTCAAACCGAGATCCTCAAGGAATCTGTCGGTGGCTTTGGGACCGAATCTGTAACCAATCCCCCTTTCAAAATTCCGCACACATTCATTGTTTTCCCAAGGGTCATTCCACATCAGCTCAATCTCAGCATCCTCCCGCATTAATTCCGAACGCCTTACACCCCTATTGATGATCCTGCAGCCCCTTGTGTATATTCCACCATGCACCGCAAAGACATCGCCGTTTATTACACAGCAGCAGGGGAGCATTTTCCAGAATTTTTGAAGCTTTCTGTAAAACTCTGGCCCCCATTCCTCCCTCTCCAGCATGTAGGGTAAATCATGAGGCATTACATTCCCAGATTCATGATTTCCCCTGAGGAGAATAAAATCTCCGTCGATATATCCCTCGAGGATGGTCCTGTATACCTCAACCGGCTCGCCACCCCTGTCCGCATAATCTCCCAGGAAGATTACCGGTCTGAACGCTTCCCTCACTAAAATTTTCAGGGCTCTGGAATCGGCATGAATATCTCCAATTACCGAATACATTTCAGACTGAATGTCAGGCACTCGGGAATATCCTATACTCATTGCCTCGTCGAGAAGCTCAATCAGTTCCATGCATTATAATTGTTAAATCCACCAGTCAATATTTTTTCCTCAGACAAAATACGTGAAAGACACGTAGGTAATGAAAGTCAGGACCAGGGCGTGCTTGAATCCACCAGTAACCCTCATCTCCGATATCGTTCCTGCAATGATCCCCGAAAGAAATGAAATGAGATATAGTGTTCTCATGAATGTCTGTCTTATCATTTCAACATCAAATGACGCCTTCATCCCCATTACCTCAACATCCATTCCGGAGAAGACGACAAGAAACTTGGAAATAAGCAGATATGTTACAAAGATGAAAACCCCAACAGAAAGGTAAACTATGGCAAGGTAGGGCATGAGGCTGGACTTTAACCTCTTTCTGAATAAAATCTCAGATTCAATGAACCTGGAAACAGTAGTAAATGCATCCTTTACCGTGGAGTTTGTTTCAAGGGTCTTTACAGCTATAGGAATCGCCTTTGCAAAAATATCGCTTTTTATTCGATACGCAAGTCTCGAAAAGGATCTCGTGACGGGAAGACCGATCTCGACATATCTCCCAATGTCTGCAAATTCCCTCGACAGAATGTCAGTCCCTCCTCTGGATACCAGCCTTATCCCATCAAAGATAGAGACACCTGACTCGTTGAGCATGGCAATCTCACTGAAGAATTCAGGCAGCCTTTCCTCAGCTCGTGAAATCACCCTGTGCTTCATCTCAAAGATTACAGTAAGTACGGAAAAGAGTGCAAAAGCAGGTATTGCGTAATTTTCAGGCTCAATGTAATTTCTGCTCCATAAAATGTAGAACGCAGCAGCAGAGTAAAGAAGCACATGCACTGCCACTATCTTTGAGTCCATGTAGGCGATGGAGGTCGTGTAGGGATGCAGGGCAAATCTTACGATTTTGTTAATAACTTCTTTCACCAGGCTCCTTTTGAACCTCCTCACCTTCCTGGAATAGATGTAAACATTCGCCGCCAGGCCCTCATCCTTAACCACCACTATAGAAGATCCAGTAAACGGGAGAGTTGACCTCGCCAGGTAGATTATGAACACTGCGGAAACCGGGAGCAGGAGATAAATCATGTAAACATATCCATCCATTATGTCCTGAGAGATGAATTTTGAAACAACGAGTACGATCAGCAGCAGCAACGGAAACATCATGAATATGGAAATGTATATCTCAAACAGGATTTCCATGAAGCTCGTGACCTCATCAAAGGCGATGTCCTTCTCCTCCTCGTATTCTTCAGACTTGGATTTGAGATAATCTACCAGACTCCCTCCTCCCTGCAACACCACTATCAGGCTATCCAGAAACGCTGAAAGCTTTTTGCTCGGTGTCGTGTCTCTGACATACCTCATGCTCGAAAAAATGTCCTTCCTGAACACCTCAAAATGCTTGATAACTTCTTTCAGCTCAACGCTGACCTCTCCAAAAAGATAATGAAGCTTTGAAACCTCCTTCAAAACCTCTACTGGACTCAGACCTCCCACGGCCATTCCATACATCATATTTACTGCATGGGGGAGATACAGATCTATCTCGCCCTTTCTCCTGTTGGCCAGAAAGAATGGATAAGATAGAATAGCATATCTGGCAAGTCTGTAAAACAGGTAAGAGGGAATAAGCATGACAATGTAATAATACTTTTCGGCATAATACAACGCCAGGTGAGAATAGCCTGAAACCAAATCTCCAATCCCGAGATGGGGGACGTTTTTCACGGTTGGCATCAGAAACCTGACCAGTTCATTAACTGTAAAGCTGACTGCATATCTCGCAATATCGTCAAAAAACACCTTTACAGCAAGACTGAAAAAAATGAACGAGACCACAAATACCAGACATGAGTAAAAAGCAGCAGCTGCAAGAAACTCATACACGGTGAAATTCAGCCTGGAAGCTTTGAGGGCCCTGTCTATATCTGCATATTTCTTTCTGTTTTTCAGCCATTTCCGGGCATACCTTCTCCTCAAAAACGAAGGAGTATAGGGCATCAGGATACCTCCATTTCTTGGAGCTTCTCGAATGCGATTTCTGAATTTGCGTTATATAGTGAGACATACTTTACAAATTCCCCAAACCTCTTGACTCCCCGTTCTCTCAGCATTTCCAGAAACTTTGTCCGCCTATCAAGTTCTTCAAGCAATTCAGATACTGAAAGTCCCGTTGAACTCGAAATCGATTCCAGCTTGGCGGAAGAGGATGTCTCGATGAACCGGTCATCATGAGGTTCCCACCTGTAAACTGGATTCAGCAAAAGTTCCTTTGTTGTTGGTTCAATTCCAAGAATCTCGTACACGGACTTGATTCTCCTCTTTTTCTCGGTCTTAGTAACCCATCTGCCCTGAATCGCAACAGCATCAAGATACTGGATGAGAACCCTTGGCACATTCAGAGGGTCTTCCTCAAGCCTGTGGATGAGCTGGTTAACATCCCCAGCATGGAACGTTGCGTAGGCCGCATGACCTGTGGCCATTGCCTGGAACAGTGTCTGTGCTTCCTTACCTCTCACCTCTCCGACGATTATGTACTCAGGCCTCTGTCTTAAAGCTGCTCTTAACAGATCATACATATCGATTTCCTGCCCCTCTATGCTCAGCCGTGTGACCTCGGGTATCCAGTTTTCATGATATAGCTGAATCTCCCTCGTGTCCTCTATGGACACAATTTTGCTGTCAGGAGGTATGAACATCAGGAGAGCGTTGAGCGTTGTGGTCTTACCGCTTGCAGTCTCGCCGATGACCATAACATTCTTTTTGTTTTCAATTAAAATCCAGAAGTAGGCAAGCATTCTTGCGGAAATCGTGCCAAAATCCATCAGCTCAACCGGGGTGAAGGGTTCTTCTCTGAACTTTCGTATTGTGAATGTGCTTCCCCGCGTGGAGATTTCCGAGCCATAGGTTATCTGGATTCTGCTCCCATCAGGCAGGGTTGCATCAATGATTGGACTGGAGTAGCTGAGATGCTTGTTGGCTCGCTGAGCGAGCAAAAGAACGTAGTTATCGAGGACATCCTTCTCAAGCACTATGTTGGTGGACATGTTCCCGTATTTTCGGTGATATACGAAAATCGGAACCCCATACCCATCACAACTCACATCCTCGACATTCTCATCAAACAATATTGGCTCCACTATCCCGAGTCCGAGGAAATCCCGAACAAAATAGTAAAGAAGCTTGTAGAAAAGCTCATCTTTTGTTTTCACCGCATAGTCTCCAAGAACCTTTTTCAAACTTTTGAAAAGCCTGTCGAAATTGTCTTCTCCCATTAAATAAAGGAAACTCTGCCTCACATCTTCATAGATGGTATAGAGGAGCATAGCTTCATCTTCAGATATCTGGGGTTCTATCAGCCAGTATTTTTTTCTGTAACTCTCAACACTCTCAAGAATTCTGACCAGAGCCAGCCTGTCAATGAGCCAGTACTCATCAACAACGGTGTAACCCTCGGGAACCTCTTCTCCCTCAACAAGCTCCATTCCAGCATCCTCAATGAAGTTTCTGATACTGAGATAGTAAGGGTTGTTGAGCATCGAAATGAATTATTCTAAGAAAATAATAAATCTTTCCTCGATTTTTAGAAGGCTTTATATTATTGAAGTGACAGAATTGAAAACGTGTCTGGAGACAACAGTGGGGTCTCGCCAATAATTGGATTCATTCTCCTGCTCCAGATAATGATAATCTTCCTTGCCTTTGTTCAGACCACTCTGATTCCTGATCAGTTGAAAAAGATAGAGTATGACAACGTGAAATCCATTAAGGCCGAAATGGAAAAGTTCTCAGCCCTTATATCCTCTGGAAATAATGCATTCCTGCTTGTAAAAACTCCGGAATATCCTGACTATCTCTTTCTGCTAACACCCGAACCTGCAGGATTTTCAATCTGGACAGAGCCATTTACTGTAAACATCTCGGCCGAAATCACGCTGCCAAACGGCAGTAAACTGACACTTTCAAAGAGCTATGAGTCCAGCAGAATATACGTGAAAATTGATAACTACTTCTATCCTGATACAACCTTCATCTTTGAGAACACGGCAGTATTTCAGAAAAGCAACGGAGGATTCGGGATTGCAGGGGACCAGAAAATGCTCAGCGGAGGTATCAATCTTGTTATAATAAATTCGAGCGTCAACCGGGCATATAATTCCCCCCACGAGTTCTCATTCAGAGCAGTCTCTTCGGGCGGAAGATTTTATGCAGAGAATATCACAGTGGAATTTGAGAGTGTAAATCCAGACTACTGGGCAAGTGCAGGTTTATCTGTTTCGGGCGACAAGGTGAAGGCCACAATTCCATCTGGATTTCTATCCACCATCGTTATCTCGGACCACGAGTTCAAACCGAGTCCAAAGTACATGCTGAAAGTCAATCCATTTGATTCATACACACTGTCCGCTGGAGACATCCAGGAACTTGGTGTTTCACTTCTGGACGAGTATCTGAACCCAGTAACAGGTTTGAAAGTTAACGTAACCGTTTCCGGAGGGATAGGGAGCGCCGTTCCTTCGAAAGTAGAGACAGATATTTCCGGTGTTGCGAGAACGTCGTTCAAAGCCCAGAATGGTGGAAGCGGAAGCGTCATATTTTCAGCAGGAAGTCTGAGCACATCATACAACATAACTGTAATTCAGCCCCAGGGAACAAATGCAAGCTCATTGCTGCAGGTAAACTGGCTTGACAGCGGTGGAGTGTGGGACGCCGGGAAAGATGGCTTTAAGAAGACCCTGTCCGTCAGAGTTGTCGATTCCCAGTCCTCACCTGTTCCGGGTGTGGAGGTTAGATTTTCCGTCACAAATTCCTCAGTCATTGTACTGAACACCACCTCCGCACTCACAGACTCCAACGGGGTCGTTAATGTGCAGGCTACAGCACTTTCAAACGGTAGTGCAAAGATATATGCATTTGCGGGGGACAGTGGAGACGTTATTTCTCTCAGTGTGATAAACCTCACAAGAGCCTGGCACCTGAACGGATGGGCATACAGAGTCCCCATATACACCCAGGAAAATTCAGGTCAAGCTCTCTCAGACTACCAGATTCTGGTAACTCTTGGCCCTTCATTCAACTGGAGTGCCACGAATTCCGGTGGCTCGGACGTGAGGTTCACAGACATCGCAGGAAACGAACTGCCTTACTGGATAGAGGAGTGGAATCCAGGTGTGTCTGCAAAGATATGGGTGAAAATACCGTCACTGAACGCCGGGGAAAACAAGACCATATACATGTACTACGGAAACTCCGCCGCCGTGAGCAAGAGTGATGGAAACAGTGTATTTGTGTTCTTTGATGACTTCAACACTGATACGAGCTCAAACTACCAGACTCTTGAGGGCTGGAGCGGAACGCCGAGCTTCATCTGGAATCCTTCGGGAAGCGAGGTTGTAACAGATACCTCAAATGCTGACTTCTTCCTTGTCATAAACACGAACCTGAATCTTCCGGTAAGATTTGCTGTTGAGATACGAGCATACACGGGGGATGACGATTCCATCGGCTCATTGATCAGCACGGCAAACGGGGAGTACTATATCGCAATAATGAGAGTTTCAGACTACGACAGCACAAACACCAGGGGCTCTGAAGAAACGCTGATCAAGTTCAACACACTTCCAAGCGATTACTCTCAGGCAACTCTGCTGAAAACCCTCGGAAACTACGTCAATCCATCGTCCTGGCAGGTTGGAGGAATTGCATACGATGGTTCAAAGATTTTTGGAATATACAATCACATGATTGCTGGAAACTACACCACCGGAAGTCTGGCAATTGACAGGATAGGGCTAAGCACGCATGCCAACAACCCCCGTGCCCATTACGACTGGATACTCGTCAGAAATTTCGTCGATCCAGAGCCTTCAGTTACTGTTGGAGTCGAGGAAGCAGATTAACCGGACATGACAAAAACAGAAGGATTATATTTTTCTCCATCAATTGTGAAGTTATGCCAGCAGTCATTGTTGATGGTGTGAGAACTCCAGTGGGAAAATTTGGGGGGTCGCTTAAGGATCTGCAGGCTTACGAGCTCGGGGCGATTGCAATAAAGGCATTGATGAAAAAAGCTGGAGTGAAGCCACTCGCAACCAGAGATTCATACGACTTCTATCCCTCAAAGCTGCCGAAGGGCAGGATAGAGCTCGAGGGCGATTATGAGTTTGAAGGCGTGGAAGTGGAAATAGACGAGGTCATAATGGGCAATGTTCTGCAGGCCGCGCAGGGCCAGAATCCGGCAAGGCAGGCCGGAGTTTACTCGGGAATTCCGAAGGAGATCCCCGCATACACTCTGAACAAGGTCTGCGGAAGTGGTCTGAAGGCCGTTGTTGCTGCGGCTCAGTCGATCAGCGATGGGGCTAAAGCCGTAATTGCGGGAGGGATGGAGAGCATGAGCAACGCCCCGTATGCGATGAGAAAGGCAAGATGGGGCTACAGGATGAGCATCAACGCAATCGATGAGGTTGTGGACGTAATGGTCTACGACGGGCTGTGGGAGAAGTTCTACGGCTACCACATGGGGAACACAGCCGAGAATATAGCAGAGCTTTACGGTATAAGCAGGGAGGAACAGGACGAGCTGGCTTACGAGAGCCACATGAGGGCCGTGAAGGCGATAGATGAAGGCATTTTTGCTCAGGAGATCGAACCTGTTGTCATCAAGACCAAGAAGGGTGAGGTTGTTGTAGACACGGACGAGCATCCAAGAAGGGACACGAGCCTGGAAAAGCTCGCAAAGCTCCCGCCCGTCTTCAAGAAGGGTGGAACGGTTACGGCAGGAAACGCGAGCGGAGTGAATGACGGCGCTGCTGCTCTGCTTCTGATGGAGGAGAGGTATGCAGAGGAGCTGGGGCTCGAGCCGAAGGTGAGGGTTGTCAGCCACGCATCAGCAGGAATTGACCCGGCATACATGGGTCTCGGGCCGATTCCGGCGATACAGAAGGCGGTGAAGAGAGCAGGCATAAGCTTGGACGACATCGAGCTTATCGAGCTGAACGAGGCTTTCGCTGCCCAGGCTTTGGCTGTGGTGAAGGAGCTGAACCTTGACCTCGAGAGAGTGAACGTGCACGGCAGCGGGATAAGCCTGGGACACCCCATCGGCGCTACTGGGGCGAGAATAACTGTCACGCTAATCCACGAGATGGAGAGGAGGAAGGCAGATTACGGCCTCGCTTCGCTCTGCATAGGCGGCGGAATGGGGATTGCAGCTGTGTTTGAGAGGGTCTGAAAAATTCAAACCCCACAATTTTTTATCCTCACAACGCGAGGATTTTTCAAAAAAATCAACTCTTTCAAAGCCTCTGTCGAACGTTGTAGCCGCAATAAGCGCATCATTCGGGAGAAATCCGTATTATATGGACTTTAGGAGTTACCGTCATGCCAGCATTGCCTGGGAGTGCCTCAAAAAGGCTTAACAGCTCGTTTAAAGGGGTAAAATCGATTTCAATTTTAGTTATTTCTCCTTTTCAGTTCGTATGGAGGTAAAGCAATTACTGCACAAAACTTCCACTTCCAATCTCATCTATTTTTCCTTTGGGGATTTCCTTGGTTTTTTGGCTACACTCTCATATATCTCCATCTTCATCGCCGTTCCTTTTCTTTAGATCTGCCTTTTTCAAGAGAATTGAACACGCCACCCTCATAAACTGCCTTTATAACCTCCGGCATGACGAAACAGAGTTGTTGGGAGAATAGATGTAGATCTCCGAACCCTTCCGGCAAGGTATCAGAAACTCCTGAAAGACCCACTAAAGGAGCTCCTTGATAGCCTCACTGATACTCCAAACTCTGATTAGCCCTGCCTTCTTTATTTTGTCAAAATGCTTATCATTTGTGATCATTACCGCTTCAGCCTTAAGACAGGTCGAAGCATGGTAAAGATCTGCAAACTCATTTTCTGGCATGAATCTTTTACAGACCTCTATGCTTTCATAATCTGGCTCAATGAGTTGAATTCTGTCTCTGATAATCTCAAGCAGAATTCTCCCTGATTTACCAAGAAGTTTTTCGTATTTTTTGAATTCCGCCAGCAAAATCGAATTTCCGATAAGCTCAATCTCTTCGGAAAAACATAGCCTGAACATTAAGGCTGTGGATTTTGTAATTCCTGATTTTGCAGAGGAGATGAAAAGGTTAGTGTCAGGAAAGACTCTCAATTTTCTTTTCTGCAAGTTTGTTCACTTCCTCCTTTATTCTTTCAATGTCCTCTTCGCTCAGCTCCCTAAACTCGTTCAGCGCTTCAGCTATGAGATCGCTGAAGTCAGCCTTTCTTAGAATGAGGATGTTGTTGGCAAGCTTGAAGACGAGGAGTTCGTCATCCTCTTTAAGCTTCAATTCTTCTCTGATTTCTTTGGGGATCGTAATTCTGCCTCTTCGATCCATCCTGGTTATGGACATAATTACCCATTTGTGGGTAAAATATAAAGGTTTTTTCTCCCCTGTGGTAACTCACATTATCATCCAATTAAAACCAGATTGCCCAATTGCTGAGACAAATAAACAACCTCCGAGTGCCTGTAAAAAAGTTATATAAACTTCCAACAACAAAACACACCCGGTGAGCTGAATGCCGTCGGACTTGGAAGTTTCAAAACTCAAAGATCTTATTAACTATCAGGAAAACTCAATCGTGAGCAGAACAATAATTGACAGGGAAACCGGCACCGTAACGCTGTTCGCCTTTGACAGGGGGCAGGGGCTGAGCGAACACACAGCCCCGTTCGATGCAATGGTCTACGTTGTCGATGGCGAGGTGGAGGTGAAGATCTCCGGCAAGCCATATCGCCTCAAAGAAGGAGACATGATAGTGATGCCGGCCAACGAGCCTCATGCTCTGAAGGCTCTGAGCAGGTTCAAGATGCTTCTGGTGATGGTGAGGAGCTGAGGTGTGCAAGGTCTGTTCGCTTAAACAAAGATCATGGACAAAGCATCCACTTTACTGCTTTCCCATTCCGGTTCTTCAGAGCATACATTTATCGATCACCTTTTCTTAAACTCGTTATACTTTTCTACGAACTCCTCCATACTCATCTGAAGGTCTTCCCTGATGATTTTTCTGAGCAAACCCTTCGGGATTTCACTATTGCCGTGCACCGGAATTGTGGTAACTCTCCCATCCTCAGATTTCAGCCTTACATGAGAGCCTTTCATCCTCACAGGTTTAAATCCGAGCCATTCGAGAAATTTAAGGAAGTCTCTTGCTTTTATCAGTGGCAATCGCATGCTCTACTTCCACCTCTCTGTAGCCTATGAATTTCAGACTCTCATCCAATCCCTCTTCTTCCAAGCACATCTCAATTACTTCCTTTATGTTCCCTAAAGCCTCCTCTATCGTCTCGCCGTAACTGTGACATCCTTTGAACAGCGGACAGCTGACTATGTAGTAACCGTCCTCGTCAACTTCAACTATTACCGGAAACCTCAGCTTCTTTACTTCCAACTGTTCCATAATCCCACCTTTCCAGCTTCGATTATTTTGTTTTCACCTTAAAAAGTATTCCGCTATTCTTGGTGTTATGTAGGCTTCGATGAATGCCGCTATTACGATCAGGATTACTGGTCTTGTTACTGGGCTTGCTGGGCTGAGTGTATGGCTCAGGCGTGTACACCAGTACCGGGCGTGCCACCCAGAGGTGGTGTTTGCGAGATGTGCTGGCCATTACTTGAAACCTGCTTGATGTTTGTACCAATCACTTGGGAAGCCTGCATCTTAGCCGCAGGATGTTTTGATGTAGCATCGGGTCAGTGTGGGTGGAGCTGCGGTCAGCAATGCTTCACAGTAATCGAGTAATTTTTAACACTAATTTTTTGCAAATTTTTGGGGTGGTAAGATGAAAATCGGACGAGAAATCAAGATTGTTTCAGGAATTATCTCCTTCTTGGTTGTTTTTTACCTCCTGAATCCAGCTCATGAGTCATTGTTGAGGCTGCTGGAAATTTCAGGAATTTTACTTGTCACTTTTCTGGCATTTTTCGCCTCCAAAAACCTGAACCCCCGCTTAAGGTACAGGGTAACACTTCTGGTATCGCTTGTTTCCGCAATGCTTATTGGTTATGTAACAAGAGGGAAGTTTCTATCTCTCAAGTACAGCTTCATAATTCTCATGTTACTTTTTTTGACAATAATTTCACCTTACCTGCTGAAACTCGTCCGCTTAGAACCTGAGCAGGAGTTGTCCGCTATAGATCTGCTTAAAATCGTGCTTCTCGCTGTGATTATAACAATGTATGTCCTCGGAATTGCACTTATTACTTACCAGTTTTAGGGAAAAAATTACAAAGTCATTTAGATTGCCCAGAAAGCTTTCCAGTCCTGTACCCCTCCAGATCCATCAGCACATTCTTATAACCAAGCCTCCTCAGCTCTTCCACAATCCTGTCCATCACTTCCTCGCTGAAAAGCCTGCCCCTCTCCCCCCTGCCCACCTCAATCACCGCGTTCTCACCAAAATCTCTTACCCTTACCTGCCTTACTCCAGCAATGGCCATGACGAGGTTTTCGGCTGCATCAATCCTTCTGAGCTTCTCTTCGTCTATCTCAACCCCGAACGGGATTCTTGATGAAAGGCATGCCATGGATGGTTTGTCCGCAAACTCGTATCCCATTTCTCTCGCTATCTCTCTTATCTCGTCCTTCGTGATGCCGAACATCGCCCAGGGAGAATAGACATCCTCGAACTCCCCTATTGCCTTATATCCGGGCCTGTGTCCCCTTAGCTCATCAGCATTGGTGCCTTCAAAAACGGCCTGAATTCCCTCCTTTCTTGCAAACTCGGTTATCCTCGAGAGGAGCATCTTCTTGCAGAAGTAGCACCTGTTGGGAGGGTTCTTCCTGAAGTTCTCATCCTCAAGCTCGTTCAGTTCAATGAAAACATGCCTCACCCCAATCTCTCCGGCAAACCTCTTCGCATCCTCGAGGTCGCGGGATGGAACGGTGGGGCTTGAGGCTGTTACCGCAACAACCCTATCATTTCCAAGAACTTCAGCGGTAAGGGCGAGCAGGGTGGAGCTATCAACTCCTCCACTGAAAGCTACTGCAACACTTTCAAACTGAGATATGAAGTTTCTGAGACTCTCAAGCCTGTCCATCACTCCACCATTTGCAGTAGATTTTTTAAGGTTTGGCGTGAAAGGCAGAGCATGAAATCTTACGCTGATGCCGGAGTTGACATAAAGAGAGAGGAGAAGGCAGTAAAAAGCCTCATCTCTGGACTGAGGTTCGTCAGAAAGGGTTTCGGGCAGCCCATCCTGACGAACCACTACGCGAGCGTTATCGATGCCGGAGAGATCTGCATTGCAATAACCACGGATGGGGTCGGAACGAAGATAAAGGTTGCCGAGATCATGAACAACTTCAGAACCATAGGCATAGACTGCGTGGCGATGAACGTCAATGACCTCTACGCCATAAACGCCGAGCCAGTTGCGATGGTGGACTACATAGCCACAAACAGGCCTGATGAGAGGATCATGGCAGAGATAGGAGAGGGATTGAATAAAGGCTGTGAGATGGCCAACATAACTCTGGTTGGCGGTGAGACTGCGACGCTCGACATAGTCAGTGGATGGGATTTGTCCGGAACTGTGATAGGCTTCGTTGACAGAAAAAAGATGATCACCGGTGAGAAAATCGAGCCGGGTGATGTTATCTTCGCCATTCCGAGCTCGGGCATCCACAGCAACGGACTGACTCTGGCAAGAAAGCTCGTGGAGGAAAATGGCCTGAACTACTTCGACAGATTTGAGGACCACACCATTGGGGAGGAACTACTCGTTCCTACGAGGATATACTCTGAGGTGCTGGAGATTGCCAGAAAGCATGACATCCACGGGATGGCTCACATCACAGGCGGAGGATTGCTGAACCTGAAGAGGCTGAAAAAGGTTAAGTTCGTGATCGACAGCCCGCTCAAGCCCCAGAAAATCTTCACCTTCCTGCAGGATCTTGGGAGCATAGAGGTAGAAGAGATGTACAGAACGTTCAACATGGGAATGGGCTTCATGCTGATATGTGACGAAAGCACAGCGGAGGAGCTGAAGAGAGAGGTAAAGGGAGACATTGTAGGGCACGTCGAAAAAGGAGAGGGAGTGTATCTGGAGGAATTGAGAATTGATAACTAAGCTTCTGCCCATATTTATTTCTGCCTCGACGGGATATGCCCTCGGGAGGTTTGTGGATACGGGTGGAGTTCAGGGTCTGCTGTCCACCCTTATAACTCTCCTTGTACTCACGACAATATTTCCGTCGATGATCCTATTCAGGTTCGAATCTGCAGGAGTGTCGAAAAAACCTCTGTTGGCCTCACTGCTTATAAACTTCGTCTACTCTCCCTTATTCGCCCTGTTAATCCTTAAAACAGGAAGCAACCACATAATGAAGGTTGCCCTTGCATCTTCACTGCTCATGCCAGTTCCGAGCATGAATTCAGCATATGTTATCATTTCGGGAGGAAATCTCGAACTGACAGTATCACTCATGGCAGTAAACTTTCTCACCGGAGTGGCGCTATATCCTCTTCTCCTCTCCACAATCTCCGGTATCCACAACCTCGGAATTGATCCGGTTCAGATCTCAGAAACTCTCATGATTGTAATTGTTCTGCCCCTCCTTTTCGGACAGGTGTTAAGAAAATTTGTAACGCCCTCACGAGAGGTTGTTTCAAAATTCACTGAAGTCAGCCTGAATGCTCTCGTGTTCACAATATTTCTGTCGAAGGCCAGTCTGATCCACCCCACCAGCTTTATTGTTCAGCTTCCGTATTCAGTTGGATTCATACTCTCGTCAGTATTTCTCTCGGAGGTCATATCAAAAATATCCGGGATCAAAAGGGAAGAGCACCTCTCATACGTGTTTCTCAGCACTGGAAAAAACAATTCAACAGTAATAGCAATTTTAACACTCGCACTTTCACCCCTTTACGCAGTATATGTATTGTTTCATCAGTTTATTCAGATAGTTCTCCTGCTCGCTTATGCCACCGCAAAAGCAGAAAAGATTATTTAATAAATGTTCTATTTCCGAATCATGAAAAAGCTCATAGTAAACAGATACAGGTGTGGCTACTGTGGAGCGTGTGTTGCAGTCTGTAAATTCAACGCCAACGAGCTTGTTGAAACATATCTCGAAATTTATGAAGATAAATGCACATTATGTCAGGCCTGTGTCAGAACCTGTCCAATGAACGCTTTAGAGGTGGTCGAATGACTGACTACGATGTTGTTGTCGTTGGGGCAGGGCCTGCCGGAAGCATAGCCGCAAAAACTGCTGCTGAGAAGGGGCTTGACGTTCTTCTGATCGAGAAAAGGCAGGAAATCGGTGTTCCAGTAAGATGTGCCGAAGGTGTGAGCAGAGAAGGGCTTGAAAAGTTTGTAAACCCTGACAGCAAGTGGATTGCCAGTGAGATAGAAAATGCCGAAATCATCTCACCTTCAAATCATAAAGTTGTTCTCTCTGCTGAAAATGCCGGAAATGAGGTTGGATACGTCCTTGAGAGGAAGATTTTTGACAGACATCTTGCAAGACTCGCCTCCAAAGCCGGTGCAGATGTTTTGACGAAGACATCCGCAGTATCGTTCAAAAGAGAGAACGGCACTGTAAAACTTGGAATAAGGAGTATGGGTGAGTTCAGCGAGATTACCGCAAAGATTGTAATAGGTGCAGATGGTGTTGAGAGCAGGGTTGCGAAGTGGGCAGGAATAGATACCACTCTGAAGCTGAATGAGATCGAGAGCTGCGTGCAGTACCTCATGACTAACATAGATTTTGACGATGACACGACCTACTTCTGGGTTGGCAGAAAGTACGCTCCGGGCGGCTACATCTGGCTGTTTCCAAAGGGAAAGGATGCAGCGAATGTCGGAATCGGCGTTATGCCAAGTCTCGCAGAGAAAAGTGCAAAATGGTATCTTGACAGGTTTATAGAAGAACATTTTCCTGATGGAGAGATAGTCGAGGTTGTTGTTGGTGGTGTGCCAGTTAAGGGGGCAATTGACACTGCAGTGGCAGACAACGTCATGCTCGCAGGTGATGCTGCCAGGCACACGGATCCAATAACAGGGGGAGGGATAATCAATGCAATGAGTGCTGGCCATCACGCAGCCATAGCTGCTTATGAGGCTATCGAAGCAAATGACTACAGCAAAGAGTTTCTGAGAAAGTACGACGAAAAATGGAAGTTAGACTTCGGAGAGAGCCTCGTTAGAAACAAAAAGCTTCAGGAAAAAATGATGAGACTCGATGATCCAACCCTGGACAGGCTGGCTGAGAGCCTTGAAGGGATGCCAATTGAAGAGATGAGCGTCAGGAGACTTGCTTTCGAGCTGTTTAAGAAACATCCAAGACTCCTGTGGGATCTGAGAGAGTTCATAGTTTAATCTCACTTTTTTCGGATTAATTTTAGCATAATCGGGTCAAAGCGCAGTTACGAGAATAATCCATCTGTTTTTATTATTCATTGTTAAATGTTACATATGGAACGTTCAAAATGTTTATATGCATCGAAGTTCACAATCATAATGGTGATAATATGTACAGGCGAAGTTTCCTCGGAATGATGGGGGCTGCTTTTGCGACTGCTCTGATGGGGTGCGCACAGGAGGAGGAAAAATTAGCCACAACACCACAGCCAGCAGGCACACCAACCCCAGAAGTTGCAGAAAAAGAAGCCCCATCACTGCCAGAGCCACCATGGGAGTACAAGAAACTCGACCTGGACAAGGTTGCAGACCTCGGATACCAGGGTTACTGCGGAAAGACCTTCGACGGGGAAGAACTCCCCGGAGCGCACTGCTGTTTCGGTTCATTCTATGCAATAGTAAAGGCCCTTGCAGACGAGGTCGGTTCACCCTATGAAGAATTCCTGCCAGTTGCAAGCATATCCACCGTCGGAAAGGGCGGAGTCGTTGGATGGGGCACACTCTGTGGAACCCTGAACGGTGCCGCATGGGCCGCATATCTGTGCCTGCCCGAAGAGGAGGCAGATAAGGTCGTGAACGAGCTTTACGCATGGTATCAGGTCGAAGAGCTACCCAAATACAAGCCACCGAAGGCCATGAAGGCTGAGCTTGACCCAATGCCAAGTTCTGTGGCAAACTCACCGCTGTGCCACGCTTCAGTCACAAACTGGTGCGAAGTTTCTGGATACAAAGCATTCTCACCAGAAAGAAGCGAGAGGTGTGCTAGACTCACCGCAGACGTTGCAAGGAAGGCTGTTGAGCTTATCAATGCCATGCACGATGGAACCTTCGCCTATGTGTACTACGAAATGGACGATGACCTGAACACGTGCGGATCATGCCACTCCAACAAGGGTGGCCTGATTGAGAACACAAGAGGAAAGATGCACTGTTCGAGCTGCCACACAGAAAGCGGTGCAAAGAACATCGAAGACGTTTCAGGACATCCGAAGGTTTGATTTTCTTTTTCACACTTTTTACATTCTCTTCTCCAGGCTTTGCAAAATAATGTTAGTCAAGTCCAGCATATTTTACAAGCAGGTTATATGCCTCCTTTTCCCTTCTGCTCCCGCATCTTTCCACCACCCTGCCATAATACCTGATTTTATCAGCCAGAGTTTCACTTCCCGACAGAATATACCTTGTTGCATGGACTGTAGCCTCAATAAGGGCGTTGAATCCTCTGTTAACGGCCCTAACCTCTTTTCTCAGCACATCGCCTTCCAGAAGGTCAAGAACGGCGAAATTCCCGTCAAGCCTTGCTCTAAACTTCATCCAGCTCAGGCTGCCTTTTATAACCGGAGGTTCGAGACTCTCAAACCACTCCTCCCCGAGATCTTCAAAAGCAGAGATGACAAAAACAATAGGGTCATGAACGACGTTTACGTACAGCATCCCACTTTTCTCGAGAAGCTCCCTCGTATGATTGCTGTACAGCCTCACCCGGATATCATCCCCAACGATTAGTCCTATAGGTGCAGTATTTATCCATCCGCCAAAAGTGATTCCTATGACCTCATTTATCCCCTCATACAGCCCAAACTTCTCGATCAAAATCTCCACCCCTCCACAAGAGCGAGAAAAATGGATGCTATTGTCAGATCAGCCACACTTCCCGGATTAATCCCTTCCGAGATTAGAAGCCCATCAAGTTCGTCAAACACTGCAAAGTTTTCCGTCTCTTTGTAAACATTCAATGCATCCTCAGCAAGAGCTTTAACTCTGCATGCCACATCCATCCCTTTTTTGGCAACAATCAGAGGGTCGGGTAACTCTGCCAGGAAAGACATGTAGGTAAGAACTATCGCCCGGTTCACATCGCCTGTTTCCGAATAGTATGAAAACAGCATTTCTTTTCCACTGTTGCAGAGCTCAAACCCTGACACGTATTCCTTAGCAATGAAATTCTCCTCAGGGGCAAGTTTCATCCAGTCGTAAAGATTCAGCCTTTTCCGAACAATTTCTACCTCAACATCGTCCATCAGATCGAGTTTTTCGGCATTCATAACCCTTGCCTCGGACATGTCAAACGCTTTTTTCACCCATAAAGAGTCCTCGTATGTGGAGGCTTTAACAGCCCTGAAAGCCTTGTCCACATCTCCTTCCGAATAAACAAGCGGTGTTAAAAGAAGGAAAGCTCCGAAGTGGACGTTTCCGGCCTCATGCCCCTCTCTCGTCGTAGCAACAAGATCGTAAACACCTCTACCAATTGAAACTATGTTTTTAGCAATTCTGAGAAAAACAGGGAAAGCCGAGGCTGCTGAAACAAGGAAATGTTCGTATCTCAGATCGTCGAAGTTGTGAAGTCTGTCCACATTCCCTGGCTTGGGATTGGCAGACACCTCAAGCAGCATCGAAAGCACTGCCTTTGATGAGATGCTTTCCTCATCCATCCTATCACCTTTTTAAATCGTCAATCAATTTTGAAAGCATGGTTAAAAAACTTAGGCTCATCATGGATTTCATCAAAATAGAGCACACTCTATTTGCCTTACCGTTTGCGTATCTTGGAGCGTTTCTGGCAGAGGGTGGAATGATTGGCCTCCGAACATTCGCATTAATAGCCACAGCATTCACCAGCATGAGAACTGCTGCCATGACCCTGAACAGGATAATAGACCGGGAAATCGATGCACTTAACCCGAGAACCGCCAGCAGGCATCTGCCCGCAGGTCTGATGAGCTTGAGGGAAGCATACACAATAACTCTCGTGAGTCTGATCGTTTACTTCCTTTCAGCTTACATGATCAACGAGCTTACCTTCCTTCTGTCTCCCATTCCCGTCTTCACAGCCTATCTTTACCCATATCTAAAAAGATACTCGGCTATCTCGCATTACATCCTGGGATTGAACCTTGCCTACGCCCCCATGGGTGGCTGGATCGCCGTAACCAATTCTTTCGATTTTCTCGGGAAGGATTTTCTGCCCTTTTTAATCGGTATGGCTGTGATTTTCTGGGTTGCAGGCTTCGATATCATATACGCCCTTCAGGATTATGACTTTGACCTAAAGCATGGTCTGCACAGCATTCCGGCCAAGTTTGGCATAAGGGCTGGGAAAATTGTTTCCGCCCTGAACCACGTCATATTTTTTACACTTTTAAGCTATGCAGTCATCGAAATCTATACCCCCGGGAGTTTTGCAAAAGCCGGTTTGATCGCCATTGCAGCACTGCTTATAATTGAACACGGCATAGTCTGGCTCTGGAAGGATGAAAAAGCAATTCAGATTTCGTTTTTCTATCTGAACGCCCTTTTAAGCTCAGTCCTGCTGATTTCAATTATTCTTGACATTTTTCTTTAGCCCTTTCAATTGCCCTTTCCACCTGTCTCTTGTGGATGTGTGCAGCGCGGTGAATTTTTCCATCAATACCCCTTGAAGCGAAGCACGGATAGATCTGAGTAAAGTAACCAGCCTTTGCCGGAGCTTCCTCAATGTCCAGCCCTCTGATTTTCTCGGCTACAAAATAGCTTGAACCACAGATTGCAGATCTCTTTACCCTGACGTCTTTGACCTTTCCATCCTCGACGTCAACTTCAAATTCTGGAAGGCCGAATTCTGCAAAAAATTCTGCGATGCCCTCTTCATCAATGAAAGGTGCTGCACAACACACATCCTCCCATATCACCTTCACACCGTGTTTTTCTCCGAGTTCCTTAAGCTGAGTTCTTGAACCGCTTTTTGGACCACCGGGCAGAATTACTGCCTTCACGTTTTTTCCCTCCGCCCTCCTTATCAGCTCGTAGCTTACATCAGGATGAAGGGCATAGCTCAGAATGATGTCGCTCTCAAAAATCTCGTCCGGCAGCTCTATCTCCTCAGGCTCATCAATCAGCTCCGGCAGTTCGTCGGGAAGCCTGAAGGTTACCACGTCAAATTTCTTCGAGATTTGCTCCACCGCTCTTTTTCCATATTTCTTCCTGAGAAGGATTGCTACCCTCATCTGTCCACCATCCGCAGTATGTTGTTCTTTATCTCAATGAACGGTTCAAGATCAACAACCCGGTATGGGGGCAGATTTTCAAGATCTGCCTCTATAAATGCCTGGCTGTACGGGATTACTCCTAGCAATGGCTTGTCCAGATTTTCAACAAGCTCCCTTGACCTTTCAGTCTCAATATACTTGTTCACCACCACTCCGACTCTGTCTATCCCTATATCCTCGGCGAGCTTTTCTATTCTTGAAAGAGTCTCAAAGCTCCTAACCCCGGGCTCAACAACTGCAATTAGCAGATCAACCCCCTTAGCCGTTCCCCTCCCCAGATGCTCTATTCCAGCCTCCATGTCGATGAGCAGAACATCATTCTCCCTGAAGATCGCATGCCTCAGTATTGCCCTCAAAAAAGCGTTTTCCGGGCAGAAACATCCATCACCGCCCTTCTCAATCGTTCCAAGAACTGCAACCCTTACACCATCCTCATTTCTCACAGAATATGCCTCAAAAACGTCATCAACCTTGGGGTTTACCTTGTAAGTTCCGAGAGGACCTTTAACCCGCTGTTCAATGACATCCTTAAGCCCGGAGAGAGGTTTCACATCCTTCACGCCGAGAGCAGATGGCAGATTCATATCAGAATCAGCATCAATCGCGATAACATTGTAGCCGTCTCTCGCAAAGAGATGGGCCAGAACAGCTGTGAGAGTGGTTTTTCCAACACCGCCTTTTCCAGACACGGCAAGCTTGACCATGTTCTCATTCAGAGATGGCAATAATTAAGCTTTACCGGTTTTGACAGATGGATGGAATGCGAAAAGTGTAATTAACAGAACCTCAAAGGTAGTCCTGAATGGAGAGAATGACACTGAAGGACTATCTGAAGGGCAAAGCAAGAGATTCAGACATAGCTCTGCTGAGACGGGGCTTTGAAATTATCGGAGATGTGATGATAATCGATCTGCCGGAACAGCTGATGTATCTGAAAGACGATATCGTGGAGTGGGTCAGATTGAAGCACAAGCACGTCAGAACCATCCTCCGAAAGACCGGAGAGGTCAGTGGCGAATTCAGGGTTGCGAGATACGAGATCATTTACGGCGGAGAGACCGAAACGGTGGCAAAAGAGCACGGTTGCAGATTCAGAGTTGACCCGACAAAAGCATACTATACAGTAAAGCTTTCCGGAGAGAGGGAGAGGGTCGCAAGACTTGTGAAAGACGGAGAGCGTGTTCTCGTGATGTTTGCAGGTGTCGGGCCATACGCAATAGTCATCGCAAAACTCGCACACCCTTCAGAGGTTATCGGCGTTGAGCTTAATCCAGAAGCAGCCAGGTATTTCAGAGAGAATGTGAAAACCAATAAAGTCGAAAATGTCGTAAAGGTCGTAGAAGGAGACGTGAGAGAAGTTGTACCGGAGCTTGACGGTACATTCGACAGAATTCTAATGCCTGCCCCGTACAATGCCGGAGATTTTCTCGACATCGCACTCAAAAAAATCAGAAGTGGTGGCACACTCCACTTTTACACGTTCAGCGGGGAAGAAGAAATTGATAACAAGAAGGAAGAGATTGTCAGAAAAATTGAGTACATGGGATACAACGCCCGGATTTTGTTCTGGAGAGAGTGCGGAAACTTTGCTCCTCGAGTCAACAGATACGTTTTGGATATAGAAATTCTGAAACCATAAAATCACATGAGCCAAACTGCAAACAGAACAGAGAACAGGCCCGTCAGAAAAATTCCATCGAATGTACCGGCTCCGCCTATACTCACAACTCCGGAACCTATTTTCTCAAGATCTTTCAAATGGAACACGTCCGCTCCGAAAAGTGAGCCAAGAACTCCACTTGCAAAGGCCAGCCTTGGAACATCCATCAGAGGAAGAGAAAAGAGGAGGACCGAAAGATATGACGCCAGAGCCGAAGTTAGTGGAGGTATGAGCATTGGAACTGTTATCCCCACGCCGGGAACAGGTTTTGCAGCCATATAAGTCACGGCAGAAGTTATGAAAAACGCCAGAAGGAATGCGGAGAGGTCAACCTCCGAGAGGAGTTTAAGAGATATGAACGAGGGAATGAGACATCCGCCTACATTTACCGCCACGACTATTTTTTCTCTTCTCCTTACAGAGTAAATAAGCCCGAAAAAGCTGAACCTCCTTTCAACGATCCTGCCCGCCTTTTCATACACAGGGATATTTATGAGGGACCCAATCACGATCATGGTAAATATTATCATTGCCTCATTAACAGACATTCCGAGAACTATTGAAAGTGCTGAGGTTGCACCGAAGGCAAAGAGGATTGCAAAAAATGGCAGCAGGATAATTACAATAAATAGTGGTAAAATCAGGGGTGGAAAGAGATACTCCCTCATCAAACTCTCTTCCTGTCCACTACCACATAATCGCTTACAGATCTAACACTTTCAAACGGAATGATGTAGTAACCATCTTCCTTTTTCAATCCTTCGACCTCATTTTTAGGCCTCACCACAACATTGACGAGACTCCCTGTTTTGAAGTCAAAGGTTAGAGTGTGCACGACACCAACAACGGTCCCATCGCTCAGCAAAACCACCTTGTTGAGCATTTCTCTTGCAAAAACCATTATCACCACCTTTTAAAATTGAAATGAAAAAAGGTATAAATGTTTCGCTAACCATAACCCAGCATGGCCTTCTGTGTTCTCTTAACCTCCTTTGCCTTCTCCTCAAACCTTTCGTAGAAGCTCAGCATGCTATCCGTTATGCTGGGCTTCACCTTTCTTATGGCCTCAAGGAAGTGCCTCATCTCTATTCTTTCCACGTTTATGTTCTCTCTCAGAGCGAGCATAACCGCTTCCCTGCACACAGCCTCTATGTCTGCTCCGGCATAACCCTCCGTAACCTCAGCAAGCTCCTCGAGGTCAACATCATTCGCAAGAGGCATACCCTTAGTATGGATCCTGAATATGGCAAGCCTGCTCGTTTTGTCAGGAGGTTTCACGTAAACCAGCCTGTCAAACCTTCCGGGCCTGAGCAGAGCAGGATCGAGAATGTCAGGACGGTTTGTTGCTCCAATTACAACAACACCATCAAGGTCCTCAAGGCCGTCCATCTCGGTCAAAATCTGATTGACAACTCTTTCCACAGCCCTACTACCCTCATCGAACCCTCTCATCTGAGCTATGGCATCTATTTCGTCAAAGAACACTATACACGGGGCAACCTGCTTGGCTTTTCTGAAGATTTTTCTCACGGCTTTCTCGCTCTCACCGAGCCACTTTGAGAGCAGTTCGCTGCCCTTGACGCTGATGAAATTGGCCTGGCTTTCATTCGCCACGGCCTTTGCAATGAGCGTTTTTCCGGTGCCGGGTGGACCGTAAAGCAGCACGCCCTTTGGCGGTTTGATACCGAATTTCTTGAATTTCTCAGGATACTTCAGCGGCCACTCCACAGCCTCAATGATTTCCCTTTTTACATCGTCCAGCCCACCAACATCGCCCCAAGTTATCTTGGGTATCTCAACAAAAACCTCCCTCATCGCGGAAGGTTCAATTTCCTTCAGAGATTCCCTGAAATCATCTATTGTAACTCTCAGGTTTTCAAGAAGCTCTGGAGGTATGGTGTCTTCGTTTAAATCTATGTGGGGAATTATCCTCCTCAGAGCCTTCATTGCTGCTTCCTTACATAAAGCCTCTATGTCTGCACCAACAAAACCGTGGGTCTGGTCGGCAAGATACCGGAGCATCGTCTTTACTATCTCCCTTTCCAGCTCCTCTCTGAGATCTCCAGGCAGTATGCTTTCTATCGCAGACCTTATTTCATCCCTTTTCTCAAGGTCCTTTACCTCTTCAATTATGAACTCGATGTCAGCATGTCTCACATCCCCGTTCTCCCTGAGCATCTCTCTAAGGCTCTCGAGAGATGGGACAACGAACTCAAGAGAGTAATCGGGCTCGAGAGGCATGTTTCTCGTATGTATCTGCAGAATTTCATACCTGCCTTCCCTGTCAGGTACACCTATTTCGATTTCTCTGTCAAACCTTCCGGGCCTTCTGAGAGCAGGATCAACTGCCTCAATTCTATTGGTTGCACCGATGACTATTACCTGCCCCCTCTCCTCAAGACCATCCATTAAAGTGAGGAGCTGGGCGACAACCCTTCTCTCAACTTCTCCAGTAACTTCATCCCTTCTGGGGGCTATTGCATCAATTTCATCTATGAAAATTATGCTTGGAGAGTTCTCCTTAGCTTCCTCAAAAATCTCTCTGAGCCTCTGTTCACTCTCACCATAGAACTTGCTCATGATTTCGGGACCATTAATGGTGAAGAAGCTTGCCCCGATTTCATTCGCCACGGCCTTTGCAATGAGCGTTTTTCCGGTGCCGGGTGGACCGTAAAGCAGCACGCCCTTTGGTGGATCGATTCCAAGCTTCTGGAACAGCTCTGGATACTTTAGAGGCAGTTCTATGACCTCCCTGACCTTCTGCAGCTCTTTCTTAAGGCCACCTATGTCCTCGTAAGTAACTCCTGCCTTGCCAAATCTTTCAAAACCTCTCACGGGCTTGTCTCTCAAAACTATTTTCGTGGTTTCATCAATAATAACCGCAGTTTTCGGATCGGTTTTGACGACCGCAAGCAGAACCGGCTGCTGAGGCTGCCTCCCAAACGTCACTGTTGCACCAACAAGGGGGATGATGTCTCCCTCAACGACAGGTCTCTTGAGAAACTGGTGCTTCAGATAGCTTTCCGGATCTGCACCAAAGAGCCGGTAATCTATTTTCTTCAGCGGAGCGAGGATAATTTGCTTTGCAATGCTGTAGTCTGCTTTCCTGACCTTGACAGTATCACCAATACCAACGCCAGCATTTTCCCGGATAAATCTATCAATCCTTATTATTCCCTTCCCCCAGTCTCTTTTCGGAGCCCTCCAGACCTTCGCGACCGTCTTTTTCCGGCCTTCTATTTCAATTATATCCCCTGGTGAGATATTGAGCCTGAACATTGTTTCGGGATCAAGTCTGGCTATACCCCTCCCTGAATCACTTGGGTAAGCCTGATTAACCTTAAGTGCGATCTCTTCCATGGTAACAATTTAAAGGAAACTGAGTAAAAAGTGTTGTGGTGATAGGATGAAGATGGCCATATTCGACTGCTTCTCTGGGGCGAGCGGCAACATGATTACTGGCTCACTCCTGAACGTTACGCTTGGTCAGGATGATCTGCTGGATGTGATAAACTCAATGGGTCTGAACATTGAGCTCAGACTGAAAGAGGTTAAGAGAAACGGAATAAAGGCCAATCTTGTCGAAGTGGAGGAACAGGGGAAAAGCAGAAGGTATTCAGAGGTCGTTGAGCTTATTGCAGGGGCAGATATCGAAGAAGTCGTGAAAAAAGAAAGTTTGCAGATTTTTGAGCGTATTGCAAAGGCCGAAGGAAAGATACATGGAACAGATTACAGAAACGCCATTTTCCACGAAGTCGGGAGTGATGATGCCATATTCGACGTTGTATGTGCCGTAATGGGCATTACGAGGTTGAAAAACAAAGGATACAGGATTTTTACGACTCCGGTTTACGCGGGCAGAGGTTTTGTCGAAACTCATCATGGCATTCTTCCTGTTCCGGCACCTGCAACTCTTGAAATCGTTAAGAACAGCAAACTGAGAGTGCTGATGGAAGGCGAAGGAGAACTTTTGACCCCCACAGGCGCGGCAATACTGTCTCATTTCTCGGAGGGAGCTCCAAACCTGCCCTTCTGCGTAGAGGGCATAAATTACGGTGCTGGGACGAGGGAACTGGAAAAACCGAATATTCTGAGATTGATACTTGCAGAAGGAGATATGGCGGATTCCATAGTAATCGTGGAGACCAACATAGACGACATGAGTGGGGAAGACATAGCAAATGCCATGGAGGTTCTTTCAAAGATTTGCCATGATATCTCCCTGATACCCGCAACTGGTAAGAAGAGCAGGCCCGCATGGATTCTGAAAGCTATTGCAGACCACAGCAGGGCAGAAGATGTAGCAGAAACGATTATGAGGGAGACCACCAGCATAGGGGTGAGGATCATTCCCGTCCACCACAGGATTAAAGCGAACAGGCACTTCAAAAAAATTGAAGTTGAGGTGGGCGGAAAGAAGCATATTGTGAGAGTTAAGGTTTCCGATTACAGAGCCAAGCCCGAATTTGAGGACATCAAGCAGATTTCCCGGGAGACGGGAATTCCGGTTATTAAAGTCAGAAAAATCGTAGAGGAGAAAATCAATGAAGCTTAAAACGGGAAGTAAATGCATCGATGATATCCTAGGAGGAGGAGTTGAGACGGGAACCATAACCCAGATATACGGCGAGAGCGGAACAGGTAAGACGTCGCTCTGCCTGATGCTCGCATACAACACTGCAAAGGAGTTCAGCGTTGCATACATCGATACAGAAGGGCTTTCAGCAGAGAGAATTGATCAGATTTTTGAGGATAAATCCGTACTGTCAAACATCTACATCTACGAGGTTTTTGACTTCAGACAGCAAAGCACAGCCGTAAAGGAGCTTGCAAGACTGCTGAAGAACCAGGAGATTAAGCTAATAATCATCGATTCACTGACGGCCCTGTACCGTTCAGAGCTTGAAGACGAGAGCCGGCAGATCAGAGTTAAAAGGGAACTCACATCCCAGCTGACATTTCTGCTGGGACTGGCGAGAAAACACAACCTGGCAGTAGTATTCACGAATCAGATGTTCACAGACATAAACAGCGGGGAGATTAGACCAATAGGTGGTCCGAGCATTGATCACCTCTCAAAAACCATAATCTCGCTGGAAAAGACCAGAGATGAAAGAATAGCCAGGCTCGTAAAGCACAGGTCCATGCCAGAAGGTGTTTACTGTTTCTTCAAAATTACGAACAGGGGTGTGGAGCCATAAAATTTATATAATTTTTAGGTTACCCTAAAATATGCACTGTCACGGTACAGAGTCCACACAGCACACACGCTCAGATTACGATGTCCTTCTTGTCGGAAACCCGAATGTTGGAAAGAGCGTAATTTTCCACAAGCTCACTGGGAGATATGCGGATGTCTCCAATTACCCGGGCACGACCGTGGATATTCTCACAGGAAAGATAAAAAGTCTGAACCTCACAGTTGCGGATCTGCCCGGAATGTACTCTCTGTTCTCAATAACAGAGGAGGAGAGAGTTGCAAAGGACATAATCCTCAATTCAAAGCCGAAAGTCATAGTAAATGTCGTTGACGCCAAGAATATCGAAAGAGGGTTGCCGCTGACATTGCAATTGCTCGAAACGAGTTTTAACGTAATCCTTGTTCTGAATGCAGTGGATGAAGCCGAAAAAGCTGGAATGGTGATAGACGAAAAGAAACTGGAGGAGAGACTTGGAATTCCCGTTATAAAGACAGTTGCTGTAAAAGGGAAGGGGATAAAAGAGCTCTTGAAGAAAATTGAAGAGCTGAGCAAAACCCGGCTCGAAAAAAGAACATTTAAATTTTCACCAGCACTGGAGGGGGCGATAAAAGAGGCTGAAAGCCTGATTACTCAGGAAAGTACCATCAGCAAGAAGTTGCTGGCAATTCTCGCCCTTTCAAACGACAGAGATGTGATAGAAAAACTGAGTATAGACGAAGAGAAACTCTCCGAACTGAGAAGAAAAATGGGAAGATCTATAGCATACCTGCTGGCGATGGAGTATCAGAGACTCTCAGAAGAGTTACTAAAAGACGCAGTAGTTCAGATCGAGAAAAAAAGGAGAATATATGACAAAATAAACGAGTTGAGTCTCAACCCGGTTACCGCAATTCCGATGAGCATAGCGGCGCTGTACTTCCTCTACCTTTTTGCTGGCGTCATAGGTGCCCAGATAATGGTTGATGCAATCGAATCCTGGTATGAAACGATCATCAACGTACCGCTGAATACCTGGCTGGAGTCCAGCATTCCTAATTACTGGATAAGAGAACTTATCGGCGGAGAATACGGAGTGATAACACTCGGTCTGAGGTATGCTCTGGCGATAATATTCCCCATCGTTACAATGTTCTTCCTCGCATTTTCAATACTGGAAGATTCGGGATTTCTCCCACGAATGGCCATGCTGCTTGACAGGCTTTTCAAGAAAATTGGCCTGAGTGGCAGGGCAATCATACCCATGGTGCTCGGTCTCGGCTGCGGGACAATGGCAGTAATAGTTACAAGGGTGCTTGAGTCAAGGAGGGAGAGAATAATCGCAACCCTCATGCTCGCGGTCGCAATACCCTGCTCGGCACAGCTTGGAATAATCCTCGGTATCGTCCCTGATTCTTTCGCTCTTGCCGTATGGGCGTTTTCGGTTTTCACCATACTGCTTGCGATTGGGTTGCTTGCAGGAAAATACCTTCCCGGAGAGGCTCCGTCATTTTACATGGAAATCCCTCCTCTGAGGATTCCATCGCTTTCCAATATCGTGATGAAAACCGTCTCAAGACTAGAATGGTATTTTAAAGAGGTGTTGCCAATATTTCTGCTCATAAGCGTTGCAATATGGGTGGGGAGAATCACAACAGTCTTCGATCTTGTTGTCGGACTCCTTGGGCGACCTGCTGAAGTTCTCGGGCTCCCACCCAAAATGGGTGAAATATTTCTGTACGGGTTCTTCAGAAGAGATTATGGCACTGCCGGTCTTTACGATCTGGTCTCAGGGGGTTTGCTCGATTACAATCAGACTATAGTTTCAATGGTCGTGCTAACGCTCTTTGTGCCATGCATAGCCCAGTTCTCCGTAATAGGAAAGGAGAGGGGCTGGAAGTTTGCAGTCATAACTGCATTGACAGCACTCACAATAGCATTCACAGCAGGATTTATAGTAAGAGAAGTTCTTGAGGTGCTGTTATGAGAAATGACGAAAGAATTGAAAATGCCTTAAAGGAAATCTATGTCAGGACTGTTGAAAAAAATGAGGAGTTTCCCGAACCTGACATCGAGACCTTGTCTGAGCTGCAAAAGAAAAAATACATCGACGGAAAAAAGCTCACTGAAAAAGGACTTGAAAGGGCAAAGAAGATAATCAGACTTCACAGACTTGCTGAGAGGCTTTTACACGATGTGCTGAGGGCAAGCGACAGGGAAGTAGAGAGTTCAGCATGCAGGTTCGAGCATGTCATCAGCGAAGAGGTTGAAGAGGCTATCTGCACACTTCTCGGCCATCCATCCGTATGCCCCCACGGCAGAGAAATACCCAGAGGGGAATGCTGCCTGAGGGGAGAAGAAGAGGTCAAAAGCCTTGTCGTAAGACTTACATCTCTATCACCCGGAGAACATGGTGAAATCAAATACCTTTCAGGGGATGAATCGACCATCAAGAAACTGATATCCCTGGGAATCCTACCAGGAAAAAGAATCAGAGTAATGAGAGTCTATCCTGCCTACCTAATACAGCTCGGGAACTCTCAGATTGCCATAGACGAAAAAATTGCCGAGAGCATCCATGTAATGAGAGTATGAGGGGCAGGCATTCAGTAGTAAGGGTGGAAGGAGACAGGGCAATAAAACAATTCTTCCCGGAGTACAGATACAATTTCTGGAAGGAAGCAGGATTTCTCAGCCTTCTGCAGGAGTTCGATTTTGTACCCCGGCTTTACTCAATAAATCCGGAAAAACTTGAAATCGAAATGGAGTTCATAGAAGGCAAACCGATAAAAGATGTGATCAACGAGCTGAGCAGCGAAACTCTCGGCAAAATACTGGATATTTGCAGGAAACTGGACGCGCTGGGAATCCAGAAAGAAGAAATGAATCACCCTGATAGACACATAATCATCTCTGACAGAATCGTGTTCATAGACTTCGAAAGGGGCGTCATAAAATGCAGACCGTCCAACCTCACACAGTTCACAGTATATCTGAACTCAAGGCTAAGACTCATGAAAAACGAGGAGCTGAAAAAGCTACTGAGAGAATACAAGAGAGGGTTTGACGATGAGAGCTACAAAATACTGAGGGCACAAATTTTACAGTACATGAAATGACCGCGAAAACTATTTATCAGGATTTTTCATATTAATCTCCGGTGATAAAAGTGTCCACCGAAGATAATTTGAAAAATGCATTTTCAGGCGAGAGTCAGGCCAGTATAAAGTACAGAATCTTTTCGGAAATTGCAAAGGAGAAGGGTCTGAAAAACCTCGCGAGAGTTTTCGAAGCGTTCTCATTTTCAGAATTTGTGCATGCAAAGAACCACCTGAAAGCCCTGAAAGAAAAAGAAATCGAAGACCCTCTGAAAAACCTGGATGAAGCGATAAAGGGAGAGACCTATGAGATCGAGACAATGTATCCCGAATTTTACGATACTGCAATAAGGGAAAACAGAAAAAGGGCTGCAACATCATTCAGGTGGGCGCTCGAGGCTGAAAAAGAACATGCAGAAGTTTACAGAAAGCTCAGAGTCCTCGTGGAGAGTGGCAGAGATAAGGCATTCGAGGAGAAAATTTACGTGTGTCCCAACTGCGGATACATTTTCACTGGCACCCCTCCAGAAATCTGTCCGCTCTGCAGCATTTCCAAAGAGATGTTCAGGGAATTCTGAAACCCCAATTTTGCCGGCATGAAAATAAATAAATGCCACAGATACATGCAATGAGTGCTCAGCACAATACTTATATTTCAACTCCGCATAGTCGCTGGCAAGCCGGGGTTGCCGAGTGGTAAGGCGCGCGCCTGGAGAGCGCGTGGGCTATGCCCGCGTGGGTTCGAATCCCACCCCCGGCGCTAAACAGGTTTTTCAATTTTCAAAAAAATGGAAAAAACGGAAATGCCCCGTTATCCGGTATACTTCTGCTTGAGGTAAGCTATTAGTGATTCCGGATCATATCCCCTTCCAAAGTTCCTTTTCAGCAGCTCCTGGGGTGAATGGGTGCCACCCCACCTGTGGATCTTTTCTTTCAGGAAACCGTAAATCTCCTCGAATTTTCCGTTTCGTACTGTATCTTCAAAATCAATCTCCTTTACAATCTCTGTCCAGATCTGCCCTGCAACCACGTTCCCCAGAGTGTATGTTGGGAAGTAGCCGAAGGAAGCATGGCTCCAGTGGATGTCCTGAAGTACGCCCTCACTGTAAGTTGTCGGCCGTATTCCAAGCAGATTTTCCATTTCCTCATTCCAGAGTTCCGGTAAATCACCCACAGCAATCTCGCCTGCAATGAGCAGCTTCTCAAGCTTGTACCTGAGATAAATGTGGAAGTTATACGTAAGCTCGTCTGCATCCACTCTTATGAGGCCGGGCTTAACCGTGTTGAAGTATCTGTAAAGCTCGTCATCATCGTAATCTCTGACGAAGTCGAGATGTTTCTCCAGCAATGGCCTAATAAGTGACACAAAGGCTCTGCTTCTCCCGATAATATTCTCCATTAACCTGCTCTGGCTTTCGTGAATTCCGAGACTTACACCACCTGCGATGGGGGACATCTTCAGCCTCTCGTCCACCTGCAATTCGTACAGAGCATGTCCGAATTCATGGATTGTCGAGAACATCGCTCTCTTGAAATCAAACCCCTCATACCGTGTCGTGATTCTCACATCTCCAATCCCAAGCGTTATCGTGAACGGATGAGGGCTGACGTCAAGTCGTCCTCTTTCCCATGAGTACCCAAGCAAATCGAGAAGCTCTCTGTTCACTTTCTCCATAGCGGATGTTTCATATTTTGCCTCCTCAAGCGGGTGCGTATCCGGGAACAGATTGTCTTCTCTGACTTTTTCGAGTATTTTCTTCGATGCAGGGATAACCTCGTCAAATATCCTGTCAGCCTTTTTGATGTCCAGCCCCTCTTCATGGAGATCGAGCAGAGCGCTGTATGGATGATCCTCATACCCTAGCTTTTCAGCAACCTCTCTTGCGAGACTGGAGAGCTTTTCAAGGTAGGGTCTGAATTTCTCGAAGTCATTCTTTCTTCTCGCCTCGTCCCAAATCTGCACAGCTTCCTGAGACGTTTTGGCAATCTCAAAGATAATCTCCGGAGGTATCTTTCTGAGATAATCTATATTCCTCCGCAGTACTCTTAAAACTCCCCTTTCATATTCATTCAGGTTTTCAGCTCCCTCCGCCCTCTCAAGCAAAGAGACGAAGTCAGGATCGAGCATCAGTTTCTGCTCAAGCGTGCTGAGGTTTGCCATGGCCATTGCCCTTTCTTCGACTCCGCCCTTCGGCATGTAGGTTTCATTATCCCACGCCATGAGGGCTTTTGCGTGGTCTATTGACCACAAAACCCTGTATTTCTCAACAAGCTCTTTTACCAGTTCGTTCTGAAATACCCCATCCATAATACCTCACCTCTACGGAAAGAGTGGTGGGAAATCAAGGCCCGCCCACTCATCAAGCCCAAACATCACATTCATGTTCTGCACAGCCTGTCCGCTCGCTCCCTTGACAAGATTGTCTATTGCAGAGACGACGACGGCCCTGTCAGCACCCCTGTTTATGGATATATCAGCAAAATTGCTACCCCTGACATAGCTGAGCCTCACAGCTTTCTGAAATCTTATGAAATAGGAACAATCATAGAATTTTCTGTATATTTTCTCCAGTTCATCCTGTTCAAGCTCTCCTTTCAGGAATATGTGAGCGTTGGTCAATATTCCCCTCGATCCGGGGAAGACCTGGGGGGTGAATGAGATCCTGACGTCCTCCTGAAATCTGCCCAGCTCCTGTTCCATTTCATAATAATGCCTGTGGTCCGTAATCTTGTATGGGACGATAGCCTCGTGAAGGTTGGGATAGTGAGTGAATTCCGTCGGACTTACTCCAGCCCCACTGATTCCGCTCTTGGAGTCGAAAATAACCCTTTCAATCAACTCCAGCTCTGCAAGAGGGGCTGCTGCAAGAATTGCTCCTGTGGGGTAACATCCGGGATTTGCGACAAGTCGGGCTTTCGCAATCTCCTCTCTGTGAAGCTCGGTAAGCCCGTAAACTGCTTCGATGTACGCCTCATGCGTTTTCCCGTAAGCCTCCTCGTATTTATCCTTTCTGAGTCTGTAATCTGCTGAAAGGTCCACCACCTTCAAACCAGATTCATAGAGTTCGGGAACGTATCTCATTGCCTCTCCATGAGGTACTGCGGTGAACACCACATCACATTCAGAAAGGCGATCAATATCAGGCTCGATGAATTCAATCTCATAAAACCCCTTAAGATGCGGATGAACCTCATGAATTTTCCTGCCTTTCTCTCTTCTTGAGGTTACAGCCACAACTTCAACCTCAGGATGTTTTGAGAGAATCCTTAAAAGCTCACCACCAGTGTATCCTGTACCTCCAATTATTCCTGCACGTATCAATTTTCCACCTCCATTCTGGGTAAAGCGGGAGAGATATTAGGTTCTTCTCATATCTTCGATTGATTTTAAAGCCATTTCCTTCTCTCTCATTACATGCTCTCTAAAACCTGAATAAACCAGCTCCTTTATGTATTTTATTGAATTGCCGTCCATTCTTCTGGCAAGATCCACAGCATCATCCAGATTTCCCTTCCTGCCAACTATCCCCAGTCTGATTGCTTCATCAACCCCAAATCTTTCGGCGGTGCTGAGCAGCCTCAGTGCCCTTTTTAATCCGGTTATTCTGGGCAGGAGGAATGATACTCCCATGTCAGGTGCAATTCCGAGCTTGGCAAATCCGGTTGAAAAGACCGCATTTTCGTCCGCAACTATTGCATCACATGCCAGAGCTATGCTGAATCCAGCCCCAAAGGTGTAACCCTTAACAAAAGCAACAACCGGTTTTGGATGCGATGCTATCCTGAGGATCAGGTCATTGGCGATGTCTGCAAATTCGATTATTTCTGGCTCGCTGGCATTCTGGACGAAGTTCAGATCGAGTCCGGAAGAAAAGCTCGGTTCCCCGTAAATGACAACAGGGTTCCTGCAACCACGCAATTCATCATAGATTTCCTTCAAATGGTCGAGATCGAGAGCGTTGTGCTTTTCTGGCCTTTTAAAATGGATTATATCAACATCCATGATTCAAATGCTGATTGAAGAAAATAAAGCTTTTCAAACATATCTGTCATAGATCGTCGGAAAAAGCTCAGGTTTTCCGGGTAGCGAGAGAGCAGCATTGTATTCATCCATAAAATCCGCATCCGTGCTGAGGTCGAAGTAAGTCATCAGCTTGGCCATTGTTTCGGCAAGATTTCTCTTTTTCTGTGATGTCAGAACAAGATACGCTCCTGCCAGCGAACCGTTACCTATCTGCTTCACTTCGGCGTTTGGCAGCTCCGGGAAAAGTCCAATTGTGACGGCATTTTCGAAATCAATGTAGTATCCAAAGCCACCGGCAATGTAAAACCGCTCCACATCAGCAGGACTTATTCCGGCTTTCTTGATCAGCACTGCTATTCCGGCACAAACCGCAGCTTTCGATTTGATGAGCGTGTCAATGTCGGTCTGGGTAAGAACGATATCCTTTCCTGTCTCGGTTTCACTGGCGTAGGCGACAACAAATTCGTAATCGCTCTCACCTTTCCGCACACGCTCATGCTCCCTGTCAAGATTTCCCTGAAAATCAACAATTCCGTTCCTGAAAAGCTCTGCAAGCAGGTCTATCAGCCCACTTCCACAGATACTCCTGGGCTTTTTACCACCGATTACTGTATACTTAACCCCATGGCCATTTATCTCGACGTGATCTATCGCCCCCTCCACCGCCCTGCTGCCATGCTTTATCTCATAACCCTCAAAAGCAGGACCAGATGCGACGCTCGTAGAGATCGCCCAGCCCTCACTTCCCAGAACAATTTCACCGTTCGTGCCAAGATCGACCATTAGTGAAAGGTAAGGAGAGTCGGCGATACCCGCTGCGAGAACATCGCCCACTATATCTCCCCCAACATACCTTCCCACAGGGGGCAGTGCAAATACAAGGGCGTTATCATTCACGTTCAATCCCATTTTCTTCGCCTCATCGACAAAGCCTTTCTTTTCCACCCTAACTCTTGAGGACCTGAAGAGATAGTCGATATCTCTTTTCAAGAAGAAATGAGTCATCAAAGTGTTTCCGGCTGCCACCACGTCATAGATTCTTTCCGGAGAGGAATAACCTTCAAGTAACCTATCTATGAGAGCGTTTACCGAATCCACAACTGCTCTTTGAAGAATATTGAGCCCATCCTTTCTGCTGAAGACAAATTCAACTCTCGAAAGAACCTCCTCTCCGTACACTATCTGCCCGTTGTAATCCGAAGCAATATTCACCACCTTTCCAGTATTGAGGTCCACCAGCGCAGCGACGAGCGTGGTTGTGCCAACGTCAATGGCAAGCCCAAAGCATTCCCCTCTCGTATCTCCCTCCTCAACAGCTATGACTTCATTTCCCCTCAAAACAAGAGTGAAGTCTCCTTCTTCGACCTCTGGATTGCATGAGAGAGTGTAACCCTTTCGTGAGACTACTTCTGGAAAGAAGGAATCACGGTAAAACTCCTTCCTGACATTAGGAGACAGTTCACCGGCTGAAACAATAAAATCTGCAAGGATCTGCTGCTTTTCAAGTCTGGATTCTACCGGGATAAATATCTCGGCATCGCTGAAAAGAAAGGCCTGACATGCCAGAACCGTGCCCTCTTTTCTTTCATTTTCGCTCAGAAACTTTTCATGCGGTTCGGGATTGATTCTGAAATCACCTTTTCTTACAATAACCTTGCATTTGCCGCAGGCGCCCTTACCTCCGCAAAGACTTCTGATACCTTCACCAGCATTCTGAGCAATTTCAAGAATAGACTTTCCAGCTTCACACTCAATTCTCTTGCCAGAGGGTAGAAAAACCACTTTAATCATCATTCCTGCATCCATCACAAATTATTTATTGGTTTTCCCGAAGATTGTAGTATGGAATTTATTATAATTTATAATCAAGAAATCGAATCAGACTGGATGCCATCCTCAAAAAGGGTGAGGGGTCCGGTGCATTCCACAGCCCAGCACATCAATCCGGAAAGCTACATACTTAAAATCCACTCCCGGAAATATTATGAGAAAGTTAAAAACACGCCATTCTTCAAGGTCGCCTACGAATCCATAAGATGTGTCCTCACCTCGGCTGAGGAGATTGAAAACTACAACCTTGTCATCGTTCCAACCACTGCAACCGGTCACCAGGCCGAAAGAGAAAAATGGCGGGGCTACAGCTTTTTTAACGACATAACCATTCTGGTTGAAAGGCTCAAGGATAAGGGATACGAAAAAATTGCAGTGCTTGAGACCGATGCACATCACAGCGACACATACAGAATATGCAGCGCCTCGTTCTACTGCATTAATGGAGACAGAAAGTGTGAAGTCGTGCAGGAAATGAAATGCAGAATTTCAAGAGGTCTGGATAAGGAAGATTACCTGAAGAGATTTTCGAGAGTCGTGGACCTGATAATGGATGACAATCCAGAAATAGTGATCTGGTATCTCGGTCAGGACCTCCATGAGCTGGAATATTCAGGCGGCGGGCTGGACGACGATGCATTCAGAGCAATGATAGAGAAATTTATGAGAATAGAAACCAGAAAGATTGTGATCATATCATCCGGAACACGGGAGGACGTTTTTGAAAGGATCATCTCATTCTTCGAGAGTGTCCCCATAATTTCTGCATAGCTCACTCCACCAATAAGTTTATATGAGAAGCTTCTCAATTTTGAGAAGATGTTGACCGAGCTTAAAAAGCTTGCAATGATGAATGCCACCAGGAAAGTCGTCAAGATAAGCTCCAAGGAGTTCGCAGAGAAAATAGACCAGAGCCTGCAGACAGCAGCAAGAAAGCTCAAAGAACTGGAGGAGAATGGATACATAGAAAGAATAATCGATAGTGATGGCCAGTATGTCGTGATTACAGAAAAGGGGAAGGAAATACTCTACAGGGAATACCTCGAACTGAAAAAGATCTTCGAAGGTGAGGAGAGGGTCTGCATAACTGGCAGAGTGATGAGCGGAGTCGGTGAAGGAAAATATTACGTCAGCTTAGATGGCTACAGAAAGCAGTTTGAAGAAAAACTTGGATTCGCCCCATATCCTGGAACGCTCAATCTGAAAATCCCGAAAGAGCAGATGTATTTCAGAAGAGTTCTTGACGAAGAGGATGGTATTCTAATCGAGGGTTTCAAAACCGAGGACCGAACATTTGGAGACGTAAAGGCGTTCAGATGCAGAATTGATGGAATCGAGGGGGCAGTAATAATTCCGAAGAGAACGCACTACAGCAAGGACATTCTCGAGATAATCGCTCCTGAAAAACTGAGAGAAAAGCTCGGTCTCAGGGACGGAGATAATGTGGAAATAGAGGTGATTTTATGATCGAGGAGGCAATAGATGCATTCAGGAAAGGAAGACCTGTGCTCATCTATGATTTTGACTACAGGGAGGGAGAGACGGACATAGCAATACCTGCAGTTGAGGTCAGGCCAGAGGATGTTGCCATGATGAGAAAAGACGGTGGAGGGCTTATATGTGTCTCAATCCCATTCGTTGCAGCAGAAAAGCTTGGATTGCCCTTCATGCACGAAATTCTTGGAGCTTCATCAACCAGATTTCCCGACCTTGAAAAACTCGCCCATTTTGACATAAAATATGATTCACGCTCATCATTCAGCCTGTGGGTAAACCACAGAGACACATACACCGGCATTACAGATATTGACAGAGCTTTGACAATAAGGAAGATTGGTGAGGCAGTTGCTGCTGTTGAAAAAGGGAAAGAATTCGACTTTGGTGCAGAGTTCAGGAGTCCGGGACATGTTGCAGTACTCAAAGCATCGAAAGGTCTGGTCTTCGAGAGAGTTGGCCAGACAGAGCTGAGCATTGCAGTGGCGGAGATGGCAGGCATAGTCCCCGCAGTCACAATATGTGAAATGCTTGACGAAAAGACCGGAAAAGCGCTTCCGAAAACTGATGCAATGAAATACGCAGAGGAGCGAGGAATACCATTTGTAGAGGGAAAAGAGATAGTGGAGTACTACGAAAGATTAGTTAAGGTAAAAATTTAAACCTTTCCTTTAAGAAGCTCCCTGCCTTTCTCTACCACCACGCTCACGGGAGTTGGCATTTTCTGTCCAGCTCTTTTCAAAGCCTCTTTTGCAACCTCGAAATGCTCGGGCTTCGTCCAGATGCTGATTATCCTTGTTCCCGGGAAGACTCTCGCCGCTCTGC
Source organism: Geoglobus acetivorans (assembly GCF_039641995.1). Lineage (NCBI taxonomy): Archaea > Methanobacteriati > Methanobacteriota > Archaeoglobi > Archaeoglobales > Archaeoglobaceae > Geoglobus > Geoglobus acetivorans. The sequence continues at coordinate 1,058,639 of NZ_CP087714.1, read as the reverse complement.
CAACCGGTTTTCCGAAGGCTCTCCTCATACCCTGTGAAATTCTGTCCGCTCCAGCTCCGGTAGCCATTCTGTGCTCCCTCAGCACGTGGTGCGGGTAAATCCTGACCTTGAGGAAATAATTGCTTGAACCTGCCCTCCTTGCAATGTACTTGTTCGCAGCGATTCTCGCAGCCTCCAAAGCAGTATCTCTAACCTGAACAGACTCTTTTGCCACAAGAGTGAGCATGACAGGGAATTCAGCATTTTTATTACCCATCTCAAACTGCCTGAGCCTTATTCCTGGCACACCGTCAATGTACTCTGTTCTCGTGTATGGTCTCTCCAGTCTTCTCCACATCTTTGCTGGTCTCCTTGCCATAGTGTTGAGGGGAAACTTAGGGTATTTAAGTTTAACCTGAATGTGTAAAACCGGACAGCCCAGGGTTTAAAGAGATCATGAGAGGGGGTGAACGCCCCTATCACTCTATTCCCACCAAAATTATTCTCCAGAGAATAGAAATAAATGAACACGGTAATTGCATCAGCCAAGTCATCAAACTCCTTTCACAGCGACCGCAGAAGCCATCAGCGGAAACCTCTTCCTGACCTCAATTTTCTCAGCATTTTCAAGGCCCTCAAAAAGCGACCTGAACTTGTCGAAACTCAGACCGTGGCCGATAAACCGCTCCTTTCTCGCATCCAGAATATAAAGCACACCCCCTGACTTCACCATCCTCCACAGATTTTTCAGCCCCTTCTCCGGATTGTTCCAGTGATGGAGGGAGAAAGTGGAATAAACCACGTCAAACTCGCCAAAGTAGTCGTTCTCCACGTCTCCGACCATGAACCGGACGTTCACGCCTGCATCTCTCGCCCTTTTCCTTGCAATCTCCACCATGCTCACCGAGAGGTCGAAGGCAACAACCTCGACTCCAAGCTCCCTCGCAACCCTGACTGCAAGAATTCCCGGCCCGCATCCAGCCTCAAGGTATCTGCCATTCACTCCCAGTTTTTTCAGATCCCTGATCGCATGCCAGTAGAGGAGCGAGGAAAGTTTGCTCACTGCCCTGTCGTATCTACCGGCCCCCTCACCCTCAAACTGCTCGAACTTTTCGAGAATGCCCATTGGAAGAAGAAATTCGTGAGTGGATAAATTACTTTCCAAGAAATTCGGTAAAGTTCACTTCAGAATCACTCTCTACAGGAAACTTCTCAAACGTTTTCTTTGCTTTTGAAGCATATAAACCCCATAACTCCTAATTTGTCCAGCCCGTCAAACTCCTTTCTGGATACAATCTCCAGCTTTTTTGTCAAGCCGGCCTTTTCAGCAATAACAGAATCTTCCAGCAACTCTAAGCTAACTCCACATCATTTAACTGCAAAACCTTTATAACCCTCCAAACTAAGTGGGAAATGTGGGAAAATGCCATTGGCAAAAATTGACGAGAAGGGCAGAATTCTGCTGCCCAAAGAGATAAGAGACAGGATGAATATAAAACCGGGAGAGGAGTTTCTGGTGGCAGATGTGGATGAGAATGCAGTTATACTCAAAAGGATTGACGTTAGAAAGATGCTTGAGAATCTTATAGAAAAAGCAAAATCAATTGATCTGGAAAAGCCGGAAAGAGAAATAGAAGAGGAAGGGAACAGAATTGCAGGAAGAAAACACAAAATTTCTGATTGATACCAACGTTTTCATAGCCGCAGTTAAGAAGGGCTGGACGGAAACAACGGAGTTGGTTCTGCATCTTCTCTAATTTAGACTTTGCTCTGGTGGCAAATGACGTTTTGCTTGCAGAGTATGTAAGGTATACCAAGGCGTTTGATGCTGAGAATTTTCTTGAGTTTATGAGGCTCAGAGTTATTATCGTAAATCCTTCAGATGAGGAGGTCGAAGTGTGCAGGCAGTATTTTCCAGAAAATGAGGTTGCTGATGCAGTTCATGCTGCCACATGCCTTAAAACAAATGCAGTTCTCATTACAAACGACAAACACTTTGATCCGATCAAGAAGGCGGGCTTGATAGATGTATGGAGTATTTCAGAGGCGATCAGGAGTCTTTTAAAAAATATTGAGGAGTAGTTATCCCCCTACAACTTCGGCCAATGCACTCACCGCAAGAGTAATGTTCTTTCCAAAGCCATCCCTGCAGTGGAAGATCCACACTGGGTAGTAGTAGTCCTGCCTCTCCCCAATTCCCCCGGCATAGTATCCGGGCTCGATTTTCACCACTTCAAGGTCCAGTTTGCCCATTGGCTTCCTGAGGACATCTCCATTTTGGAGAAGCTCATAGGCCTTTTGAGGGGAGATTATTCTCACATCTTTAGTGTATTCCAGCTTTCTCCATATTTTTACGAGGTCCACGACTGTTCCGTTTTCCCCGATGAACACTGTTATCTCTCCACCCGGTCCAACAACCGGGAATCCGTTTATTTCTCGCTTGAAGCTGACCACAACGAGTGTCGGCTCTCGTCCAACCTCTCCTGCTGAAGAGTCCATGTACGAAACGTACTCTGCTCTCACTCCACGCAGCACAGCATCTTCGGGAACACCACCATACCTTTCAAGGGCTTTCAGGGCGATCTCGACTGCCTCCTCTTCCGACGGCAGGTTTTTCCTCACTTTCCAGTACTCCGGACTCGAATTCGAAATTGTTTCAATGATCTCCCCTCCAACGACCCTGTAAACTGGCATTCTTTCAGGAGCTTTCGGAAACGTGGTTTTGAGCTCGACTAGGCCTATGGGCGACATGACTGGAATCCCTGCTGGAGAATGCGTTTTCAGAAGCGGAAAGACCACAAGTGCTGTCAAAATCAGAAACAAAACTAGGTGTTTTGGTTTTAATTTCATACATCTCACCTCCTATTCACAATTCCAAGAATAGTAGAATGTCAGATCGTCGTCTGGATACTCATCTGGTGCTACATATCCCTGTCCATGCAAATGATCGCGAAGTTGATCCTGTGAATCCACGTAAACCACCGCTTCCACATCACTGCCAAAAGAGAGTATTGTTGCTTTTTTGAATGCATCAAAAATTGACCAATCATAATCGATGCATACTTAAAGAACGTCTCCGGAAAACTGGAGTTGGCATACGTTACTGTACTGAATCCCATAATCATGTGTGAATATTTGAGTGAATCTCTCCATGCAGGGTCCCCTAAAACATAACAACTTTGTATTACAACCCACTCATTCTCGAGATCCCACTTCTTTCGGACATCATTAGAATCAACGGTGGCCCAGGGATTCCATGGAGAGTAACTTGATAGAGCTATGTCATAATTGGCCCACAAACCATGTCCAGTGTGCCAATGAAAATCAGATTCATCTAATCCCTGATAACCTATATTCGAAGTTCCAAAGTCTTCTTTTGTAACTTCAGAATCTTTGTGATAGAATTTCTCAGTCCACCCAGCTTTAGTACCCAACCAGTACCTCACTTTACTCGCAATTTCAGTCCCATACGGATAAAGATCTGAAAGCCAGTCATACTGCTCTATGTTGGTCACTGAATATGTAAAAGATGCTTTTGTGGCTGCTGGAAGTAATAGAAACGCTACAAAGGCTAACAAAATACTCCATAGTAATTTCATATTGTACCACCCCACCCCCAGCCTGACCACAACAAAAATTATTACCAAATAACTAAATAAAAAAGACGATTTTGTAATATTACCATCTAACATTATCGAAAAATACTTAAAGGCAAAACTACTTCCAGAAGAGGTTTGGTGGGGACTGTCAAAATAACCACCTCTCCAGATTACACAACCCCACAAAACTCTCTAACCAGCTCTGAACAGAATCAAAAGAACTCCTGAACGGAAACCTGTTAAAGAACCTCTTTGTCCTGCTTTTCAGAAGAGAAAAGAATCCTTCAACCGCATTTCTCTCTCCGAAGGTCTCATGTCTGTAACTCAATCCCAGCCTTTTCAAAGCCCACCTGTACCAGAATCCCCTATCCACAACGATTTCTGGATTATTCTCGCAGAAATTGAGAACATCCTTGAGGAAAGCGTAAGCATGAAAGCTTGATCTTCCTTCAGTTGCCCAGATGAGCAAACATTCTCTGGTATCAACGTCAATTGCGCTCCAGACGAAGATGTGCTTGTCTTCTAACTTCAGTTTGGTCTCGTCTATCGCAATTAGTCTTCTATTCTTCTTTCTTGGGGGTTTTAACACTCTTTTGATTCTGTGGTAGTAGAGCCTGATTGACTCGTGGCTTATTTTCTCAAACAAAGAGATGAATTTGCTTGCTTTCCTTAAGGAGAGTTCGTAGTAGTATAACAGTGCCGAGAGGATTTTTAACTCTATATTCCTTCTTTTTATTTCTCCGAAAGGCTTTTTTAACCCTGAGTTCTTCTATTAGCTGGGTTATTGCGGGGTGCATGTGTTTTATTTGGATTTTTTATTTTTTAATGTTATTCTTGACAGTCCCGGTCAAGTTATTTGACATTCACGTTAAAGGAATATAAACTTTCTGACCATGTTTTGAGAATATAAAATTAATAATATTTTCTTAAAATATGGTCAGAATTGTTATATGTCAGTATGATGTAATACTGTTATGTGGTAAAAGAGGTGGTTAGATGAGAAGAGCATTGGCGATGTTGCTGGTTTTGGTGACACTATGTACGGGAATTACAGCAGGGAACGAGTATCCGGCAGACATAACTAGAATTGTCGAAAAAATTTTGGGTGAAGAAACTAAAATAAATATCCAATCAGACAAAATTCCATCAAAGGCAGAAATAGAACAGCTAAACATCTATGTAAATCCAGTAACTAAAATAGTTAAAGCTTTAAAAGCCCGGGGATTGAGTGACGGAGAAATTATCGAAATATTAGAAAGATATAATCTGGGTTGGGATCCCAAAACAGGAGCGGCTTGGAGAGAGTTCAAAAAACCATCTACAAAAGAGATGTCATTCTTAAAGCCACTCAGAGTTCCAAACAAGAATTCTGCAAGCATAAGTCAGACATCCGATCAAGCCAATCAGGTTATGGAGGTGGTTCCAGATAATGTTTATCGAGGAATAAACACGAATTTGAGGCCGAGCGAAATGAGACTTGAGCCAAATGGGACTGTTCAGCACGTAATAACAACTCATGTCGGTAGAAAGCTTGTTGGCGAAGATTACTGGACTGAAGCTGGTGTTGTTAGGTGGCTCGTTGATGGAGAACCAACAGAAATGTACATATTTACCTATGACAACGACGAGGGGCAGTGGAAATGGCACGGCACAACAAATTCTTCCGCTTTCACAAATTACTTGATCTACGTGACAGATCAAGTTGATGCGTGGGGTTACATATACAATATCTGGATTAACGGAGAGTGGGTTAGAAGTGGGCATTTATGGTACAGAGAGAACAACATCGATCAGGCGAATGAAGTGTGGACGGATACCGGAAGCTATACAGACGATTACGGCGTTGCAAAGCACGACGATCCATCCATATACATCCAAGACTACGCTGTGTGGTGGGACGACAATGTAAATACGGACTGGTGGCATTCTCCAGACCCGTGTCCGGTGAAAGAATACCACAAACTGGAGGAGAGTTCATGGGCGTACTGGACGTGGATTTAATAAAACTTTCATTATTAATTCTAATTATTTTGTCCTCGTTAACTTTATCTGGCTGTTTGGATGGTGAAAGGAAATCAAATTTACATACTAAAGGCAATGAAAGTGAAAAAATCAATATTAGTGAAAAAGCTCTTGAAATAGCCCTAAACGATAGTGAGGTTAAAAAGATAATTGGCACTAATTACAGAATTCTCAATGTTACGACATCCCACTTAGAAAGGATCTACAAGGGTGTTAGAATTTCCAAAGATTATCCTGTGGTCGTTGTGGATACAAAAAGTTCCATCAACTACATTTACGTCGATATAGAGAACGAAACGGTTGTGAATATAGGGACCGTGTACAAGAGGCAGCCTCTACCTCCAGAAAAACCAACACCACTCCTCACCCCTCCCCCACTTGTTATGACTCCAATCCATCCGGGAAAGATCGTTATGGATTTCATCAAATTCTACAACGAAAGAAATGCAACGAAGCTCTATGAAATGTTTTCTGAGAGAATAAAAAAGAACAGATCAATTGAAGATGTAGGAGAAGAGCTGAGCTTTGCAGAAAACCACAACATCTCATTAGCTCCAAATGAAAAGCTCTTTGCCAGAGATGGGTTGATGGAAAATGAAACAATGATCTATAAAGCCAACCTTACCATCTCCTATAGCAATGGAGCCAAAAATGCAACAATCGAATTCCCCATCCTCTATGTAAAGTACACCAGAGAAAAAGACAATCTGACCTATATCGGATTTCAACCGGCTATAGATAGATGGGTCTTTGAAGGGATAAGAGGGGTGATTCTGGAGAATTTTGAGGAATAAAACAGGAGAATTTCAGATCGAGAACCATATCCCCTTTTATTGTTCTCGGATTATCGCTATTTTAAGCTACTTTTATTTAACGCCATAAACATCGCAAGTATTAAATACACTCCCCCGCCTGCTGGAATTATGGCAAGATTTCCAGAGGCTGAAGCCAGGCTCTTCAATGTCAAGATATGCATGAGGTGCAACGCAAGGAACCCAATAAAGGCGAAGGTCTGCAGGAAGTGCGGCTACAAGGGCCTGAGACCGAAGTCAAAGGAGAGGAGAGGGAAGTAATCATAATCTGTTTTCTTTAACATATTCGTACATACCTTTGATGGAATTTCTTGTGAAGTATTCCTCCCGCTTTCTCACATCGGCGTCGAGTTTTTCCAGATTAGAGAATCTGGGATCCTTATTAAGCAATTCATGCACAACATCTCTACAGACTGACTCAAAATCATCAACCGATGAACAACAAATGGCATCGAAAACTGCATCTGTCCAGAGATTCAGCTGTTTTTCAGCATATTCTGCCACATCAAGACTGTTTTCAAGCATTCCAAAGTGTCCCATACATGCTTTTTTCTTTCCAACGGACTTCAGCTTTTTTACTGAACTCATGGCAATTTCATGAACAAATTTCGGCGGAGTTGCAGGCCTCTGGTATACGTCGTCCCATACTTCATGAGTTACTCCAAAAGCCTCTCCGACAAAAAGGTAGTCTCCGACAATATAACTTTGGTGATGCACGGCATGGCCAGGGGTGTACAGAACCTCAATGCCATCTATAGAGTCCACAAACCTTTCAGGAGGGACCGGATCAATTCTGCCATAATGTTCAGCCACCTTTCCCAGAACCTTAAGGCTACCACGCCAGAGTTTTTCCGGATTTATGAGGTGTTCTTTTCCCCTCTCGTTAACAAGCACCTCTGCATTTTCAAAGTGTCTCAGAAACTCTCCAAGCCCGCCAGCATGATCGATGTGGATGTGAGTGATGAGAACGTAGTCCACATCCCGGATACCGATGTCCCTCAATGACGCCACAAGGTGAGGGATCGTGCTTTTGGGTCCGGGATCTACCACAAAAGTGCACTCCTCCCCAGCATACACCCATGCACCGATAAACTTCCTGAATCCCTCAAGCTTCTGCGGGAGATCAATGAGGTAAAGGTCATCCGAAAACCTAAGGATACTCATACAGACCAATCTCGGATAAATCCTAAAAAAGATTGTGATTTTTGCGAAAAAGATATTACGGCAGGGTGAAAAAGAGTTGTGATGGACATAAGAATATCGAAAAGTGAGATAGATGGAGAAATTACTGCCCCTCCATCAAAAAGCTACACGCATCGTGCCTTCATATCATCATCGCTTTCACCAAAATCTGTGGTCTGTAATCCACTCATATCAGGGGACACAATTGCAACACTGATATCCTGCAAAAAAATGGGGGCAGACTTTGTTAAAAAAAACAGAAACATCTACTTTCTCGGTACAGAAACCATTAAGCCAGGGTACTACAACACAATGAATTCAGGCACAACTCTGAGAATTTTACTGTCTCTGCTCTCAACAACCCCGCATAGCTCGGTTGTCGACGGAGACGAGTCTCTGAGAAAAAGACCAAACAGGGAGCTTGTTTCAGTGCTGAAAAAGCTCGGGGCAAAATTCTACGGAAATTATGATTACAGTGCCCCATTAAGGGTCAGAGGGAAAATCAATCCCGGCTATCTGGAAATTTCCGGGAAGAGTTCGCAGTTTGTAACATCACTTCTGTTTGCTCTTCCACTCCTCGAAGAAGAATCCACTCTGAAGGTGGGCAAAATCAAATCTCGGCCATACATCGATATAACACTGGACGTTCTGGAGCGGAGTAACATAAGAATAGAAGCAGAAGGTAGCACATTTTACATATATCCATCCGAATTCAGGCTTAAAGAGTTCAAAATTCCCCCGGATTACTCTTCGATGAGCTATCTGATCTCAGCAGGGCTTCTGGCCGGAAAGGTAGTTATTGAAAACGCAATCGACTCAAAACAGGGAGACAAAAGGTTCTTGGACGTTGCAACGGAAATGGGCGGTACAATCAAAAAGAGGGGCAATAAAATCACTGCCGAGAACTCTGAGCTTGAAGCAATCGAATTTGATGCAGGAGATACGCCCGATATTGTACCGACTGTTGCGGTTCTCGGTGCTGTGGCGAGAGGAACGACGATAATTTACAACGCAGAGCATCTCAGGATAAAGGAAACAGACAGAATAAAGACAGTAGTGGAGAACCTGAAGAGACTTGGTGTCGAAGCGAGAGAGACGAAAGACGGGATGGTAATCAGGGGTGGTAGTGTGAGGAAAGGCACTGTAGACAGCCATGGGGATCATAGAATTGCAATGGCATTTTCTTTGCTCGGTCTTGTAGGCCAGGTTACTGTGAGAAATGCTGAATGTGTGAGCATATCATATCCAGATTACTTCGAGGATTTGAAAAAACTCGGTGCAGGAGTTGAGACAGTATGACTGGAAACACGTTTGGTAGAGTGTTCAGGGTTACGACATTTGGTGAAAGCCACGGTTATGCTGTGGGTTGTGTTGTAGATGGATGTCCTGCAGGGTTGAGTCTCGGTGAAGAGGACATAAACCGGGAACTGAGGAGAAGAAGGCCAGGGGGCAGATTCGCATCGCCAAGAAAGGAGAAAGACGAGGCAAAAATAATTTCGGGGGTGTTTGAAGACAAAACTCTCGGAACCCCGATCGCAATCATCATAGAAAATAAAGACGCAGATTCCAGAGCATATGAGGGAATTAAAGACCTTGCAAGACCTGGTCATGCAGACTATACATACTTTGCAAAGTTTGGCACAAGAGACTGGAGAGGAGGGGGCAGGGCATCAGGGAGAGAGACTGCCGCAAGAGTTGCCGGAGGGGCGATAGCAAAAAAGGTTCTCGAAAAATTCGGAATTAGGATATATGGCTACTCCGGAGAAATTGCTGGAGTGAAAGCAGAGGTTGACGGTGAAATAGAGGAAATTTTTGAAAAAGCCGAGAAAAGTGAAATAAGATTCCCGGATGCTGAAAAGGAGGAGTTTGCTTTAGAGAGGATCCGGGAAGCAATGAGAGAAGGAGAAAGTGTCGGCGGGATTGTCGAAATCGTTGTCAGAGGAGTCCCCGCAGGACTCGGAGAGCCTGTGTTCATGAAGGCCGATGCGTACCTTGCATACGCACTGATGAGCATTCCCGCAGTCAAGGGTGTTGAGTTTGGAGCCGGCTTTGAATCAGCAAGAATGAGGGGAAGTGAATCCAACGATGAGATGTATGTGGAAAAAGGGCAAGTCGGATTCTACACGAACAATGCTGGTGGCGTTCTCGGTGGAATAACAACCGGTCAGGACCTGATCATACGGCTAGCAGTAAAACCAACTCCAAGCATTTCAAAAATTCAAAAGACAGTGAATCTCAAAACATTGGAAAACGAGGAAATATCCGTGAAAGGGAGGCACGATCCCTGCATAGTGCCAAGAGCGGTGGTTGTTGCAGAGGCGATGACAGCATTAGCAATCCTCGACCTCATGATGTTGCAGGGACTTGTGCCGAGATTTCTCTGATAGTCCTACCCAATCCTCTGACGTTCGTATTCCCTTCTTATTTTTTCAAGCTCCTGTTCCTCGACATAGGGCAGAACTGCACCGCATCTGATACACAGCCATGGATGAGCATTTACTGACATGGAAAAAAACCCTGCCCAGGGTTTCACCCAGAAATATCTTGCATGACCATAGAGATTCGTTTTACCTTTCAGCATTTCCCCTCCACAGAACGGACACATTTTCGTATCCATAAAATTATTTTTGAAAATGGATTAGAAAATGGTTTCTGTTTTATGTTTTTATATTGCCTTTACTCGCTTTTTCAATGCAGGTGGCTTGGGTTTCATTACAACCCTGCTGCCACATTTCGTGCACTGGATGTGATTTCTTTCCAGATCGATATCCACTTCGGACCCGCAGAAAACACAAATAAAAACGCTCATAGGCTTCTACCCTTGCTCAGAGCCTGTTCAACAAGTTTCATTGAAGGTGATGTCGGTATGTATGCTCCACCCGCAAATTTGTATCCGCAGCTTCTGCACTCCCATATAGCAGTACCAACTCTCTTCACTGCCTTCTTTCCACACTTCTTGCACACGTATTTCTTCCTCTGAGCAGTTTCAATCTCAATGAGCGTTCTTCTAACTCTGAGGCCATACCTTGGCCCGTACCTCCCAGCCATTTTAACTTTTTTTGTTCTCGCCATTCCTCACACCTCTTTGAGCAGTTTTCTATTCTCCTTGGCTTTTCTTATGCTTGTATCAACAATTTCGATTAGCCTGTCCTCATCAAGCAGATGGCTTCCGCTTTTCTGCATGGCCACAATGTTATCCTCGCTGTCGGTGGTTACGGTTATAAAGTTTTTCGACGCATTTTCCTCATCCTTGCACGGATCAACCACTGCATAATCACCAATGATCTGGGTTGTTACAGCTACAGGCAAATCTCTGACCGGAAGAGGGAAGTCATCTCCAGCCTCAAACCTCTCAGCAGGAACCGTTGTATTAAGTAGAGCTGCAATGGCTCCAAGAGCCGAGGCATCCATCAGATTGCCATCGTCGTCGAGAGCCCAGACATCTATAAAGACCATCCACACCTTCTCCCCTTCCTCGATCACAAGCTTTGACAGATCCACTGCCTCGCTCTCCCTGATACCTCTGTCAACAACCCTCGCAAGCTCAATGGAATGCTCGTCCGGAGGTCCCGGCTCAAACGTGGGTGATGCAAGGGGGACAAGTTCTGCATTCGTGATTATGATGCCCTTATCGGGTGTGTCGGGGAAGGGTTCACCAGGCTGCATTTTCACGCCAACAATAACCTGAGTGTTTCCGATTTTGACTAATGCTGATCCTTCGGCTTTCTCCACGAGTCCGGTTTCAATCTCGATGTCTCTGTATTCATCAAAAGCCCTGCCATCAATCCTCTCTCCATCCCGAAGCTTGCTCAGGATGTAATCCCGTTTTATATCAAGCAAAATGTCTTCACTCATCGCTGTTCACCTCTTCACTCTCAATCATGTACTTCGCCTTTATCGCCTCTTTCTGCATTTGATAAATCTCCATTGCCCCCTTCTTTGCCATTTCAAGGGCCTGCTTGAATTCGTCTCTGCTCACCCTGCCATCCATCTGCAGGAGTGCAATGGACTCAATTTTATCATTTCTGATGAAGAAAGCGAAGGGAATATCTGCCTGACCGTAATTGTCTTCCTCTTTCATGGGGTCTAAAACGAGAATGTCATCAACCTTCGCAACCGCAACACTCGAAATCAGCCCCCTCATTGGCACGCCAGCATCAACCAGAGCCACGCTGGCTGCATTAAGGCATGCGGTCCTTGTTCCAGCATCCGCCTGAAGAACCTCAACAAAGACATCTATCCCACTTCTCGGGAAAAGCTCCTTCATTACAACCGCCTCTATGGCCTCCCTGCTCACCTTTGATATCTCTATGCTCCTTCTGTCAGGACCGGGTCTCTTTCTTTCCTCCACACTGAACGGAGCCATGCTGTACCGGTATCTCACAACAGCCTTGACAGGATCGGCAAGATGTCTCGGATGGACCTCTCTCGGTCCGTAAACTGCGGCAACAACCTTGTTCTTACCCATTTCAAGGTAGCACGAACCGTCGGCTCTTTTCAGAACGCCGACCTTGATGTTTATTGGCCTGAGTTCGTCAAAACCCCTGCCATCCAGTCTCTTCCCATCAACAATCAGCTGAATATCTCCACTAAGCCTGTTTAAATCCTCACTGACCATTTAATTCACCTTTCCTCCTCTTAACAAACTCCGTAATCCTATCTGTAAGCCCCTCAGTATGGGCCTCAGACTCGATAATATATATTGCCTCCTCCACAATATTTACCTTCCTCCTGTCACCACTTATCCAGATGAGTCCATTCTTGCCAACGATGATCTGAACTCCAAGTTCGGTTTTGAAGAGTTTGATCATGCTACCTCCTTTTCCGATCACTCTCGGCACTCTTGCAGGGTTTATTGGAACTATCCTCCCAAACCTGACCGCCCTGCACATTCTGTCCTTCATTGTGAGTGTGACCTTCATTTTCGGATCAATATTGGTGACCTTGGCAATTATTATGTCTCCTATCTCAAGGATATCGTTAGGTTTCCTGTTTGGTCTCATCTCGGGGTTTTCCGCAGCGGGTAAAAACCCCTGGTAAGGCGAATTTATATCCACCGCCCATCCGTTGGATGTGACCTCCCTAACAATACCAATAACAACATCCCCCACAGATGGGATGTACCTGCCTTTCAGAGGGATTACCCTTACAGATGTTTCCGATTTATCGAGCAATCCCAGAAATTTTGCATAAACCTTTCCTTTATCAACATACGTGCCGGCTCCCGCAACCTTTGGATTTGATGCGAGTAGTTCTCCGGGCAACACTATGGGCCTTGTCATCATTTCACCTCCGGCTCAGTATTTTTGTCAGCGCCTCCCCCTTTGCAACCCTGCCAAGCAGATCCATTAAATCGGCCTGCATTCCTGCAGGAATTCTCATCACACATATCCAGCTCCCATCTTTTTGCCACTCCTCTCTGAGAACGGTTCCAAAGTTATAGAGAGCTGATATGGCCTTGCCCGTATATTCAGGAGGAATCTTTATCGCTACATCAACTTCCTCAAATTTCAGAGGTAGAATTGGCTTTAGAGCCTTAACTATTTCCCTCGCCTGCGCCTCAGCAGGTTTAAAAATGTCTATATTTACCCTTGCTTCCTCAAGAGCAGCCTCTATCCTCGAATACGTATGAGGGGCGTTCGTTCTCGGATCGATTGCATTCCTGCGGATGTACTCGATAACCTGCCTTTTTTTCTGTTCAAGCATCTCCTTTCTCTGTTCTGCAGTTATCTGAACATCTCCCTCAAGAATTATCGTCCTTATGATTTCAGTTATATCGGATGTGCCAAAGACCTTTTGCAAATCTTCGACTGAAGCCCTTGTCCCCTTCTTTGCATCATGAAATACCTCCTCAGCCGCCACAAGTTCATCAAAGTTTACTTCCTTGCCTTCTTTCAGATCTCTCGCAAGGTATGGGTCCACAAGAACTTCGAAGTTTTCACCGCCCTTTCGAAGCCTTGCAATCACTGCCTTCTCTAAGGATACCATGACGGAGCCTCCCTTTACTTGCCGAGCTCCTCGCTGATTATCTGGTTCGCCTTTTCGATGTAGCTACCGAGTTCCTCATACGTCAGAAGTTTGAATTCCTTATCGTCGACCCTTACTGTTCCCACCTCGATTCCCTCAACGTCAAGCTCGCTGTTTATGGCCTTGCCCATCGCCACTAAGCCGAGGAGAATTGCATCATCCAGAGACATGTCCTCACGGTATTCCTTCTCAAAATACTCCATAACCTCATTCCTTCCAGAACCGATTGCAGTAGCCTTATACTCCAGCAAAGCTCCGCTCGGGTCAGTCTCAAAAAGCTTGGGTTCATCGTCAACACCGGCTATCAGAAGAGAAACACCAAAAGGCCTGACTCCACCGTACTGGGTGTACTGCTGCTTGAAATCGCAGATTTTTCTCGCTAGCTCTTTCACACCAATAGGTTCATCGTAGGTGAGCTTGTTAATCTGAGCTTCGAGCCTCGCTCTTGCTATAAGGACTCTCGCATCTGCAACCAGTCCAGAAGTTGCGGCACAGATGTGAGAATCTATCCTGTAAATTTTCTCAATTGTATCTGCCTCGAGCAACCTGCTTCCTACTCTCCGATCTGCCAGAACGACAACTCCCTCCTTGGTTTTAATTCCGATTGCGGTTGCCCCTCTTTTTACAGCCTCTCTTGCATATTCAACCTGATATAATCTACCATCTGGGCTGAAAATCGTTATCGCCCGGTCATACCCCATTTGCGGAATCTGCATTTCTTAACACCTCCAGATATTTTCTTTTACAGCTTTTAATTGTTCCTGCGACACCGAGTATCAGCGGGATTACTTTTTTACCATTTATTTCTTCAATCAGCGTTAGTGTTATTTTTATTTTATCCACTTCACTATGCTCGCACATTACCATTCCAGCCTCACCGTCAAACTCAATCAAACGGAGTTTTGGGGCATTCAATTCCCCAAACAGCTGGATCGTAGTATTTTTCAATACATCTGAAACTTCAGATTTTTCTATATCTCCAGTTCCAATAAATCTGAAAGCAATATATCTTTTTCTCTTCCTGAGGGAAGGAGGTAACGCTTTCATAGGATTTCAACTCCATCCATAATGTAACTGTCGTCATACAGCCTTCTGTACAGCCTCTCCGCCCAGAATTTTGCCCTTTCAACATCTGCCCCGAGAAAATCAAATACGTGATAAATCTGAGACTTTTTCCGCATGCCGTAAATATTCTCTGCACCGCTTGTAAGTATAAAGGGTGTGTCGAACTTGTTTATAACCCTGAACATCGTCCTCAGCTCATCCAGATAATTCACTCTCCGCCATCCTTCAAAACACATGAGTGTTGAAAGAGAGACCTCAATTAGGACGTCTTTCTCTCTTGCAAGCTTGAAAGTTGGATAATCAAGCTTTCTGCCTGGGAAATCCAGCAGAACATCCACCTTCTTTCGCATCACCGCATATCTGTTAACCTCAACCCTTTCACTCATTACACCTATTAGCCCATCCACGCCCCTCAGCATCTCTCTCAGCTCTTTTGTGGACGATGCATAAATCATGCAACCCTGATAATTGCTTTCAGTCTCTTCTCCAAAAACGACATATGTTTTGAACCCAAAATCCACAGTCCCCCTATAATCAAACCTTATGAAGTCAATCATAACCTTCAGAGATTATCTTCCTTGCGAAGTCAATAATTTTTTCCCTTCTGGCCGGGAAGGTAACGAGTTTCGCTCTCACAAGTATTGAGTCTCCACCAAAATCAAGCTCAACATTTCCAAGATACGCAGATTGTTTGTTAAGCCTTATGTGAAATACGCCTTCCTCATCGACAACATCTTCAATGAACTCCACAAGAACTTCTCTCTGGTCTCCAAGACGATCGACAAGATTGTTCCAGAATTCCTTTATCTCCCTTTTTCTTTTTAGCTCCACCTCAAGAAACTCAAGAGGGTTTCCAAAGTGTCCGGTTGCCTTGCTCACAAGGATTTCGAACTCAAAGGGAATGAGATTAGATAAGGCCTGAGAAACCTTATCTGGGTCCTCTGTAGAATAAACAATCGCTGAAAGAACTATATTGTCTATTTTCATAAAAATAGATGGGGAATCAATCTTTTCTCCTGAAATTGGCTCTGTAGCTTGGTCTGACCTTCTCAGCTCCCCTGCCTTTCTTCCTCAGACCTCTTGATTTTCTACCTGCAGATGTGAGCCCCCTGAAAACTCTGCCCTTCTGATTCGCCACTCCAGAAAGCTGCGGATCACTCAGAATGGCAGGATGTGCTCTGTCAACGAGAATTACCTCAAACCACTTGTATCTGCCGTCCTCTCCAACCCAGTAGGAGTTGAGCACTTCCATGTTCGGATACTTTCTTGCTGCTCTTTCCTCAGCAATCCACTGAAGATTTTTCTTCGGCGTCAGTCTGCTTACCATGAGATTCTTTGTCTTCCTGCCCTTGTTAGGTCTGCTTATTCTCCTTCCACCCCTCCTTATCCTGACTCTCACCACTATAACTCCCTTCTTGGCCTTGTATCCAAGGGCCCTTGCTCTGTCAAGTCTTGTGGGTCTCTCGACCCTGACTATGGCTGGCTCCCTTCTCCACTTCTGCAGTCTCTCCCACATCAGCTGGCCAACATAGCCATCCCAGGGTCTTTTCCATGCATCCCTTATGTACGCGTAAGCTGATTTCATTTTTAACCCTCCATTAGCGTGATTAAGCGAGCTTTTCTAAATGGCTTAATAAATATATCGGAGAATGTATCCAGCAACAACCTCATGCCGGGACAACAGCGAAACATTAAAATAGTTTGTAAGGCAAGCGGGGAAGAAAGGAAGGTGAAATAAATGAATGACGTAATTAGAGATAGGGCAATAGCCCTTGCGAAATCCATATCCGAGAGCGAGGAGTATAGGGAATTTATTGCCACAGAAGAGGTTTTAAAGCAGGATGAAGTTGCTCAGAATCTTCTGATAGAATTTCAGGAAAAGCAGCAGGAGTTCCTCTCAAAACAGCTTATGGGAGAAGTAGATGAGGCTTTGCTGAACTCCCTGACCGAAATTCAGGGTAAGCTGAACGAGCTTGAGAGTGTCAGGAACTTTATGGACTCCTACAACAGACTGGTAAGTCTGCTTGGTGAAGTGGGAGACCTGATAAGCCAGGAGCTGGATTTCGACTTTGGTGAAGCTTACAGAACCTGAGCTTTTTTAATTTTGATTTATTTCAACCAACAAACTCGCTTGCAATTTTCTGAATATCCATTTTCCTAATATACCTGAAAGCTGGAACCATCGACAGCAATATGACCATCAGAACAAAGACCATGGAGATCGCATAACTTCCAAGAGAGATTCTCATCGGAATCAAATACAGCTCGCTTTCAAATGACTCGAAGAATTTTCCAGCCACGTAATAGCCAGCAGGAATGCCGAGAACTATCCCTGCAAATCCCATCAAAATGACCTCCAGTACCAGAGTTTTGAATATCTCCCCATCCGTGAAGCCCAGCATCTTGAGGGTTGCTATTTCGACCCTTCTTTCCATAACACTTATCGTTACGGTGTTGAAGATTGCCGAAAAACCGATAGATCCCCCAAAGATAAGTGCAAAACCCGTAAAAGCATACATTAGACCCATAACCTGATCAATGTAATCTTTCAGCTCATCCACCGAATCTATCCTGACTCCCTCAATTTCTGAGATCCGTGTTTTCCCCTCATTCACCATGCCGTCTCTGAATTTTACTGCAACTGTATTGAATTTCTGTCCCGAAATTCTCGAAAAATAGTCGATATCCGAATACATTGCAGGAATCATTGGCTGATCATAGATTTCGGATACCTTAACCTTTATTTTCCCAAACTCGGAGGAAGTCAGGTAAATTTCCTCACCCGGAGAGATTTCCAGCTCCTTGGCAATTATTTCTGGCAAAACAACACCATCTGATGGAGGCAGCCTCCGCCGCCCCTCCATATCAAATATATTGATGAGATTCTGGTCAGCAGGCAGAGCGTAAAGAACAGTTGCTTTCCTTTTACCATCCTTCTCTATAACAACTCCCACTTCAATGAATTTTATGGCTTCCTCAACCTCTCCCATTTTCTTTATCCTGCTGTAAATCTCCTCGCTGCCCGTTTTCACCTTTACGTTGTAGGTTGTGATTTCATTAAACTGTGTGTCAAGAACATAATTGGTCGCGTCAACAAACGAAAGGGATACAAGGAGCAGAACAACGCTCGACATTACTGCAAAAATTGAGTAAACAGTTCTCCGGGGATTTCTGAACATATTTCTGACTGCAAACTTTGTGAGAAGTGATGCTCTCGAAAAAACTGCAAAGAGTTTTTCAGCCCTGATGCCTTCAGATTTAACCTCTATACCCCTCAGTGCTGAAGCTGGTTTGACCTTAGCCGCACTCAATGCAGTTAATATGCCTGCAAATGCTGGGACACCCACACCCATAACAAAAGAGAACAGGATGACATCGGGATACACTCCCACTATAGAATACGGAATGTTGAGGTAACTCACGTAAACATCAGTTATTACGGAAGAAAGCACAAAGCCGAGTACAATCCCCCCAGCAGTTCCCACAATACCAGAGATTACAGAATGAAGGGAATAGTGAATAAGTATCTCCGTCTTAGTGTATCCAGTGGCTCTCAAAACTGCTATAACCCTTCTCTGTTCCCTGACAAGACGAGACATCAGTATGTAGATCATCATGGCAGAGATTAGATAAAAAAGAGCGGGAAACATTATTGCCATCTCCCTGAATCCATCGAGATCCATTTTCAGCGCCCGATAGCTTGGCTGGTCTTCTCTTTTGTAAATTGTTATCAGATTATCCCTGCCAATCACATCCGAAACCCTGTTTATGACCTCTTCCACTCTGCTTTTATCAACCACAGTTATGTGAATTTCCGTTGGTGGCAATTCCCTCCCAAGCGCTTTTTCAAGTGTTTTGTGGTTGACAAAAACAACACCAAAGTTCTCAGGAGTTGTAATCCAGCTCCCGGACTCAAATATCCAGAGAAATTCGGGGGAATAGACTATTCCTGAAACCGTAAATTTTACCTTCTTTCCCTCCACGGTCGCCTCAATGACTTCACCGGGCTTTATCCCGTGGAAGTCTGCAAAGTTCTTCAGCAGCAGAATTGCGTTTTCTCCCTTATCCGGAAACCTGCCCTCAACAAGGTACAGTCTGTTAACTGCCATTTCATCAGGCATTGTAACAAATCTCAAAGTGATTTCTCTGTTTTCTCTTTCGTAAATGCCATACAGAGTCGTCCTTACGACAAAATCCTTTATCCCATCTATTCTCTTGACTTTCTCAAGCTTTTCCTGACTGACTGGAAGGAACGTGGCTGAAAGGTCCTCAAAATCCATTTCGTTATAAAAATGATGGTAAGTGGTGCTCAAATTCAGATATGCCATGTAAAATGCAGAGAAAAGCCCAACTCCTGCCACAATCAGAAAAATAATTGCCAGAAACTGATATTTCTGAGCCTTTATATCCCTCAATACCTTTAGATGCAGGATTGCTACCATTCAAGCTCCTCCGGTTCAAGCGGGGATTCGTTTATTTTTATGTCAGCAACCTTTCCATCTCTCAGCCTCACGATTTTGTCTGCCATTTCCCCTATGACTGAATTGTGCGTAACAAGGATGAAGGTTATCCTGCTTTCCCTGTTTATGTCTCTCATAACTCTCAAAACCCGCTTTCCTGTTTCGAGATCAAGACTTCCGGTGGGCTCGTCTGCCAGAATGAGTGGCGGATTTTTTACAAGTGCCCTTGCAATTGCAACCCTCTGCTGCTCACCACCGCTGAGCTCGGAGGGGAAATGATTTGCTCTATCCCCAAGCCCCACAAATTCCAGAACCTCATCGACGTCTCTGGGATTATCGACAAGCTCCTGAGCAATCATAACATTTTCTCTCGCTGTCAGGGTTGGGAGGAGGTTAAAAAACTGGAAAACAAATCCCACGTTTTTCCTTCTGTGGAGAGTGAGTTCCCTGTCATCAAGTTTCGAAATATCCCTGCCCCTGAAATACACCTTCCCCTTCGTGGGCAAATCTATCCCGCCAATTATGTTCAGCAGGGTCGTTTTCCCCGAACCTGAAGGTCCGAGAATTACGACAAACTCGCCTTCTCCCACCTCGAGGGTGGCCCCTCTCAAAGCGTGAACCTCCACCCTGTCCATCCTGTAGGTTTTCCAGACATCCTCAAGAGAGATCAGACTCATTTTTTGCGTCTCCTCCAGAGGAGTATGGCAGCAATGACAAAAATGACGGCCAGAACTCCTGCATACAGGGCGCTCTTGCTTTCTGTGGAGTAAACATGCAGAGTGAACGTTCTTTCAACTTCGTGCCGTTCATATTTGGAGTCCAGGTACGATATTTTTGTCTTGACAATGTAGTCTCCGGATTCTTCAGGAGCCTTAAGGTCAAATGATGCAGTTGCTGAGTCTCCACCTTCAATGGTCCCGGTGAAATACTGATTTCGCCCTTCGAACCCGTAAGGGAGTTCCAGTTCTATGCTGACGGCTTTTGCGGTTTGCTGTCCGACGTTTTCGAGCTGGAAGGAAAGTGTGAACTCCGAACCTGCAAGAGGTCTGTCAGAGAAGTAAATTCCAGAAATTTCAAGGTCTATATCTCCAAAGTCATTAACAAAAACCCTGAATTCGAATTCCTTCACTTCGCTTAAGCTATCAGAATACACCGAAAGTTTGAACGGATATGTTCCGCTTTCAACGTCTTTGCTGGCTTTAATCCTGAAGTGTACTGTTTTTGCAGTCCCGGATTCGATGTTTCCTGCAAATCCTTCGGCCTCACCTGAGAAGCCATCCGGATATGTCAGCACAGCTCTAACATTTTCTGCTTTTCCCTTTCCAGAATTCTGGATTGTCACGGAAAGAGTAAAGCTATCTCCAGGATATATGCTCTCCGGGCTCGTTGATATATCAGAGATAATTATTGCCGGGTTTGCTTCAACCCTGACCGAAAACGAGTAGTTTTCAGAGTATGAGTTTCCAAAGTTGTCTTCAAACCTCAAAGAAAGAGTTACCGGATAAATGTCGGGCTTCAGAGACTGGATCGCGCTCAGATTGAACGTCAGATTGAAGGTATCACCCTTATCGACCACATCCTTCTCAATTTTTCCGGAAGAAATTATGCCCTCCGGCGTTACAAGCTCAGCGACGAGGTTCCTAGCTTTTCCCCCACTGTTCAATACACTGAATGATGCGTTCGACTGGGTCCCCGGAAACAGTTCGGGAATCTTGTACTGGGATATCTTGAACAAAGGCTTCTCGAGAACTCGAATTGATAACACCTCTTCAAAGTTTTTTGTTCCGTAATCGTAGGCAACCTTGACCCTGAGGCTGTAAACTCCTCCAGAGTGGGCGATTAGATTTATCGTAGTTTTTGCGTCCCCGTAAACATCTCCAACATCTCTGGTAAGCATTGATACCTCCTTTCCATCCTTGAGAATTGCCAGATTCTCCTCCTGTTCCATGAAAGTTATCTTCAAATCTCTCAACGCCAATCCCTGAGAAGATATAGAAACGCCAAGGGTGAAGACATCGCCAGGGTGAGGGGTCGAAGGATTAACCGTGTATTCAACCGAGACCGCCCCAACATTTGTAACGAGAGCGAACATAATTGCAGTTAGTATAAAAATAGCCTTTCTCACATTATCACCCCGTTTTTTTATCGTGATAGATGCAAAAAAATCTTTCGATAATGTTTTTAAATTGCTGGCAGTCTCTACCTATGGATCTCAAACTTATCGAAGGGTTTCTCGATGAGTATCTGAATGTTCATGGCTTTACCGACACAAGCACGAACGGATTGCAGGTTGAGGGTAGCCATGATGTCGAAAAAATTGCGTTTGCTGTTGATGCTTCAATGCAGAGCTTTACCTATGCCCTCGAATGTGAGGCAGAGATGCTCGTTGTGCACCACGGCATAATATGGAATGGGGTTGACAGGATTACCGGACTGCTGAAAGAGAGGTTGAAGTTTCTGCTGGAAAACGAACTTTCTCTTTACGCAGCACACATACCACTCGATGCCCATCCGGAAATCGGAAACAATGCAATGATACTCAGATACATCGGCGTCGAACCTGAGGACAGATTTGGAGATTACAAGGGCACGAAAATAGGTTACGCAGGTTATGCAAATTCCGAATTTGAAGAGATACTTGAAATCCTCGAAGACAGGTTTGGCGAGGTAGGATACATGAAGTTCGGCGACGATTACGTGGAAAAAATAGCAGTGGTTTCTGGAAGGGGTGCAGGATACATTGAGGAGGCGAAAAAAGAAGGTGTGGATTTACTGATCACGGGAGAAATCGAGCATTCCGCATATCACACTGCAAAGGATTGTGCCATGAACATCATATACCTCGGACACTACAACAGCGAAACCCCTGGAGTGAAAGCATTGATGAACATTGCTGGCGACAAACTGGGCGTTGAGGTTGAGTTTCTAGACATCCCCACAGACCTCTGAAAGAAGGGTGTAATTGACGGCTTGCCGACGGCCTTTCATCGCGTAGCGACTGCTGACTCCAGCCGCAACGGCGGGTTAACATATTGATAAATAAAAAGAATAAAAAATTTACTGGGTGCCTTCAGAGTTTTCGGGTCCCTCTTCCTTTGGAGGATATGGGTGAATCTTGACCTTGAAATCGCACAGTCTCTGAACTATTTTCATCTTCGCCTTTCCTGTCTCCACATAGCCCTTTTCAATCATGTAATCAAAAATTTTCTTTGCGTTTTCCCGTCTGATCAGAACCGTCGAAAATCCCGGATCGCTGCCCACACTTCCGATGCTGACATCCGCTTCCACAGCAGAAAAATCCTGGCACACATGACACCCGTCAGGAACAATCTCTTCCATCTCCTTAACAGGTATTGTGAATTCCGAACCATCCTTGAAGGTAACAATGAAATTACCCTTGGTTATGTCGGTCTTCACGGCATTCTTCAAATCAGCACCTCTCTCTTTGAGATAGTCATAAAGCTGGTGCCAGTAAAAGTTTTCAGTGCAGAACAGGCCAACAGCGAGTCTGACCTTCTTCTTGTAGAGGGGAATTTTCTGCTGAAGCTTCCTTATACCTGAAATCATACATGGAGTCCCAACAAAACCAATACTATCATACCTCTTGATAATTCTGTGAAGCTCTGGCATGACAGGAGCGTAGCTGTACTTTGTTCCTGTGATTCTGGTATTCAGAAGTTCGTCTGAACTCCTGACATGAACGATATACGGTCTGAACATTTCATCTCTTGCAACAAACAGTGCAACCTCGATCTCTCCCATTTCGAGAGCAGTGGCCATGAACTCAGTGACCATGGCTCCATCCTGGCCGGTGAATCTCTTTGATTTTCCGGCAGAAGCTTCAATGTACTCTCCAACCCCATTCAGCGGCGAATAATTATATCTTGGACATACTGCGACACATACTCCGCATCCCATGCAGCCCTTTTTCGGGTCAAAATCAACCGGTCTGTCCTCGAGAATGATCAGATCCACTGGACAAACAGTACATGTCCCACAGTGACTGCATATTCCCGCTTCAACAACCCTCTCCTTGAGCAGTCTCCAGCTGCTCGCCCTCTCAGGCTTCTCCGCATACCTAAGGCACGGCAGGTCCTCAAGTTCCTTGACTTCTATGGAAACCCAGTTCTTTGGCACAGGCATTATTCCTCACCTCCCCTCACGGGCGTCAATATAAGCACTTCAGTTGGACATATCCTCGCACAAATTCCACACCCAGTGCATTTTTCAAAATCCGTTTCCAAGGTAACCTTATTGCCATCCAATTTCGACTTTATCGCATCAACAGGGCAGGAGAACATGCAAAGCCTGCATCCAATGCAGTTTTCGGGATACAATGGAGCAGCTTTAAAGTCCGGTTTATCTGGCCTGTCAAACTCGACCGTAAGCTCCTCAAATTCTTTCCGCTTTATCAGCTTGATATCACCATCGAAATCGTACTCGACGGTTGCTTTGTCCTCCCTCTCAACCTCGGGAACATGCTCCATCTGTCTGGCAGTGACCAGCATTGACTCAACATCCTTGAACGCAACATCATGAATTTTGGATGGCCTCAGAGCTGCAGTCGGGCATGAGTCCACACAGAAGTGGCAGAGTATGCATTTTGCATAATCCACACCCGGATAGTACCTGCCTTCCTCGTTAGGATACATCTGAATGGCGTTTGCAGGACAGATGTGTGCGCATCTGAAACAGCTTATACAGTCTTCCTTCTCAAAAAGAATTATTCCTCTAAAGTGTTCAGGAAGCTTTCTCCTCTCATGAGGATAGCTTATCGTTATTGTCCCAGGATTGATTGCCTCTTTCGTAACTTCAGTAATCGCCCTCAAATGTCCAACTGCACTCCGAATAATGCTTTTTTCCGGTGCCTTTACTCGCTTCACCATGCGGCCCACCCCGCTGAAATTACAAGACTGATTAACGATAGGCAGAACAGAACACTCCATCCCAGCCTCAGAGTCTGATCAATCCTGTACCTTGCGTAGATTGATCTTGCAAGAGCAATCACGCTCACAATAACGAACGTCTTTATATAGAACCAGAGAACGTAAGAGAACTCCCCCAGAGGTGCAATATATGGTCCATTCCACCCTCCAAAGAAAAGCAAAGTCATGAGCATGGAGAGTATGTAAACTTTTTCGTATGGCAGAGTCATTGTAAGGCCAAAGAAGATGCCCGAATACTCTACATACGGCCCAAAAGCTACCTCCTGGTCAGCCTCTGCAATATCAAACGGAAGTCTGCCTGTTGCGATGAGTGTCGTTATGAAGAATACCAAGAAAGCTATCGGATTCAGAAATACACCAGGAATTGTTTGCCTTGTTACGATCTCAAAGGGGTTGGCAGTCTGATAAACGAGAACCATCGAAGCAACTGCAAGAATGAAGGGAATTTCGTAGGCAAAGTAAATGAACGCTTCTCTGACAGTTCCAATGAAGGCAAATTTGTTGTTGGATGCCCACCCCATACCCATTATAAAGACAGGAATGAGTGAAACAAGAGCGACAGCCGCGAAGAGGCCGTATGACGTGTCAATACCGTAGGAGCCCCCAGCAGGTATGAAAAGTATGGGGAGCAGAACAGGTAAGAAAGACAGCAGTGGAAACTGTGCAAAGTAGAATTTATTGGCACCCTTGTGTATGATTACTTC
Organism: Geoglobus acetivorans; assembly: GCF_039641995.1. Taxonomy (NCBI): domain Archaea; kingdom Methanobacteriati; phylum Methanobacteriota; class Archaeoglobi; order Archaeoglobales; family Archaeoglobaceae; genus Geoglobus; species Geoglobus acetivorans. The sequence goes on along the minus strand of NZ_CP087714.1, from coordinate 1,033,843 downwards.
CTGGAAGAAATACCTCATACCGTCTGCAAGTGTTTGAATCAACCCACCGGTCCTCCTGGAAACTTCTTTTGGCCCAATTCTCCACTGAACTCTTGCCGTAAGCTTTCTCTCAAAGTAAACAATCCACAGGAGCACAAGCGTTATGCCGATAAGTCCAGGGAAGAAGACCATGTGAAATATGGGCTTCCACAGAAGGAACGCTACCAGCAGATTGACCAGAGGTATATTCATCAGCTTATCGACAATCGGCTGTATTGCTGGGATGTGTATCATCTCTGAAGTGAACACACTCAGGATCCTATCAAGCAGTACGAATATCACGTCGGATTCCATATCTTATCACCTCACCTGTCAGCCTCAGGAGGGAAATATCCAAAGCTACCGTAAATCGCCTGCAAATCTGCAAGCCTGTGACCCTTGCATGCCTCCATGAATCCCTTCAAGTACATCCAGCTCGGAGTTACCACTCTCACCCTGTATGGAGTTGTTGATTCACCATCACTCACGATGGTGAACAGCAGTGTGCCTCTTGCAGATTCCGTCAGAGTCGTATATTCACCCTCAGGAAGCACAATGTTCGAATACGCTTCGAAAAAGCTTCCCCTGATGTCTTTTCTATTGAATGCCACAATATCGTCGCTCAATACGTCCCCTTCTGGAATGTTATCGACAAGCTGCCTTATCATGCGAATGCTCTGAGCAATCTCTTCGGCTCTTACGAGAAGTCTTGTGTATCCATCTCCATCCTCTCCAACGACCATATCCCAGTCTATCTCCTCATAGGCCTCATATGGATCGATTTTCCTGACATCGTATTCTACCCCGGATGCCCGGATGAATGGTCCAACAAGTCCATACTTCACCGCTTCCTCTCTGTTCAGCACACCGACTTCCTTCAGCCTTGCAATCGTTGTTGGATTCCTGATGAATACTCTCTCGAATTTCTTTATTCTGTGCTCAAGGGCATAGGTCATCCTCTTTATCACGTCCAGCGTTTTCCCGTCAACATCCCTTCTCACACCGCCCGGCACAATGAAGGAACCTGTAATCCTCGTTCCGGTAACTCTCGTAAATATTTCAACTATAAACTCCCTCATTGCAAAGGGCCACATGAAACCGGTCGTATGGCCAATGAACACGGAGAGAATGCCAGCATCATAGAGGTGCGTTCCGATTCTTCCAAGCTCAGCAAGGATGGTTCTGATATACTTGGCCCTTTCTGGAACCTCAATTCCCAGAGCGTCTTCAATTGCCCTAACATAACCGAGATTGTAATTTCCAAAATCGATTATAGAGGGCCTCTCAAAGAGAGGGATGTTCTGGATGTAGAGCTTTGTTTCTGCAAGTTTTTCCATGGATCTGTGGACATAACCTGGATCCGGAATCACCTCCACTATGAAATCTCCTTTTACCCTTACAATAAGCCTCATGTGCCCGCTTCCACCATGCTGGGGTCCCACAAAGACCACAAAGTCATCACTTTTGTAAGCGTCCTCAAGAAATTCCTTTGAAACCGGGACGAAATAAGACTGATATTCCTGAGGAGGTTCCACGGCAAGATCAAGCGCATACTCTTTCATCTCACTCACCTCCTATGTAAACATCATCCTGAAGCTTGAAGTCTTTCCTGAGGGGTGTTTCTGGCGTATCTGGAGCCAGAAGGAACTTTCTGCCCATCCAAGGATTTCCTTCAAACCATACTCCAAAGAGGTCGTGTAGCTCTCTTTCAAGGTAATCCGCGGCAGGCCACACATCGATCAAACTCGGGAAAACCGGATCGTTTCTGTCAATTTCAGAAATCATTGTAACGAGCAGTGGGGTGAATTCCGGATTGAGGTAACTCGACGCAACATATTCCACAATGAACTTGCCCTCGTGAGGGACATCAATCACATTAACGGATTTGATGTGGTCTAAGCCTGCTTCAAGCAATTTTCTGGCAGCTTCAACAAAATTATCTCTGCTAACCCTAACAGCCACCTTGTTCCTCCCAGTTATTGTAATCCTCTCGCCAAGCTCACCCAACACCTCCGAGAGCTTTGCCACGATTTCCTTTCCACCAGGCCATCCATCTTCTCTCGGCACGTCAACAACAACAGACGGGTTGCTTGCTACATACTTCGGGGGAGGCGGTACTTTTTTCGGCCTCTTCTTTTTCTTACCCTCCTCAACAGCTTCTCTGACTGTGGGATAAACTATGGTGTTTCTCGGCTCACCCGTATCAATTTCATTCTGCAGCGCTCTGAAACATCTGAGCAGAGACTCTGGAGTTGGAGGGCAGCCGGGCGCATAGTACTTCACGGGAACCACTTCAAAAGGCTTCACCATGTTGTATCCGTTCCAGAAGAGTCCACCCTTGATGCCGCATACGCCCATAACAATCACAAACTTTGGATCTGGCATCTGTTCATAGGTTATCTTCAGTGCTCTCGCCATCTTTCTTGTTATTGCACCCTCAACCACAATGCAGTTCGTCTGTCTGGCCATTCCAAAGTTCAGCACTCCAAGCCTCTCACCATCATAACCGCTAGCAAATGCATGAGCCAGTTCAACACCACAGCAAGCAGTAACGAGGTGAGTTGGCCAAATGCTATACTTGGTACCCCATTTCTTGAGCGGTGCAAGTGGACCCTTATGAAGGAACTCAATCATTTCATCCATACACATCCCTCCTGTGGGAAGCTTCATCAGCCAACTTATACGAAAAGTAAAATGCAGGGAGCATTGACACAAGCGCTATAGCGAGGAACTTCAGATAATCAAGACCCGGAAACATTGCAAACAGCAGTATCAGAACAACAACAGGCTCGAAAGCCATGAAAAGCACAAGAAAACCAAAATACTGCATTGGAAGAGTGTACTTCGGAAATCCCACAGATATGTTTCCTGATTCCCAGCGCTCATACTTCAGAGGAGTGGGATTTTTCTTCGGCAGTATGTTAGCAAGCAGATATACTGCCACATCCACAACGAAGCTGACCACCACAACAAATGCGACGACAATGACTTCCTCCATTTCAGACACCTCCGATTGCAAGATAGCTCATGAGCAGCTTGCTCGACTCGATTATCCAGTTGGGCGGAACAACCGTCAGCAGCATCAGTACCGCAGTCAGTGTGATCAGATAAGCCGCCACTTTCCGGTAGCCCTTTGTTCCTTCAAAAGTTTTCATCAGTCTGACGTAATACGGAACAGACATGGCCGAATTCAAAACGAGTAGCACAGCAACCCATATAAAGTTCGCATAAACCAGAGAAGACAGAATATACAGCTTGCTCCAGAATCCCATCAGAGGCGGCAGGCCTATGAAGGACAGAGCTAATACGTATGTTTCCACAGTTGGCATGGCTTTCTCCTTAATTCCAATGAAAAAGCCAATCTTACCAATTGAGTTTGTGAGAAGCTGAAGCATTGCTCCTGCAAATGCCAGGTAGATGAACTCCTCCTTTACAGCCACGATCAGTGCTGCAATTATATAACCCATGTTTGCAACCGTAGAGTACGCAAGAATTCTCGCAGGTTTCTGGCTGGTTAGCGCACCAATATTGCCCACCAGCATGGAGACGACCGCAAGAATGCTTCCAATCAGCGTTATGACTTCATCACCCATGTGGGTGGACGACACAATCTTGAATGCAACCACAAAGGGAACGAACTTTGCAATGCTCGCTATAACCGAAATTGGAATTGGATCGGCCGTCTCAAAAACATCCGGAACCCACTCATGGAAGGGGCCGGCTCCAACCTCTATTGCGAGTCCCACAATCAGCATCGTAAACCCTATGTAGTATAGGGCAAGGCTCGAAGTTGCACTTGCATGAACCATCAAAACTGCCCCGATCAGAAAGAGAACCGTTGCAATTACCATGAAGGTCATGTACTTTATACCCACCTCGACCCTCATTCCAGTATCACTGGCCATCACCATCATGTACGTAGGGACGCTCGCCACCACAAACATACCGAGGAGGAATGCGAGACTTTGAGAGTAGAATGCATACACTGTTGCAACAAAGATCAATCCGACGAGTGTGTAATCCACTCCCCTCAAAAAGCCTTTCATCAGGTCGAGGGAAGCAAGATTAATTATCGCAATGACTAGGATCATGAGCAGGAGTGGGTTATTGACTGCCGTCAGTAGAGATGCAATCAGCGCTCCAGCAAGTCCGATGTACTTGTTTTTCATTGACAAGGCTCCTGAAACCGCGAGAATTAATAGAGAGTAAATGACAAACTCCATTTTACCACCACCCCGTTATTGAAACTATCAGCAAGACAGCCAGTATCAGGCTCACAACTATCTTAGCATACCTTTCAAGACTTCCATTCTGAACCACTCTTATACCGTATGAGAATGCCTCAAACAGACCCGGAATGAAGCTATGAGCTATGAAGTCAAGAGTCCTGTTGAACACATCCACAACCCGTGCAATCGCCCAGCCGATTCTCGGCACCACATAGTCGTTCAGCGCCATCATGTAGAACCTATCATAGAAAACCTGTCCCACTGGCGAGTAGTACTCCGGCTTCATGAAACCTATTGTGTATGTCGTGAGAACCAGCAGTCCAACGGCAAAAGATGTCGTGGCAAATCCGGCAGGAACAAATTCCACCGCATGACTGTCCAGTCCATAAAAGATTGCAGCAAGAAGGACGAGAAGCATGGAGACCATTACTGTGTACGCAGTTGTCATCACCTTTCCACCATGCAGGTGCAGGTGTACCTTTCTACCCTTCCAGAAATTGAGAGCGAAGAACTTGGCCAAGAACGCTGCATAAATTGCGGATATCGTTATCAGCAAGACAAGAGGAATAAAACCAAACTCATGGTTAAGTTCGTGCAGTACTTCATCCATTCCCGACTTCACCCAGTATGCAGTAAGCGGAGGTATACCTGCGAGAGTTATGGTCGCAAAGAGGGTTACAATGCCTGTAACCTTCATCTTGCTGAAAACTTCCCTATCCCCACACAGGAATCTGTCGTGAGTTTCATGAATTATGTGTCCAGCGACAAGGAACAGAGTGGCTTTTGCAAAGGCATGGGTGATGAGATACCAGAATGCAACGATTATTGCAAACTCACCAACCCACATGCTGGATGCCGCTGCAGCAAACATCAATCCAAGACTTGACATTGTTGAGGCGGCAAGAAGCACCTTTCTTTCCCGGCTCGCAAGAGCGACCAGCGCACCGTAAAGGCTGCTTATCAGCCCAAGGAAGAGGACAAAAGCATATACATACTCAAGCCCCTCAGCGTGCTGTGTCCACGGCTGGATGTACCAACTTATCCTCATGAACAAGTATGTTCCAGCAGCGACCATTGTTGCGGAGTGGAGTAATGCAGAGACGGTTGTTGGACCCGTCATGGCGGTCATCAACCATTCACTGAACGGAAGCTGTGCGGATTTTGTGAACGGACCCATAAGGAACGCTACCAGAAGTACAACAGTTCCAAAAGTTCCGATATGCTCGAACAGACCGCCCCAGTTGATCTGTGAAATATCAAGAGTCCCGGTCAGAGCGAAAATTGCTGCCACTGCAAAAAACATGGGCATATCCCCAACCCTGATCGTCGATATGGCTCTCCATCCACCCGTGCTTGGACTCCAGAACATTTTGAGGGGGCCAACAATTCTGTTAAGCACACCAACATAGCTGATTTCGTCATCATCTCTGAACCAGTGGCCAATAAGACCCCATGACGCAATGCCCAGTCCCTCCCAGCCAATGAGCAGCATGAACAGGTTATCGCTGTAAACCACAAGCAGCATGCTTGCCGTGAAAAGGTTGAAGAAGAACCAGTACCACCCAAGCCTGTAGTCCTCCTTCATGTATTCAGTGCCATATACACCAATCACAAAGGCAATAAAGCCCGTCAGAGCACCCATGTATTTGCTGAGGTAATCCACAACGAAGGTGAAGTTTATGCCCAGAGCAGTCAGCCAAGGATAAACATACCTTCCCTCTTCTACTCTGAAGAGTATAAACAGAGTAATCAGGAATGACACGAACAGTCCGAAGACGCTAAGATACGGCAGTTTTCTGGCAAATTCATCCTGTCTCTTCGGCCATATCAGTGCTATCGGAAAGCTTGCAAGTATGGGTGTGAAGAACAAAGCAAGCCAGATCACTGGACTCAGCTCGAGTTCCATCAGCGCTTCCATCAGATTCCACCTCCCAGGAACGTTAATATCGCATCAACAAACCATGTGGCAAGTGGGGGCAGGATGAAAAGGAACGAAATCGCACCTATGAGGTATAGGGGTGTATCGAGCAATCTGTTCACCTTGGCCTTCTCATAATCTCTGACCCTGCCATAATATATCCTCTTCATAGTATAGAAGCTGTAAAGCCCGGAGATTATGAAGACAAAGACCACGAGGAGCATGGTGTCGAGAGACAGTCCGTAGGTGTCAACCAGTCCTTTAAGGATGAAGAACTCGCCAATCATCCCTATGGTGAGAATACCGCTCAAATTCATGAACCCGATCAAGGCAGCATTTGCAATGGTTGGAACCTGCTCATGCAATCCGCTCATCTTATCGAGGTCTCTCAGACCGTGATACGTCGCTATGATTGCCCCAGCACTCATGAAGAGTATCGACTTGCCGAAAGCGTGGCTGATGTACTGAATTATAACTCCAACAATTCCGGCAGTCCCGAGAGAAAATGCAATGAGAATGTAACCCATCTGAGAAATCGTCGAGTACGCCAGCAACCTCTTGTGGTCAGTCTGCTTGAAAACGCCAAAGCCAGCCACAACACTTGTAATGACTCCGTATATGAAAATCTCCCATCTGTAAGTCAGAATGAAGGAGGGGTCGATAAGGTAGATCCTTAGGAGAATATAAGCTGCGAGGCCGACCGTTAAGGGGCTCAGAAGGGCACTGACAGGAGTGGGCGCCTCAGCATGCGCCCAGGGCAGCCATACATGCGGGCCCAGTCCAGGAAGCTTTACCATCATGCCGATGAAAATCAGGGTCCACGCAAGCATGCTCACCCCGGCAATGCTGTCCAGCGCGAGTGTTTTGTTTTCAAACCCTATTAGCAGAATTCCCACCAGCGCGAGAACTCCGGCTATGTTAGTCCATACGAAATAAAGAATTGCCACCCATACCCTGTTCCCGTAGCCATAGTAGTAGATCAGGAGGAATGATGCAATAAGGGAAATTTCAAGAAAGATGTAGAGCAGGATAAGATTTCCAGCATAGACCAGCCAGAGCATTGATGCAGCATACAGGTTATAAAGGAACCAGTATTTCCTGAATTCCACATCGGGGTTAAGATCCATTTCCTCGAACCTGTGTTTCATGTATGGATAGGAGTACAGAGCGACCATTGCAGAAACGAATGCAATTGTAAAGCCGAAGGCATGACTTATTGTATCTCCAAGCAGGTATATCTTTCCAATCGGTTCAAGCGCATTGAATAGCGGTAGAGTGAAGCTGCTTTTCGTTATGAAATCAGAAAGTATGAATATGAATGACAGGATGAAGACAATCGAGGACAGGTACGATGCACCCTTCCCCCTTACAAATGGCGCAGCAATTATCGCCACAAGCGGAATCAAAAATGCATACAGTGCAAGGCTCATAGCTCATCCCCTCCTGTAGTTATCACATCCACAGTCGTTTTCCTGAATTTCCTGTCGAGGAATATTATTGCCGAGATCATAATCAGCAGTTCTCCTGCGCTCGTAAAGACAGTTATCAGTGTAATGGCATTACCCTCAGCTATCAGAGACGGGTTGGTGAAGAGAGGCACAACTGACAGGAAAACTGCTGAAAACATCAGCTCAAGAGATATTAAAAGTCTGATAACGTCCTTCGCAGATGTGGCAATTAGATACCCTATCACAAGCAGTCCGATAGACGTTGCAGTCTCAATCATGCGCTATCCCTCCTCAGCATGCTTATTGCAGAGAGCATGAGCAGAGTTGTCAGAACGATTAGAAACGCGACAAGAACAGAATAGTCCGTAAGCATCTTATCAAACGCATCTGAAAACTCCCCTGCCATAAATGTATTCAGCCCTACCGTTACAGCGAGGATTACCGCAATAACCTCTCCAACGACAAGCCACCGTTCATCAACCTTTCTCGGGTTGACAAAACGGTACGTTGCCGCAAGAGCCACAGTAACAATACCCACAGCACCAATGAATATGAAGGCTATCAGGACGAAAACCGAATAGATACCATGGAAGGCATATATCGCACCCACGGCCAGCATCGTTGCAGACATGAATAGTGCCGAATAGAAGTTATCGCGAGTGATCCATGCGCCCAGTGCGAAGATTAAGGCAATCACTGAGAGCAAAAGGACGATAACCGCTTCCATACCCCAGCCATTAAGACCATGATTAATAAGTTTTGCTAAATTTATCGACCGGATTTATTATAATTTAAAATCGTGATATTTTTGGAGCAGGATATTAAAAACAGATAAAATTCAGAAACCCACAAAAAAGAAAAACCAGCAAAAAAACGGGCAATTACATTATTACTTCGGTTCCTTTAGGCCTGTAAATACATCTCGGCTCCGCTGCAAGATAATCTCCAGTCATCGCGTATGCTCTGGCTCTGCTACCACCACAGATGTGCCTGAATTCACATTTTCCGCATTTACCCCTGAGATTGTCTGGATTTTTCAAGCTGAGAAATATGTCTGAGTTGCCGTAAATATCTCTCAGACTTTTCTCCCTAACATTCCCTGCAACCAGCGGAAGGAAACCGCTCGGGTAAACTTCCCCAACATGGCTTATGAAGAACATTCCTCTACCGTCAGTTATACCCATCATCCTCCTGATGCCGTCCCTTGCCATGCTCCTCCCATGCGCCCCGGAAACTATCTCCTTGGAGTCTCCTTCAGGCATACCCCTCAGAGACTCTGCGAGCCTGTGGTAAAGTTCCCCGTGAGGTAAATCATATGTTCCACTGTCCCTCATGTACTCAATTCTCCTCAAATGTGTGGCTGCGGAGCTTTTAACGTTGAGAGGTGTCCTCTTTGACAAATCATACAGCCAGTTGAGTATGTCCTCAAATTCCTGTGAAGTCGGCATGTACTCGGCCTTTGCCCTTCCGGTAGGCACAACAAAGAACACATCCCAGAGAGCGATTTCGTTCTCAATCCCGATCTTCGCTATATTCGGCAAATCAGCCATGTTGAAATTCGTTACAGTTGTGTTAATCTGCCGAGATATTTCAAGCTCCCTTGCCATCTCAAGAATCTCCAGACTCGTCTCAAACGTTCCGCCTACACCCCTGAAATGATCATGTATCTCAGGATTGCTGCCATCGAGACTTATTGCTATTCTGGAGATACCTGCCTCCTTCAGCTTCTCAAGTCTTTCTCTCGTAGCAAGCTTTGTTCCACTGAATGCTATTGCTGATCTGATGCCACTGGAAGTTGCGTATTCAACAATCTCAAAGACGTCCTCCCTCATCAGAGGGTCTCCGCCTGTAAAAACGACGAGCGGATAGGGTCTACCAAACTCCTTTATCTGCTCGATTACACCAAAGGCCTCATCGGTCGTAAGCTCATTCGGATTTCTTTTTCTTATCGCTCTGGCTCTGCAGTGTCTGCAAGCAAGCATGCAGGCTCTCGTTAATTCCCAGAAAATTATGAATGGTTTCTCTCGGATGTCGTAAAACAACTGCATCACCTCTCAAAAGCAAGATATGCAAAAACTTTGGCATCCTCAATTATATTCGATATCCTTGCATATTCGTTCGGCTGATGTGCGGTCTCATCACTCGTGTTCCACACTGCAGTTTCAAAACCAGCTCTCCTGAAGAACGAGGCGCAGGTATTCCCTCCAACACCTATTGCCCTCGCTTTGATTCCCCTAACATCCATTATCGCTTTTTTGAGCTTTAAAACGATTTCAGCGTCTTCATCTGTGGGAGGAGACCACGATTTCTGAACAACTTCCATTCTGCAGTCGTACCCATCCTCATTCCTCTTTCTCTCGAGAAAGTTTTCCAGAAACTCAATTACTTCATCAACGTCATAGTCTGGCAGAATCCTGCAATCCATGTAACTCACGTCCAGTCCAGGGATGGTATTCACATTATCCACGTTTTTCTCCCTTCGAGTAGGTTCAAAAGTGGAGAAGGGCGGTTCAAATAATTCATTTCTGTAATCATACCGCCTATGGAGAATTTCATCAAGTTCCAGCAGCATTTTCATGGCCCTTCTGCTTGCGTTAAATGACGTGTCCGGTCTTGAGGCGTGTCCCTGCTTGCCAAATATCTCAAACCTGATCCAGAGAATCGTTTTCTCAGCCACTTCTATCAGAGAGCCATCAGGGCTACCGGCATCAGGGACAACAAAAAGATCGTTTTTCCCAAAAATACCTTTTTTAATTAGATGCTGAATACCGTAATCGCTACCGGTCTCTTCATCCGAAACAAAGACCATCCCAAAACTGAGATCAGGTTCATTTTCTGCAAGAAACATTCCTGCAAGCAGGGTTGAAACTATGGCCTGTCCATTATCTTCAGCACCCCTGCCATAAATCCTGTCTCCCTCCACCCTTGCCTTGAAAGGATCGCTTTCCCATAGGGACAGATCACCCTCAGGAACCACGTCAAGATGTGTTACGATCCAGAGGGTTCTGCTGCTCTTACCCTTTATTTTAGCCACTATGTTCGGTCTCAGTCCGTTTTTTGCCCTCTCATCTTCGGCATCATATCTCCTGACATCATCTGCAAAATCCAGCAATCCTTCAACATACTCTGCCTTGTCCCATTCTCCATTTCCACCATTTTCAGGAGATAGCGCTTTAATTTCAATTAACCTTGAGAGAGTATCTACGACAAAATCTCTTTTCGAGTCGAGAGAATTAAGGGAATCAACCAAAATGCTACTGGGCATTTATGATCTCCTCAATTCTCTTTCTCAGCTCTTCAACCCTTTCGATTACCTCTCTGTCATTGCTCTCAACCCTCTCAAGTTCGGCTTTCAGGGGTAAGAGTATCCTCAGGGCTTTTTCACCTCTGTGACCGTCGAGACTCATAAAAACATCTTCAATAATTTTCAATTTTTTTCTTGCAACAAAATCTCTGTTGAGTAAACCCTTCAGCTGAATCAAAAGCTCTGCAACTTTTTTGCCATCATCTGTCAGCTTTACCTTCCTGATACGCCCTTCGAATTCACTTTCCACAAGTGCATTATCTTCAAAAATTCCCAGAACCTTGGAAATGTAGCTGTAAGGCGAGCCAACCTCTCTGGAGATACTGAGCGGGTAAGCCAGTTCTCCGTTTTTCTCCGCCTCGTAGATCTTCACTATGATATCCACAGCCTTCTCGTGCAGAAACAGTCTCTCAACACTCATGTCCAATCCCTCTCACACTCAGACCCGATAATGAATTTATAATTTATCCTCACCAATGTATCCTTTCCAGATGTTATCAGGATGAAAGTTGAATATATGCAAAGACCAGCAAACTTAAAAGTATAGATATGACGAACATTATGTCAAATTCATCAATATTTCGCTCTCCATCGTCCAAGCTCAGGTCGTTAAAATCATCCCTGAAGTCCATAAACATTCTAAGCCACTAAAACATATGATAAATTTTTCCCCCAAATACCAAGATTGCAAAAGATATATATTTTGTTGAAGAGAGAATGTGTCCCAATGCTTGAGGTCTATCTTGCGCTTCTCACATCACTGGCAGGACTTTACATAGCCTCAATATTCAACTCAACAGACGGAAGAAAAAACACGATTTCCCAGTCGTTGCAGCTCCACGCAGATAAAACACTTCTGGTTCTGATAGCACTTATGGTCGTTTACACAATCCTCTCAATTCTTCAGATCGTCAATCTTGCCCAATACATTTCGGGGTCCTCCAAATTCGTACCCAAAACGTACTTCAGCCTTGTGCTTGCAGGTTACGCAGCCATAATCCTCTACCTGTTTCTGAAAATCGTCTTCAGCCTACACAAAAATTCAATAAAATTCCTAACGCCCCAGTTCAATCAGACCAACATCATTCTTGTGATGGGGCTGGCAGTGATCTGGATGTACCTCAACACACTCAACCAGCAGTTCAGCGTTATTGCCAACCACATCGCCATATCGCTCAACGGTCTTTTTATAATATCAGCAGTGATGTCGATATACATCATCTACCTGCTCTCCAAGTATTACAGCATGCTGGTGAAAGGGATGATCCTCGAACACATGGACTTCTATTCCCACTTCCTGAAACTCACACTTGCCATAACGCTTTTTTCGTTTGCCATGCTCTCAAGGGAAACGCAGGGATGCGAGATGGTAATATGCAACACACTGATTGCTGGTCACGCGATCATAATGAACCACACAATTTCAGAGCTTGGGAGATCCATAAAAAGAACCTTGGGAATGAGATAAATGGCGCAGAGCTGGGAAAAAGTCTACAGAAGGGTTCAGACCATCAAACCCGTCCTGAAAATACTGTTTAAAGAAAGATGCATAGAAAAAGGCTCAGTAATCCTCATTCCGGATGGGCCGCTGGACATAGAAATCAGCACAAAGGACGTTCGGTTTTACCTTCATGGAGAACTTGCCGGGATTCTTGACGAAAAGGGTCTGATGATAATAATTGACGAGGCAAAGACAGAGATCGAAAACTGGTGCATAGCACTCTCTTCTCCGGGATTCAAAAGATATTCAATTAAAAAACAAAAAACCAGTGACAGATAAAAGTAGGGTTAGCTTCCCCAAATCAGAAATAAATGCCCTTAAGGTGTCTGCAAATACGAGTACAGCATTATAAAATTTAAGGACAAAAATTATACACTCTCAGAATAGCTCTTCCTTCGAATGAACAACGATGTCGCCAGAAGTGATATCGTACGGGTGTATCTTCTGGCTGTGGTTCGTTCCCCTCATTTTGTAAATTTCGAGGCTCCTGACTCTAACATTCTCGCTCCGCGTATAATAAAGCACTATTGTGCCCTCTGTAACGAAGTTCTCCACTCCAAACCTTGAAATCATTCCGCTCTCAATTACCTCCGCAGTCATCACAGTTGTCAGGCCGAGAACCTCCAGAGTGGTTGAAATCTTGAGCAACTCCACTCGGAACTTGGAAGGATCTGCAATTGAAAAACCGAGCGCCGTTGTTGAATCCAGAGCTGCTCTTAAAGCACCGATTTCATCCTGAATCGTGATTATGTTATCAATAAGACTCCTTATATCAAATGGCCTGACATCAATGTATTTCTCATCGGTTGGCAGGCCAATTTTTGCTGACATCGCATCGATTATAGCAAGCATGTTCTCGTCTTCCAGCTTTTCAAGGTCCCAGCCAAAAACTGAAAAGTTCTCTCTCAGATTCTGGGGCCTTTCCTCAGTGGCAATGAAAATTCCAGGCTCGTTAAACTCCTTTGCACCATTAACCAGAAACTGCATTGCAAATATTGTTTTTCCAGTACCTGAAGGCCCTGAAATCAGATAACTTCTGTCCCTTACGAGGCCTCCCTCACACAGTTCATCAAATCCAGGTATGCCAGTTGGGCATCTTCTCAGCATGAAATTCCCCCTCATCATTAATGTGATTATATCCTCGCACCTAATTATGAGTATGTGGTATATAAAATTAACCTGAAACCTTTTATAGCTTTAATACCCATTTCTGCCCATGAGCAAAATTACAGTGAGTCTAATCAAAGCAGATGTCGGTGGATTGCCCGGACATGTTACTGTAGCTGACGAGCATATCGAAAAAGCCCAGGAAAACCTGTCCATCGCAAAAGATAGCGGGCTGATAATAGACTTCAGAGTATTCAGAGCGGGAGACGATCTCGAGCTCGTGATGACCCACAAAAAGGGTGTGGACAGCGAAGAGATTCACAAGCTCGCCTGGGATACCTTTGAAAAAGCAACCGAAATAGCAAAGGAACTCAAGCTCTATGGTGCGGGTCAGGACCTTTTGAGCGATGCTTTTTCCGGCAACGTGAGAGGAATGGGGCCGGGAGTTGCGGAGATGGAGTTCACCGAAAGAGGGGCTGAACCGGTAATTGCGTTCATGATGGATAAAACAGAGCCAGGAGCATTCAACCTGCCAATCTTCAGGATGTTTGCCGATCCGTTCAATACAGCGGGCCTTGTCATTGATCCAAACCTCCATAACGGCTTTGTTTTCGAAATATGGGACATCTATGAGCATAAGAGAGTTCTAATGAACAGTCCTGAGGAAATGTATGACATTCTCGCGCTTATAGGTGCTAAATCAAGGTTTGTCATCAAGAGAGTATTTCCAAAAGAGGGTGGAAAGCTTCCGGCAGATGAGCCTGTTGCGGTCATCAGCACAGAGAAGCTCTACCAGATCGCCGGGGAGTATGTGGGCAAGGATGATCCAGTTGCCCTCGTAAGAGCGCAGAGCGGGCTACCTGCAGTTGGAGAGGTGCTGGAGCCGTTCGCATTCCCGCATCTCGTAAGCGGGTGGATGCGCGGCTCCCACAATGGCCCGTTAATGCCGGTGCCGTTCCACTACTCCAAATGCACCAGGTTTGACGGTCCTCCAAGGGTTATAGCTGCAGGATTCCAGCTTGCCAACGGAAGGCTCGTCGGGCCTGTGGATCTGTTCGACGATCCGGCTTACGACTACACCAGACAGAAGGCTGTTGAGATTGCCGAGTACATGAGGAGGCACGGCCCGTTCGAGCCGCACAGACTGCCAATGGAGGATATGGAATACACCACGCTGCCAAAGGTCATGGACAGGCTGAAGGATAGATTTGAAAGCATAGAATAGCAAAACCCATTTTTCTTTTTCCCGAATTTTCCACATCGGCAGAAACTCATCATGAGATGCGGTAAGTTTTTTAATTTTGACTTTTAAAATATCTATTTGATGAGAATAATTAGGAGTATCAACAACCATGCAGTTTCACCTGTCCTCGGGTTAGTGCTTGCCTTTGCGATAATTGTTGGTGGAATTGGAGTAGTTCAGCAGTTTTTCGTTCCAGTGTGGCTGAAGAATGAAGAGAGCTTGCACTACTTTGAAGTAAAGAAAGAATTCGAAAAGCTGGACGAAAAAATAATTGAGGCTGCAAATTATGGGTCCTCAGTCCTGAACATATATCTCGACACCAATTACCCGAAATACCCTTTCCTGATCACGCCCAGTAAGGCATCTTCAAGCATAAAAATTGTGAAAATCGGAGAAATGGAGTCGTCTCTCTTGTCCAGAAAAATCAACATAACGGCGTTTGTTCTTGAACCTCGCTACCACTACATGAATGTCCCCTCCGAGACCATGATTCTTGGAGAGTACTTCGCTGGAGGTAGCGATATTGGTGGAATGGACCTATATCAGAATGGCAAAGTGACGCTGCTTATTTTTGAGAGTGACGAGAAAACAGTATCCGGAAACGCCAAACTTGTCCTTGACGGGTTTGGGGAGTACAGGATTAAAAATAGTGCATGGTTCAACATCTCAGTTAATGATGGGTACGAATGGTATGTGAAGCACCTGTACAGCGTACTGTCTGAAACAGATTTGATAGTGTCTGCAGACACGAACAGTTACAGGTGGATAAACTTCACAGTCAGCCCAGATACCGAGACGCTGATGTACTTCGCCGGTAGTGGGCTGAACATCAGTAATGAACCAGCTCCTGTAAAATATACACTCGGCAGTTTCAACCTCACAGATTCCGACGGGTCATCTACTACACTTTCGGACGGGTCTGCAGTAACTGTAGATCTTTCTTCGACAAGAGATTTGAAGTCTTCGCCTTCATTTTACATAACAGGAACCACAGTACCAAACGCAGCCATAAAAGTGAACATTACTTATAATACAGGTAGTGGAACAATAAGCCAGAGCTTCACATGGTATTCCGATTCAAACGGAGTATTTCAGCTACCGATAGTGCCACCTGTTGGAGACAATGGAGAAAGGGAAAGCCCTAAAATGCCCCCTTGGGTCGAGGATACTGTAGCAACAGTTGCAAACATCCAGCTGACGTTCCCGGATGGAAGTACGACTGATTACACCATCAATTTTGTGTTCAAAAATGAAGAAGAAAATAAAAAACATGGAAATGGCAAATAACTGATGAGGCTCGTAGAAAACATTCGAAATTGGAAACTACCCAAATTGAGCATCCTACAAATTATATACTTTTTTGCAAAACCCCCTAACCAATTTTGAACAGAATCGAAAAGAGCGTCCCATTAAATCCCCATTTGTATCTAAAAGCCCCCTTAGGTAGCAGGGTTGTTTTGGATTGTATGCGATTTCTTGGTGCTGCTGGTAGTACTGAATTCCAGACACCGGATATTTCGATTTGCTTGGAAGAGAAATCTCAAATACTAATTTCCATTAGTACTAATTGGGATTAGTAGATTTCGTAAACCGTGGAAAAGAACCGACTTTTACTTTGAATAAAGAACTGCACAGTCAAAAACCCTACTCAGGACTTTTAGAACTTGGAAAAAAACATCCCCAAATCAACCCGTGTGTAAGCAAGCCCTCCAACCTCCACTCTAAATGCAGCGATGAAACGGTGACGGATGAGTGGAGAGCAACTACGGTGGTGGCCTCTAATGAAAGAAAATCTCAAAAAAGAGATGGCAAGAAAAACCATCCACATTTCCGGCCTGCTATACATACCATCCATGATCTACCTCGGGAAAGACTTCACGGCCATTATCGTTGCGGCCATCACCATCACGGCTATTCTCTTCGAATTCTCGAGGAGAAGAAGACGAACAGCTATCGACGGGCTTCTGAGAGACTACGAAAGAAAAAGAATCCCGGGATACATATACACCGGTGTTGCTTTTTCAGCAATAACCCCGTTTTTCAGCACAGAGGCGTGCATAGTTTCAGCAGTTGCAGCGTTTGCAGGAGACGGTGTTGCAGGAATAGTGAAGAGAGTGAGACCTGGGCTTGCAGTTCCGGCATTCATCCTGCCATGCCTGACCCTCATTCTTCTTCTGCCAGTGAATCCGGTTTACGCGCTCATTTCAGTGCTCATTTCCTCACTTCTTGATGGGAGGAGGTGGGAGGACAACCTCACGATACCCATTTCAGCAGCACTGAGCTACGAATTGCTCAGATTCATGCTTTAGCATGACTTCTGAAAAAGTACAGAGTCGTTTTGAGAGATCCGGAAAGAGTGTAAACGCCCTCGACATTCACATAGCAGGAGAGACAATCGCAAATGGCGCAGATGGGATCCACAACTGAAAGTGAGTAACAAAATCTCTAAATTTTGAACCTCAGCAGTCCGGCGATCCCACCAAGAGCCATCAGCTGCTTCCCCGGCTCAAATTCGCTACTCATTATGACTACCTTGCCGTTCATGTTCTCCACATCTCTCAGAAAGCTGTCAATGTCCCATTTTTCCCTTTCCTCTCTAAGAAACTCGTCCGCAACGAGAAGAATCTCCAGCGCCCCATATTCGTATGCCTTCCTGACTTCCTCAATGCCGTACACGGCCTTTCCATCCTTCGAAATTTCCTCAAGGAGCTTTTCTAGGTATTCTGCATCCCTTGCAATTCTGAGTTCTCCGGCAATTCTCTCCACAACTCCTCTCCTGACAACCTCAACAAAGCCCCTCATTCCTATGGCTGAAGCATCTGAAAGAATCGCTTTTTCAGCCATTCCTGGATCTTTATCCTTTAAAAACCTGTAGAAGTCCTCCTTGGCAAATCCTGGACCTGCAACAATTAGATAGTTGAAATCAACGTTTTTAAGCATGGCATACACATCTCCAAAAAACTCCTTCCTGGAATCCCCTCTGTCCTTGCCATAGCTCTTTGAAATTCCCGCTACCTCTTCAACGCCCCACTGCCTCAAAACACCCAGTACAGCATCCCCTTCTTCTATCGTAAGTATGGCTATGTCCGGCCGGTTCGAGCTTTCAACTGCCGCTTTTATCCTCTCAATCTGCTCATCCTTCCATCGCTCCTTAATTATGCTCAGTTCCTTACCCGGAATGATATTCAGGGTGTGATGTCCTGATTCATCAATTCCCGCTACTATCACACCCGAAATTCTCAGCCTGTTGGCGAACTTGTGAAATTCCACCTTTTCCACCCTTATACCCAGCCTCACTGTCACCATCTGCTTATCACTCCTTAGCTTATCTGAGCTTTCACTCGCACGTTTGGTGAGAGAGAAAACCACATCCCCAGGTTCAATTATGTATTTCAGATGCCAGAGATCCTCAACAGATTCAGGAATTAGCTTTATTTCCCCCTGGTCACCCTTCAGACTTTCTTCTACGATTTTCATAAACACGCCTCCTGTAATACTCCACAGGATGGTTCACCCTGCATTCGGCAACGCAGTTCAGATAAGTCTTCATCGTCGAGCAGGAAGGCACATCATAGGGCTTTCCTGCTCCTCTCATTCCGGCAATATGCTCGATCTGATACCTCGCCTTTTCCTCATCAAAGTCAGGAGCGTTTTTAAATATTTCAAGTATCTCGTCTACTGAAAATCCGATCTGAAGCATAAACGTCGTCAGAGCGAACCTCGCCGTATGCGCAACGTTAGCTGAAGCTTTGAGATCAGCGAGAATTTTCTTCATGCATGGTGGAAAGCTTTCAAAGTCTCGCACTCCCTTTATGTCATCACCCCTTCTGCTCAGCTCATATTCACTAACAATTCTTTTCAGGGCTTCAATACCTTCAATATCATAAGGAAATGGCTCAAAAAGCAAATCTCTGAGATGCTCTTCCACTATTCTGTAGAGCTCACTTTTCTTTACCTCTACATACCCGGTAGAGAGGTTTCTCGAAATGAGTTTCCACTCAGGGCTTTTAATTCTCGAACTCGCTTTTAAAAAATCGGACACGTGAACAAGGAGACCCTCGTCTCTTATCATTTTTATGCCAAAATTTGAGGCAACTATTTCCGGCAGGACTTCGCTCACGTCCTGTTCCATGGCATTTCTGAAAGCTCTGGCTAGAGATGTGGAAAACCTTCTCCTCGTTGCTTCACCAAATCCTGATACTGCCGAACGCATCATGAGGTATGAAAGTACAGATAACTTTGCCTTTGCTTCATACTCCCTGTAAATCTGAGGATCCGCTGAGAAATCACAATTTCTGAAACATTCTCCGCACAAATCACACCTGTCCCATTTTATCCCCTCACCCATGGCATATTTAGTACAAACGTCTCTGCACGGCTTTTCGCAGGTAAGACATGAAAAGGACTTTTCTTCAGGAGAAAATTCATACTTTCCTGAGTTTAAAAGTTCAGCAAGTATTTCCTCTGCCTGTTCAAGAGCATAGTCAAAAAGAACTCCTTTTCTGATCTCTTCAACCAGAAACTTAGACGGCTTTAAAAAAGGATAGTCAGAAATATAAGGTAAAATCGGAAGCAACTTCATTCTGCCTCTATTCTCGGTGCGAGTATGTACTCGACCTTCGCCTTTCCTCCAGCAACCTCAAAGACGAGTCTGACTGGATAGTTCGTTCCAAGATGGACCGTAAGCAAATCTCCTGTTCCGGCCACTTTTATGAATTCTTTAAGATATTCCACACTGAACATGCTCCTTGCCTCAGCCTTGTTAAATTCAATGAGCTCAGCTTCACTCATGTGAAAGACTATCCTGTCCACATCACCCTCAGCCTCAATGTAAAAACCTGTCGAATCGCTCCTGAAAACTACGTGGTCGCTTATCTTGTCGGCTGACGCAATTGCCTTTTTGAACTCTCCGGCATCAAGTACGATCTTGGCTGGCAGATCGAGATTTGGTATCTTGGGTTCTTTTCTTATTGCCGATGGATCAATGAGTGCCACGCTGTAAACAACACTTCCAAACTTGACCTTGAGTGTTGCCTCATCTTCCACCTTAAGCTCAACCAGTTCGTTCTTCTTTATACCCTTTGCAATGTCATAAATCCTGTTAACATCAACACCAACTGTTTTTTCTTCATCAATTGAATATGCCTCAAGATTGTCCCTTGAAACGTCCACTATCACCATCGCAACGTTTGCCGGATCTACAGCCCGTGAATGAAGCCCCTCCTCCTGAAAGTGGAATCTCGCCTCACTGACAAGAGCCACCATCGCCCTTGTAACAGCCCTGAGAACTTCACCGTCCATAATTACATCAATCATCGTTACCACCTTCTCTTTACGATTTAGTCGAATATTATTTATATTTTACTTTAAATTTCCCCTGCTCCCTTTCCCTTCCAGTATGGAGGATACGTACCCCTTTCCATGATCACTCTAAGCGTTTTCGCCACCACACCTTTTTTCATCCTGAACATTTCTTCAGCTGAAACAATTGTTTTTGCTATTGCCACAAG
Source organism: Geoglobus acetivorans (assembly GCF_039641995.1). Classification (NCBI taxonomy): domain Archaea; kingdom Methanobacteriati; phylum Methanobacteriota; class Archaeoglobi; order Archaeoglobales; family Archaeoglobaceae; genus Geoglobus; species Geoglobus acetivorans. The sequence continues at coordinate 1,013,565 of NZ_CP087714.1, read as the reverse complement.
CTCATTTTTCAGAGTGAAGAGAGCGATAACATCGCCCGCTTTTATTGACTTTTCGATGTAGTGCATTCCCCTTGCGGTCAGATCTGCTCCATGGCAGAGTGCATCCACGGCAGTATCTTTGATCACTACCTTCTTCATTGTTTTTGCTGCCTCTTCCATGGGCATTATGATTTCCCGGAGGTACTTCTCCTCGCCGTCCTCTTTCCAGAACATGTATGCATCAAGGAGGTCGTGAAGAGTATATGTATTGCTTTCATCAAATATTCCCGTCCTTGTTCTTCTCAATTCCTGCATGTGCGCCCCGGTTCCGAGAACCTCACCAATGTCGATACAGAGTTTTCGAATATATGTTCCTGCCTCACACAACACCCTGAAAAGCACATCTCTCCCATCAATTTCGAGAACTTCGATATCTTTAATTTCTCTAATCCTCAATCTCTTTTTAACAGCAGATTTCAGAGGGGGTCTCTGGTAGATCTTCCCGACAAAAAGCTTCATCACCCTCTCAATGTCCTCCTTTCTTGCGTCAGCATGCAAATGCATCAGGGTGATGTACTCTTTATCAGACTCCTGAAGGTATTTGACGAGCTTCGTACCGTTTTCGATCAGCACAGGCAGAACTCCTGTAACCCTTGGGTCCAGCGTACCCGTATGCCCCGTTTTCTCAACCTCAAGTATTTTTCTTATCCAGACAACAACTTCGTGGCTGCTCGGACCCATTGGCTTGTCAATACAAACGAGTCCTTTCGTTATGTATTCCCTCATTGGCCGATGGTAAGGGTAAATTCCATGCTCTCCCGGTTCTCCCTCCTCCCTGATATAAAATCTGTCCTCAAAATCAGGAACCATTCTTTTCATCATATATCAGCTCCACCGCCCTGAGGATCATTTCAGCAATCTGATCTGCTGTAAACCTAGCCGAGTTAATCATGATATGGTACAGACTTCTGTCCTCGATATCTATCCCATAAATTTTCAGGTACCTCCGCTTCTCAAGTTCCTCCCTGACCTCAGTCTCATTCCTGACAACCTCTACCGGCTTTTTCTCCCTCCTTGCGATCCTCTGAATCCTTATTTCCTTGTCACAGTAAATCCAGACTTTCAAATCAGCCGGCACCATCCAGCCCGACAGCCTTCCCTCCACAACCACATTTTCATACCTGAGTGCTTCCTCTCTCTGACGTTTATCGATCAAATTGTCGATATCAGGATTGTTTTCAGCATATTTGCTGAATTCCTCAAGACTCATCCCACGTTCTCTGGCAAGTTTTCTGAAAACCTCTCCGGCAGATATGACAGGATAACCGAGTTTCTCTGAAAGCTTCCTTGCCACGGTGGTCGTTCCACTTCCGGGAGGGCCTGAAATAGTTATCCTCATTTCCTCTGAATTTACACTCCCACTTTAAGAACCTTTCTTACCACCTGGCCAAAGACGATTGAGTTGAACATGTACCACCAGATCCACCACGGAAATATCAGATAGAACTGCCCCACATGGATTTCTCCTGCAAAGGGCACATTGACTATTGGGTTCAAGGTAGATATCTTGTACATCCACATGAAAATCGGTATCGTAACAATTACAGTATAGAACATGGGGTCAAACTGCATGCTCATCAGCTGGGACTGCAGTCTCATAACCTCGTCTCTATCTTTCTCAAGCCTTTTAAGCTTCTCCTGATTGTTTTTCTTTACGGCGTCACTGTACTCTTTCTGAAACTCCATCACCTTCTGCTGAATTTCTTTCATCTTGCTGTAATCCACTGTCAGCTTTTGAATCAGCGTGCTGTAAAAAGCAGTAAACACTGCAAGAATCATGACAGTATAGAGAACTCCAAGCTGTTCGTACATGGGATCAAGAAACGGAGCAAGGACACTGCCAAGAGCTACTCGAAAATCATGGCTTATGAATATACCAATAAAAATTGTTATGCCAAGGGCACGTAAAAAATTTTTGAGAACGTCCTTCATATCTCTTCACCAAGCATTCTTCTAACAAGCGGATGCATCTCAGTTAGCTGTTCCTTGGCAAGGTCCTGATAGAGCTTGTATGCAATGCTCACGGCAAGGAGCAGGCTTGTTCCACCAACACCACCAATTGTTCCGAGCATGTTGGCGACAAGAGTCAGCAGACCAATTGCCGCACCGCCAAGCACTGTAACCTTGGGGATATACCTCTCAAGAAGTCTTTCAAGCGATTGTGGAGTTCTTCTGAAGCCCGGTACCTGCATCCCGCTCCTCGCAATCTGATTCGCCACAGTTCTGGCATCCATACCACTCGTCTCAACCCAGAAGATAGCAAAAAGTATACCTCCAGCAACAAGTATTGAAGCGTCAACCAGAAGTCGGAGAATGATCATCCACTCGGGCAGGTCTGCAAAATACGGACTTGCTTTAACAAGAGATGGTATCCAGTCCTGGGGACCTCTTACGGGGGATATCACATACATCAAACCACTTATGGGCTTACTGCCGACATATTCACCAAAGATAGTTATCCCCCTGTTATACATCAGCATTCCGAAGATCTGTATGTTGGCCTGCAGTGCCCTCACGAAGATCATCGGCAGAACGCTGGCATAAATCAGTTTTATTGGAAATCTGCCCCTTGCACCTCTTACAGCCGCATGAGCAAGAGGTATCTCAACCCTGGTTCCCTCCGCATAAACTACCAGGATTATGATGATTGCAGTAGTTATCAGCGCAAGAATCCCACCATCAACAAGCAGAAATCTGAGTCCATCTGCAGTCAGCAAAGCTTCTCCACCATAGTTCTGTGCTATCCAGAACCATCTCGGGATAATACCTGCGGGCATTGCCGAATTCGGTGGGACAACCCAGTTGAAAAGTCCCGTGATAATGCTTTGGGCAACACCAGCGAGAATGAACAGCGAGACACCGCTTCCTATGCCCCACTTAGAGACGACTTCATCCATGTAAACAATTAGAGTGCCGCCTATGAAGAGCTGGATGAATATGAGAAGCGAAACTACAGCAAGAGAGACACCAAGCTGCTCGGCAATTAGCGGGTTGGGCTTGAGAAAGCCACCCAGAATCTGAGGCAGTGCCTCGACAGCGATCATGACAAATACGAGAAATCGCTGAAAGTCCTGATATGCTGCTCGGTCATCTGGGTTGGTCAAATCGAGTTTGATTATACCTGCACCAACAAGGAGCTGCAATATGATGCTCGCAGTAACGATTGGTCCGATACCGAGAGCAATTATAGAGCCTGTTGCTCCAGCAAACAATGCTCTATACTGCTCAAAAATATCAATGGAGCTTGGGTCCAGTCCAAAAACAGGAACATTCGATAGAACGAAATACAGCAAGAGTATCGTAAGCGTCCACATCAACTTCTGATTAAATGGAACGTGCTCTGTAGGTCTCGCAACACTTGGAATCCTCTCAAAATAAGGCTGTAAGGCCCTAAGAACGTAGTCGACCATCTAAACCCCCCGATAAAAATAAAGATTAGGACTCAGTCTCAATCTTTCCTCCTGCGCTTTCAACCTTCTCAATGGCCTTTGGTGTGGCATACTCAACAGATATTGCAAGCTTTTTACTGACTCTTCCCGAACCGAGCAGTCTGTAGTACCCGAGATCTGCAAGATTGATCCTGTAAACGTCACCATCCTTCTCCGCCAGCCCATTTTCGACAAGTCTGTCGGCGATTGCATCCAGGTCTCCCACGTTCAGGTCTGGCCTTGATTTCAGGTAAGCATAAAGGTAATCATCAATTGCGCCGACTGCTTTGAGTTCCATGAGTCGTTCCTTAAGCTCCTTCTGAAGGATGTACTCTCTTCTCACGACCTTTGGTCTCGTGAACCCGCTTTTGCCAATTTCATAAAGGCCTGCCTTTGCGAGCTTGACTGTCTTTATATACTTGTGCTTCAAGGCGCCTGCGTTACCTCTTCCACCTCTGTTTCCTCCGCCCCTGTTCCTGTTCTCCCTGCCCTTGCCACACGTTCTCGACCCTCTAAACTTCTTGACCTTCTTTTTTGGCATTGCAATCACCTCATCCTGTAAATCAGTTTGGAGATATCCTCACCGTGGTATCCCAGATCTCCGCCATATCCGTAATGCCACTTGATGCTCTTCAGTCCACCCCTGGGAGGGTGCAATCTGAACACAGGCTTAAGCTCTGGCAAGTCCTTCAGACTTGCTTTACCCTCAACGACAGCCTTTGCAAACTCTTCGATGCTCTCATATCCCGTTTTCTCCTTAACGTATTCATCCGTGAGTTTTCTGTTGCCAACAAGCCTGCCTCTATTTCTCAAAAGCAATGCAAGTGTTTCTGCATCTATTTCACCATAAGCCACATAATCCTTCACGATCTGAAGCATTCCACGATAGGATGGAGTGTCCGGCACAATGACACAGTGGTACCTCTTATGAAGTCTCAACAGCCTGAGGGTGTCCTTAATTTTCCTATGAACATCTATCTGACCTCTGAGCCTGATTACTGCCAGCATCACAATCACCTCTTGAGATATACAGTCTGCCTGAGCGCTTCAAAAGTAGCTTTTGCAAAGTTTATTGTTGTTTTGGTCTGACCCCTTGTGAAGGTCCAGACATCCTTGACTCCAGCAAGCTCAAGCACCTTCTTTGCAACATCTCCTGCAACAAGTCCAAGTCCTTTTGGTCCGGGAATGAGCGTAACCTCAACGCTTCCTGCCGTTCCTTTGACCTTCGCAGGAACACTGTGTTCTCCTCCACAACCACACTCCCAGGAGCCGCATCCAAGTTGAACCCTGAAAAGATTTATTTTTGCATTTCTGATTGCTTTCTGAATTGCAGGAGCTACCTGAGACGCCTTCCCCACACCAATGCCAACGTAACCGTTCCTGTTACCCACAACAGCGGTAACCCTGAACTTCAACCTCCTGCCGCTGTCGGTCATTCTCTGAACAAGATTGATCTCGAGAACTTCATCTTCAAGGTCAGGAAGGAGAACATCAACTATTTCCGGCTCTTTTAATGGAAGGCCACTGGCTATTGCTTCATCAATCGTCTTTATCTTTCCTTCTGCTACAAGTCTCCCCAGTCTGGTTCGTGGTTTCCACTCCATTCAATCACCCCATAATCTTTGATTTTACATCATCAACATGGCCGGGAAGTTCTGTAGGTTTCAACCCTCTCTTTTCGTATTCCGAGAATTTTTCTGGGTTCTGTTCGTAATACTGCGCGATGTGTTCACCTCTGGTCCTAGAATCATCAGGCAGTATTCCGTCACTGTGCGGAACCTCGAGGCCTGCTTCAACCGCACCCTTGAGCACAGCGAAGATTCTTGCACCTTTTGACGGAGTCTTCAGGCCAATATCGAGGATAGCCTCTTCTATTCCTGCACCAAGCGCCTTCTTACCAATGAGCAAGCCAGTGAGATACGCAGCGGGTGTGTTATTCAGATCCCCTTTCCATCCATATTTTTCAAGCTCCTTTGAATCCGCATAAACGAGAGTCCTGTCACCATCTGGATGGTAATCCACAATCTGAGCGATGACCCTCCTATTCGTAATTCTGACAACTAGTCTTGGTTTTCTTGAAAGGAGGAGTTTCAACCTCTTCCTATAATTTGTTTTGCCCTCTCTCCTTCTCCTGTACGGAACCTTATATGCTGGACCTTTTGCCATTTAAATCACCTCAGCAAACCATGTGTTTCAAGATACTGATTAAGGTGAGCTATGCTCCTGAACTCGCCACCCTTTGCCTTCCTGTAAAGCATCCGGTAAGTCTTAGCATCAAGAGCTCCCTCCTCCTTAAGCTGCCTGAGTCTTTTTCTCAGGGCTCTGATCCTGATGATCCATGCCCTCTTCCTGGGCATTCTTGCAGTAGCTCTTCCCTTCCTCCTTCCATGACCTCTCCGTCTCCCCTTCTTTCTCTGGGCTTTTCTCTTGTTTATTCTCGCTCTGCTTATGCCATTTACAGGCTTTCTCCTTATCAGCCCTCTCTCAATTAATTCTCTTACGTCCTCTTTTGTTGCTGCGCCCGCAATCTCGTCAAGAGCATCGGGGTCCATCCAGACCCTGTGAACGCCACAATCAAGTATCTCAGCTGCCAACTTCCTCTGGAATTTCAGATTCATTTCAATCACCCTTAACCGGATTGAGCACCTTTATTCCCAATTCCTTGGCCTTTTCCTCAATCAACAGCCTCTTTTTAAGCCCAACCCTTGATGCAATCCTTACTGCCTGAAACTCAGGGTTCACACTCTCAAGCTCCTTTGGATTGTGGATCAACACCTCTTCGTATCCCGATGGGTGCAAGCCCCGTACTCCTGCAGGCGATGAAAATCCCGGGTTCGGGAGTACTCTGCCACTCCACTTTCCACCATATCTTTCTCTCCACTTATTGTGTCTGCCCCTCGGCCTTCTCCATCCAAGGTCTTTGAGCTTGAGCTTTTTATGAGCTTCAAAGTGTCTGAATTCAGGCTTTCTCGATTTCATCCTTCTTCTGAGCTTTAGAAGCCTAACTTTTTCCTTTGGCAGATTTGGATTCATTCAAACCACCTCACGGCTTTTCAACAATGTAAATTCCATCCTGGAACACTCTAATATCCAGATTCTTTTTCTTTGTAGCCTGCTCAATATTTGCTGCTGTCTGACCACATTCCTCCTTGTCCACGCCGGTTACGATAATTTCATTACCCTGTACTTTTACCTCAGCTCTGCCAAATATTCTTGCCTTTCTTGGATGTTTTTCTCCAAGGAAGTTCTCGATAATTACTTCTTTGCCCTCAACCCTTACCTTCATGGGGAAGTGGGAATAGAGTATTCTGAGTCTATATTCGAATCCTTCAGTAACACCCCTGATCAGATTATTGATGTGAGCGGCAAAAGTACCCACCATGGCCTTAACCTTCGATTTCCTGTCCTCAGTGTACACCCTGACCTTTCCGTCAAGTTTTTCAATGAAAATGCCTCTGTACTTCAGAAATCGCTCATTGTTCCCCTTAGGTCCGCTAACCTTGATAGTATATCCATTAACTCCATCTCCCTGAATTTCGAGGGTGACATTTTCTGGTACCTCTACAAACCTTTCTTCCATTGCAACCACCTCAGTAGACGTAAGCAAGCAAAACCCCGCCCAGTCCTCTTTCTATGGCATCTTTCTGGGACATCACACCTTCAGTTGTCGAGACGATGAGGATTCCAAAATCTCTCGCAGGCAGATATCTCTTTTCAAACTTTTCGTATTCTGTTCTCTTCACTGAAAACCTCGGCCGCACTGCACCACAATCATTGATTCTCCCGCTGAGTTCAACAACAATCGCACCACCTTTGGGATCATCCTTGACTTCAAAGCCCTTAATGTAGCCATAATCCTTCATGACCGCGAGAATCTTACCGACAAGCTTTGAAGCTGGCCTTATTTCCACCTTCGATTTTCCGATGACCTCTGCATTTTTTATTGCTGACATTGCGTTTGATACTGCATCAAGCTGCATTATACCACCTCACCAGTATTTCTTAAAACCAAGCTCCTTAGCAACCTCTCTGAAGCACTGCCTGCAGAGGTAAAGACCGTATTTCCGCACTACGCCTCGTTTTCTCCCACATCTTCTGCAGGGATTAGCGTTCCTACCAAACCTCTTGGTTCTTTCCTTCGCCATAATCATTCAACCTCCACACCGAGTGATTTGAGAAACTCTATCGTATCTTCCTTAGTTACCCTATGAGGTTTACCAATCTTGCTCTTCGCAATTTTTCTTCTCGCAACCCTGTAGCCCCTCCTCTTGAGAGACACCACAACATCCATTCCATATATGCCCATATCCGGATCGTAATCAACACCCGGAAGGTCAATATGCTCCTGAATGCCGAATGAAAAGTTTCCATCGCTAATCTGCCTTCTGCTCAGCCGGAATTCCTTGACAGTTAGGGCTCTCTTCAAGAATTCAAGAGCATCATCACCTCTGAGAGTTACTTTAGCACCAATTGCTTCACCTTTTCGAATTCCAAAGTTTCTGATCGTCTTCTTTGAATATGTTGAGGTTGGCTGCTTTCCGGTGAGTTCCTCAAGGAGTTGAAGAGCCCTCTTCTGTCTTTCCCCACTCTCCCCGACTCCGATATTTATAACGACCTTGTCAATTATCACTTCTCTCATCGGATTCATTTAGCTACACCCCCAGATCGATCACTGGCTTTTCATCATCCTTTGAGCCAACAACGAAAATGTATTGTTCAACTGTTGTGTACTCGTTGCCCCCGATCTCGATTGTCACGAGATTTGGTGCCGAACCTCTGACCACCTTGTACGATTTGAGCCTTGCAAGTTCACCTGCATGTGTGCCTCCTGTAACAACTACAAGAGCGCCCTCTTCGAACCTGAGATGCTGCAAGATCTCCTTCTCAGGAATCTTTACCAGAACACTATCCTTTGTTTTGAATTCATTTGAGCCAATTATGTTCGTCCCATCGAACAGGTTGAGCTGAACCACTCCTCCTTTAAGCGTGGTTTTATTGTTGATTCTGTAAAGCTTCTTATCGTGGTCCTCCACTTCTATTGGAACATATCTGCCCTTTTCGTCGAAGACGATCCTGTAATTGACATCCATTTTTGGAACCGAAACTATATCGAAAAAGCCTACCGGGAATTTGTAGTCTCTCCGGGGAATGCCGTCAACCAGAATCTCGCCACTGGCAATCACTCTCCTCGCCTCTCTTGCAGTATCAGCAAGTTCGAGGAAATCTCTAACAACCACTAAAAGTGGAAGAGCATTCCTATCATGAGGGCCCGGTGAAGGTCTCACCAACCATTTCTTAACCTTTCTTGGAACTTTATATGTCTTCGGTGCGCTTAATCTTTTCTGATGCATGAAAATCACCTCTTAAGGATTTTTTCTCTAACCTCATCTCCCTCTCCAAGCTCGACAATCATAACGTTGGATGGATGGGTGGGCAGGGAAACTTCCTCACCGTTCGCTTTCTTAACCACAACACCCTCGATGAGGATCCTGAGTCTTTTCATGTCAACTTCGAGAACCTTGCCAGTATGCCCAGCAAAGTTGCCTCTCATCACCTTAACCTTGTCCCCTTTTCTTATCCTGATTGTTCTCTTGCCATATTTTTTCCTCAATTCCTTGGAGAGAGTCGCATGAAGGAACCTGTGCCTCTGATGGAGTTTTGCCTCATATACCTTCTTTCTCTGCTTTCTGGGTTGTTTTGACATGATATCACCTCACACAATTATCGTGGCTATAGAGCCAATTTTGCTGAATCTTTCAGCTGCTTCTCTTGCAACAGGTCCTCTTATCTCAGTTCCCTTTGGATTGCCGCTTGGATCTGTGATCACAGCAGCGTTATCCTCAAATTTGACCCTTGTTCCATCAGGCCTGCGATATTCCTTCCTCTGTCTGACAATAACTGCATAGTGAACCTGCTTTCGTATATCGGGACTGCCCTTCTTAACACTGACAACAACAATGTCACCAACCCCAGCAGCAGGGTATCTCCTCCTCACACCCTTGTAAGTCTTAACAGCGATTATCTCAAGTTCCCTTGCACCTGTATTGTCAGCACATACCAGCCTGGCTCCTGTTGGTAACGCCCTTGGAACAACCGCTTTCTTCGCCTTCATTCCTCCACCACCCTCTCAACTATCACAAAGCTTTTTGTCTTGCTTATCGGTCTGCATTCAGCAATCGTTACAATGTCTCCTGGCTTGGCATCTATGCACGGAGGATTGTGTGCATGCATCTTGCTCCTCTTTTTCAGGTATCTCTCATATTTTGGCACGTACCTGATCAGCTCCCTTTCAATCACGGCAGATTTTTCGTATGTCTTTACAACCCGGCCTCTGAATATCTGACCCCTCACAGAAAGACTTCCGTGAAACGGACAGTTTTTGTCGTTACATTCCTTTTCAGGAGGATTAACATTAATTCCAATATCTCTCATCCACCATCACCCTTTCATTCTGCTTACGAGCATCATACCTCTCATTATTCTTTCTTCGGGTCTGAAGGAGATCAGACTGCCATCGACAAGATACCTGCGTCCTTCGACCATCACTGCAAACTTCCTTCCTTCCTTTGCAACGGTCTTGAGACCATTTTCAGTCTTCAGCTTCAAAGTCCTCATCGTCTCATCAACCACCATGCCCTTCAGACCCGCTTCAAATTTGTTAGGACTCTCCACCACCTCAACACTCAGTCCAATCCAGTCTCTCGCCAGCACCTTTATACCCTGTAGCCTTCTTCCCTCAGAGCGAGCTTTACCCTTGCGATGTCTTTTCTTACAGCCCTTAGCTGGCCCGGATTCTCCAGTGCTCCACCGCTCCTTACGAGAGTTCTCAGCCTCAGAAGTTCGTTCTCCAGTTCGTTCAATTTTTTTAGTTTTTCCTCTCTACTCATTTCTCTGATCTCCTGCATCCTCATTTGCACTCACCTCTTCCTTCTGCTCAGAAACGGGCTCCGGCTCTTCTTCCTGTACCTCCACATCCCTGACATAAATTTCGTCGGGTAGCTCAACATCAGGCGGGATTATTCTGACCCTGATGCCATACACACCCAGTTTTTTGATCGCAATATCGAATCCCTCGTCAACCATGCTCTCGGCCGGTTCACCGGTATGAATGACTGTCCCTGCCACAAACTTTTCAGTTCTTGCTCTCTCGCTCGTGAGCTTCCCGCTTATCTCAATTTCGCATCCCTTTGCACCGGCATCCATTATTCTGTAAAGGAACCTGTATCCTGCCTTTCTAAAATACCATCCCCTCTCAAGTGCCCTTGCAAGGAGAGATGCCATGAGCTGAGCGTTAAACTCTGGCTTCTTGATCTCATCAACTGCAACCTGAGGATTGTCGAGGCCGAAATCCTTGAGCCTGTCAGTGAGTTTCTTTATTCTTCTTCCACCCCTGCCAATTACAAGACCCGGTCTCTCGACGAAGAGTGTTACCTGAGTTCCAAGAGGCGTTCTAACAATATCTATCCCACCAAACCCTGCGTTCCTGACCTCATCGACGATCCATTCTTTGACCCTGAGCTTCCTTACCCTTTCCTCAACAAATTTTCTTTCCACCGCCATTATCGCACCTCGGCCACAATTTCTACTGTCGTGAGAATCTTAAACTTCGGAGTAGCTCTACCATATGCTCTCGGCATGTATCTCTTGATTACTCTGCCTTTCTTAGCCTGTGCGTGTGTTATAACAAGCCTGTTAAGCTCGAGTCCCTTGTATTCAGCATTTGCCTTCAGATTCTCAAGAACCTTGAGGATGTAGGTGGATGCTTTGACAGGATATCTACCAGCATACCATTTCTCAAGGCCTTTCTTGTGAGCTACCTTTTTCTTGTGATTCTTGAAGGGAACTGCTCTCTCCATGGCAACGACATCTTCAAGGTACTCGATTGCATCATCTATTTTCTTTCCTTTAATTGCCCTGCAGATCTCCACGGCATGTTTGAAGCTTATTGGCATCTCATATCCCATCGCTTTGGCTGCGTTCAGCTCATCCTTTGGCCTGTAAGCATAATTAACCCTCGCCATAGGTCATCACTTCAGTGGCACAAATTTACTGCTTCTGGTAGCACCAACACCAGGTCCAGAATGCTTCTCGAATCTCCTTGTGTGCGCAAACTCACCGAGTCTGTGTCCGATCATTTCTGGTTTCACCTCTACTCTGACGAACTCCTTGCCGTTGTAGACGAAAATGACCTTTCCGACCATTTCAGGTAACACAATCATGTCCCTGCAGTGTGTCCTTGCCGTTCCTTTCTTCCTGAGCCTTCTAAGGAACTTTTCTTCCTGCTCCGTGAAGCCTCTCTTTATTTTTCTCCTTTCTCTTGCTGGCAATAGCTCAGCAATCTGCTCAAGTGACATCTTCTGCAACTCTTCAAGCGTGTAACCGCGATACCTGAATTCTTTTGGCCTGACTACCTTACTCTTCAGCGCCATAATTATCGCCTCACACCCGTTCTTCTTGCAGCAATACTACCTACCTTCCTTCCTGGAGGAGCATTTCTGCTGATTGTCTTGGGCTTACCAACATGCTGATGCTTACCGCCACCAAATGGATGGTCCACAGCGTTCATTGCCACACCCCTCACACGAGGCCATTTTGCTGCCTTGCTCTTCATCTTGTGATACTTCTTGCCTGCCTTTACAAACGGTTTGTCAGCCCTTCCAGCTCCAGCCACCACACCGATCATCGCCCTGCACATCGGGTTGAACCATTTCATGGTGCCTGACGGAAGCTGAACCAGCACTCTGTCTTCCTCGTGAGCCACAACGAAGGCATAGGTTCCACTTGCCCTCGCAAATTTGCCACCATCACCCGGAATGTGCTCGATATTGCATATCGGTGTTCCCTCAGGGATGTTTTTGAGATAGGTTACATTGCCAAGATCGATCCCAGCTTTTTCTCCAGCCTGAATCCTGTCTCCTACGCCCTTGCCCTCCACAGCAAGAACGTATTCCTTCCTTCCATCTGGAAGCCTTACAAGGAACAAAGGACCATTTCTGGCCGAGTCGTGGACAACGTCCTCTATTTTTGCTTCAACAACGTCTCCCGTGAATTTGAGATGCCTTACATCAGCCTTGTACCTGTGAGATGGAGCCCTGTAAGTGGGAGTTCCTTTTCCCCTATTCTGGGATATTATGCGCTTACCCATTTCAGATCACCTCAGAATACACCCAGTTTTGAAAGCAGCTCTTCAGCAGAATACTCAGGTTTCAACTTTATGTATGCCTTCTTCTCACCCTTGGGCGTTATAAGGGTGTTGACCTTCTCTACTTCAACCTCAAACCTTCTCTCTACCTCTTTCGCAATCTCCTTTTTGCCGGCTCTGATGTCTACTATCGCAGTAAGAACGTTTTTCTCAAGAAGCATAGTCGTCTTTTCCGTAATCAGGAATGCCTTGAGTATCATAACCACTCCCCCAGATAGTTTACAGCAGATTTCGTATAAACAACCAGCCTCCCGGCATGTCCACCTGGAGCCAGGAGTTCAACGTTGAGGTTTCTGACCTCAACAGCATCCACTCCCGGAAGGTTTCTCGCTGCTTTCAGAACCTTGGAGCTGTTTCCGGTCACAATGAGAACGCTCTTCTTCATCTTGTATCTCCTGCCCCTCATCTTGCCTTTTCCAGCTCTGACCCTTTTTGTCGCTCTTGCCCTTTCCACATCTCCGAATACTCCAAGAGCCTTGAGAGCGTTCGCAACATCCTTGGTCTTCTCAAGAGTCTCAAAATCATCAACAACAATTTTTGGCAGGTCGCCTTCAAAAACGTGATTTCTCGCACTGACAATTTCAGGATCAAGTGTCGCGGATAGTGCAGACTTCAGGGCTTTCCTCATTTCTTTCCTGTTAATCTTTTCATCCCATTTCTTCTGCACTTTCGGTGGATGTGCCCTTCTACCACCAACGGCCTGCGGGACCTTCACAGCCCTGCTACCATTTTTCCATCTCGGCACCCTTGCATATCCATGGCCTGGACCCCAGTTTTCAGCAGCATAGTTTGTACCTGAAAGCGGATTTGGACCATAAGGCTGCCTTCTATGACTCTGAATTGCATGAACTGCCTTTCTGATTAAATCAGGTCTGAATTCCTCATTGAATGCTGACGGCAATTCGATTTCCTCAACCACTTCTCCATTAAGATCAAAAACCTTGGCCTTCATGCTCTTCACCTACCCTGTTTGGATGACTTGCTTACGTAAACCAGGTTTATACCCTCATACACATCGCGTGGAGGTCTTATTGCCTCTCTCATCCTGACGAGTCTCTTAACCGGTCCCGGTACACTGCCCGAAACAAGCACATAGTCATTCCTAACCACACCATAGTGGGGGAATCCTCCAGCAGGAGTTACTTCGTCTCCATTTTCGCCAATCTTTAGCACTCTCTTGTTGTATTCGGTTCTCTGATGGAAGCCCATCTGCCCAGCCTGCGGAACCGTCCACCTGACATGATGCGGGTTCCATGGACCAAGGGTTCCGACTCTCCTGTGCTTGCTGCTTCTTGCATGCTTTGCATTGAGAGTTATGACGCCCCATCTCTTAACCGGACCCTGAAAGCCCTTGCCTTTGGTTATGCTGAGAACATCAACGAATGCTCCCTCTCCAAACACCTCAGAAACCCTAATCTCACTCCCAAGTTTTGAAACTGCATAATCGAGAGCAGAGTTTACATCTCCCCCAACCTTCTGCTCCATCACATCTGGAACTTTCTTGGGCACTCCCGTGACCTTGTACGGTTGGGTGTAGGTTATGAGCCTGACTTCTGCAATGTCTTCGATGTTCTTCAGCTCATCTGCACTCTTACCATTCTTTGGAAGGTTGAGTCTTCTTGCAAGGTGCTCATCGAGATTGGTCGCCCATACCTCACCAGCTATCTGCAGGCCGTACTGCGTCTCTCTGTACACCCTCACACCCATCACTTTCATGGGTGGAGCCTCTATTACAGTTACGGGCACCACTATTTCCTCTCCATAGGTTGGGGAATTCTTTCTATCATCCACCATCACAACATGAGTCATTCCAGCCTTATATCCGGCAAAACCAAGCGGTTTGACATCATTGGTTACGGGCCAAGCCCTTATCCTTGGAATGATACTGGACGCTCTCTTTCTGGGAGAAAATCCCAGCGAACCTCTTCTTGGCCTGTGTTCCTTCATTTCATACCACCCACTTCAAATAGTTTGCAATCGCAAGGCTTCCCAATATTGCCTCTTCCAATCTTACTGTCTGCGTAGCCTGATTTGGAAACATATTCCACACATCCACATTTTCCAGGATTATTCCGAACTTTTCGGCTATTTCGTGTACTCCCTCTGCCGGGCTCCCGAAAATCAGGAGCCTCTTGACTTTTACTTCCTCAGGCTGAGGAAGCTTACCTTTTCGGGAGGTGATTACCGCATCCTCCCTTCTCACCAGCTTCTCAAGCCGAATTTTCCTAACCTCATATCCCCAGTACTCTTTCGGCTTCGCCTCTTCCACCACCAACGGTTTCTTCGAACAGACCCTGACGGTCACGCGGGCCCCCTTTTCTGCATATCCTCGGTAGAGGGCCAGGGCTTTTGTACCTATATCTGCCCACGCGGTGCCGTCAGGAGCAACCCTGACGATTATGCCTTCCCTCACCTCACCGATTTTTAAATCTTTTGGCTTATGAGATGGTATTTTTAAAGGAGGTAGTGTTCCAACAAATTTGAGTTCTTTTTTTAAAGGAAAGAGGAATTTTCGAAGATATTGAGGAGTTTCAAGGTATTCCAAAACTTCTTTAATAAGATCAGATTCATCAAAGTCAGGGTCGGGATAAATATAGATTCTTTTAACTCGAAAGATTGAACAGGCTCTTGCAATCTGCCCGATCTTGTAAATTTTTATTTTTTCATCCCTTTCATTTATTAAAGAACTTGAGGGTATTGCTATTTCCATCCCTGACAAGTAGCGTTCTGGAATTATAAACTTATTTCTGATGGCTGTTTTTCCAAAGCTGCAACAACGAATTTCCTGTTCGGTGGCGGCGAAATCACGATAACGACCTCTTTCATAAGCTGGTAGTACTTTCTCTTACCTTCGATATAGCTCGACACAATACCCAGTCGTTCAAGTTTGTCGAGATGGTATTTGGCAGTCTTGCCATCCATCTTCAGCTCATCCATAAGCTCACTAACACATCTGTTCCCTCTGCTAAGACTTCTGAGTATCATCAATCTTTTTTTGGAACCAAGGACTTCCAGCAAATCACCCATATCAAGTATAAAATTCCTAAGAAAATTTATATCTTTCGTGTTATAACTCAGTAGAGGTGACAGTATGATAGAAATAAGCGGTAAAGACGCAAAAAGAGAAGCAGACACTGCAGAACTTGAATTTGAAACACACATGTCAAAGGAGGAACTCCTGTCCTTTCTGAGATTGCTCGCGGAACAGATCGAAAAGGAAAATGCAATTCACATGCTTGTTGACGACATTGAAGTGAAGTTCGACTATGGTTTCCCTGTAGAGGTGGAGGTCGAACACGAGAGCAGTAAAAAACTCAAGATAAAACTCGAATTCAAAAAGAGACACAGGATAGAATTAAAATAGATAGTATAGTATATTAATATTTTATATTTCTTAACTACTTTAAAAGAGATGGCATAGATGCCCAAATCAGCAAAAGAAATATATATGTGTTGTTTGCCAATAGCTCAGTAAAAACTGAACGAGGGGCAGATCGGGCTTGAAAGGTAGAAAAAGGTACAATGGATTTGACGATTTCAGGCCTTTAAGCGATGAGGAGTTCGAAGAATTGCTGGATACTCCCAGAAAAAATTACAGAAAGCCAAAAATAAAATACTAAGGTTTTTCCTCGAAACTTTTTTATTTTATTATAGCACTTAACTGAAAGAATGTTCAGAGTTATTCCAGCCGTCGATATCAAGGACGGGAAGTGCGTACAGCTCAGGCAGGGAAAGGAGGACGATGTAATTTTTGAAGACAGTGACCCCGTCAGCGTGGCGAGATCATGGGTTGAAAAGGGGGCGAAAGTTCTGCATCTCGTGGATTTGAGCGGGAGCTTCAGGGGAAAGCTTACCCATGAGAACACAATACTGAAAATCTCTGAGTTTGCAGAGGTGCAGGTCGGAGGGGGGATTAGGGACGTTGAAACGGCAAGAAGGCTGCTCGACCTTGGGGTCGAGAGGGTCATATTGGGGACAATGGCAATAGAAAGGTCGGATGAGGTCAAGAGGCTTGCAGAGGAGTATCCGGGAAGAATTGTCATCGCCATAGATTCCAAGGGTGGAAAGGTCGTCGTGCGGGGCTGGAAGGAGAATACCTGCCTTACTCCCGTGGAGGTTGCCAGGATTTACAGTGAGTGTGACATCAGCTTCCTGTTCACCAACGTTGATGTGGAGGGACTGATGAAAGGAATTGACGAGAATGCAGTCAGAAAAGTCGTTGAGGCAATAGGTAAACCGGTGATAGTGTCGGGCGGGATAACAAGCGTAGAGGATGTCGAAAAGGTTAAGAATGCTGGTGCGGCTGGAGTGGTTATCGGCAGCGCTTTGTACACCGGAAAACTCAGGCTGGAAGATGTGCTGCCTCTGGAGGAGGATTGAGATGGTCAGGGTTGAGAGGAAAACGAAAGAGGTTGAGGTTGTTGTAAAGCTCTCCCTTGGAGGAGGAGAGATTGCGATAGATACGGGAATAGGCTTCCTCGACCACATGCTCACGAGCTTCGCATTTCACTCAGGAATAGGGCTTGAGGTTAAAGCCAGAGGAGATCTACACGTGGATGAGCACCACACCGTAGAGGATGTGGCGATAACCCTCGGAAGGGCATTCAGAAAGGTAATTGAGGGAAGGGGGCTATACAGGTTCGGTTCAGCAATAGTACCGATGGATGAGAGTGTTGCGATTTGTGGAGTGGATGTCAGCGGAAGGGGCTACTTCGTCCTTGAAGGAGAGTTTGGGGATGCAGGAATAAAGGGAGAGAACGCTGTGCACTTCCTCGACACCTTCTGCAGAAACTCCGGGATAAACGTGTACCTGCAGGTGAAGGGCAGAAACGAGCACCACAAGATGGAGAGCGCATTCAAGGCCCTCGCCCTGGCGTTAAGACAGGCTTTGAAGGAAGCTGAAGACGTGAGGAGCACGAAGGGGTCACTGGATTGACCCTCTGCAAAAGCACTACAGCCGTAGCGTTAGATTCTATCTGATATCCACTATTTCGAGGAAGTAGACCCTTTTGAAGTCATCGTCGAAAGTGGCTATTTTCCTTATGCCATAGTGCTTGCAGGTTGCTGCTATAAGAGCGTCATTTGGAAGTAAACCGTAAGCCGTGATTGCATCAAACATCTCTTGATACGTTGCAGGAGGCAAGACTTTAATCTCCCAGTAGTCGAGAACATTCGAAACATCGGAAATGACCTCCTTTGCTGTTTCCACTGTAATGTTTGGATTCTCTAAGGTGGCGCAGGAGATCGTAGTGCTTTTCAATTCCGGTCACATCACTCGCCTTTATCTTCACAAGCACGTACACGACCTCTTCAATGACATTCGTTGATGTAACCAGCAAAGCATCAATCCTTTCAAAAACATCCACACCATCTACAAAAAAGCCAAAAAGGCTGAGCTATCCACGAAAATGTGTTCTTCTGTCATGAATTTCATCCCTCAGCTTTAGCAGTTCATCTCCCTTCATTTTTCCGTATTTCCCTTTAAGGTGGTCTATCTCCCTCTTTATTTCCACCTTGATTTTTTCTCCTTCTTTTAGATTTACTTTTTCGAGGAGTCTAAGAACTCCATTCTCATAAACGGCTTCAACTACCTTAGGCATTAAATCAGAATTTGTCGTTTTAATTTTAAAATTCTTTCTTTCAAACTTTAGAAAAATAGTGGTGTTTGCATCAACATTAATCCATGCTCACACACTTCTCAACTATCCCGCTCCACTCCTCTCCATAGCCCCTTTCAAGAGGTATGACACAGTATATTGTGAAAGTCCCTTCCTCAACCCCACCACTTATGTATCCGTAAGCCCCGGAATAGGAGTTATCCACTATCATGTAGACTCCCGGGGATATCACATTCCCGTAAACGTCCCTGACATTTTCAAGCTCATAGTAGAGCAGGTTTCCGAGGGTTTTCTTGAAGACTTCAGCATCATCTCCTATCTTGACAATGGCTGCTGCGTGATCCACCAAACCCGGAGTGGAAGTGTCTACTCCAACCACATAGGCATCTATGCCGAAGTACCTGTAAAATGCCACCTCAAGCGTCGCCATGTCCTCGCAGTCTCCAGCTTTTTCGCTGAGAGTTTCGACAGGAGTTTGTCTGTAATCTTTTCCTTCCCTGCCATCACCTACCTCAAGCCCGACAATCGTGTTCTCGGCCTCTTCATCGTCGTACCTGTAAGCCACATTGTTTTCCACCCAGTAAAAGAACTCCTGAGCCTCCCCAATGCTGAGCTTCCCGTTTTTGTCAGCATCAAAGCTCTCAAAGAAATCTGCGACGCTCTTGGATATGAACCCAGACTCTGTGTTTTCCGCGCTCATAAGTTCCCTTTCCGCAACAGGAGTGTAACCTTCTGCCTGAGTCTTGAGGATATCCTTGTATTCAGAAAGAGAGTTAGCGAGCTGGTATGTGGAGTTTGACAGAGCGTAAATTATCTCCACTTCCTCCGTGCCAATGCCAGCCTTCTGCAGGGTGTTTAGGTTGGCGTTCAGGAAGTCTGCAAGCTCATTCCAGTCATCCGCATTCTCCCTGTAGGCTCTTTCGAGAAGCTCGACTTTCGGAAGTGTAAGCTCAGCATCCTCCTCAATCATCTGGTCGAGGATTGAGCTTCCAATCTCCCTGACATTTGCCGTCTTGTAGGAAAGCGTCGCCCACCTATCCTCATACTCTATCAGTGTACTGAGAAGCTCAGCGTCTTCTTCACTCAAATATGGCTCCACCTCCCCGTAAACCTTCCTCGCCTCACCAACATGCTCCTTTGCTTTAATCGCAGAGCTTCTCGCTCCGTCGTAATTGCCATTTACGAGAGCCTGCATGCTCTCTTCAACACCCATATCTGCAGCTCTCACCATCCCGGCAATTCTGTCTGCACTTTCCTGAACGTCTCTCTGACTCACCTCATCACTGCACCCGAAGGTGAAAGAGCTGAGTAGCAAGAGAGCAAAAAGGAGGTAAATGGAAGTTCCGTTCATTAAAATCATCCCAGAAGGTCGCTTATGATGAAGTATATCTTCACAATTACTTTCACAACCTCAACCTTGATGCTCTCAACAAATCCCACGCCGGAGTACTGGATATCCCCATCACTGTAGGCTTTCTGAACCTCAGCCACAGGATCATCAGAGTTTATGATCCTCCTGACAGTCTCCTCACTCAAACTTGCTTTCGCACTGGCATCGCTCAATTTTCCTTTCTCGAATTCGTTTATGTAGGCGTTTTCCACAACCATGTAGATATCCATAACGCTGCCGTCATCCATCAAAATCTCCACATTCACCCTCGTGTTGCCAAGCCAGTCCTTTATGAATCCCGGAACCAGATTCGTGTTGTTGTTGTACCAGTCCTTCTTCTTCTCCATCAGGACAAACAGGTCTCCTGAGGCAATAAGCTCTGAAATCTCATCCTCAGTCAGAACGGGGCTGTCAGAGAGAATCAGGGTTCCGTTCACCACATCAAAGACTGGAGTGAGTTCTAATACCAGCTCTGGAAGAGGTGGTTCCTCCACAACGGGCTCTCCAGCGTCTATTATTCTCGGGATGCTGCCGGTTGAGATTATCAGCATCTCGATTAAGAATGGCTTGAACATCTCCGGCTGGTCGAAGGACAGCTCTATGACGTTCTCCCTGCCCAGAATCCCTTCATCATAGACTGGAAAGACCACCTCAAATGCATCAAGGTCTGGTGACTCGTCAAGGGCATAAACAGGCTCGATTATCTCTGGGTCGAGGTCGAGTTCGTTCAGATGAAGTGTGACGTTCCCCAGAAACTCGGAAGTCTGGTTCTCTTCAATAATATCTGCAGGTGGTAAGATCATCAGGCTGATGTAGGGCACGTTGTTATCTGTAACGTTGAGAATTTCCAGGAAGTCCTCGTCGAGTACCCACACATCCTCATTCCCCAAGGCCTCATTTTTCACTGGAATTGGCTGCCTGACCGGGTCCCTTATGAGCAGATCAAGTGCCTTTTCTGTCTTTTCAAGGTTGCCGTGATCGGTCACGAATACTACAAGCTGCTCATCCTTGTTCATTTTCCCGGAGAGATCCTTTAACGCATTCCATAAAGCCTGCTTCGTTCCAGCTCCATCCACATATGGTTTAGCAGCACTCATTCCAGAGCCTGCCAGCACCACTATGTCTTCGTCAGAGAAGCCCTGTCCCTTCAGCATGTCCACGAAGCCCTTGACTTCAGTCCAGTCGTAGGTGTCGTCGGGATCTCCGGCGAAGACTATCGCGTGCTTGCTCTTCACCCCACTCCCATCAGCATTCTTCCCAAGCCGCACCTTGTCCCCATCCCCTTCGGATTTGTACTGTGTGTGTTCTCTGCTTTTCTGCACATCTCCGCTGTACCTCTTCACGCCATACACACCATAATCGTCATTCCTCTCGACATCCCTGGCAATTTCCTTGGCTGACTTTCCGCTCTTCAATCCCGACATTACTTCTCTCGAAAACGGATCGACCTTCACTCCGACATTTGTCTCATTGTAGCCGTAAGCCACCTCATCGTGTTTTGCTGCAGAGGTTATTGCAATGTCACCATCAATCTTCTCCAGAATGTCGTCCGTCATTCCCCCTCCGAAGCACTGCTGAAAGAAAATGAGCATATTTGCGAAGCCTCTGTCAGCTATCCACATCTTGAGCATGTTGGCAAGCTCGAAATCGTAAATATTGGCCCCGCTTTTTGTAACTATGCTGCTCGATTTTGTGTCAGACTGGTCGAAAAAGTAGGAACACCTGTCAGAGTCCTCTCTAACAGGAACTGCCTCAACATAAACCTTCACAAGGAACTTCCCTGGAATGATAACGCTGTAAAACTTTTTATTCAGCGTTTTGTCCACCTTGAACTTCACGCTTCCAAGATCGTCGTCAGGGTCAACTGGCGGGTTGTCAACATCTGTAGCCCTGATCTCAACCTCCAGATCCACAGGCCAGCACTCCCGGACTTTGTACAGGATATTCATCACATCCTTACCTTCCTTGTTCTTTGGAGTGACTTTTCCGCTTAGAGAATCATGATCGTACTCGAAGTAAGTATAATAGCTCTCCCCATCCTTAGCGCTGCCGAATGCTTCGAAACGAATGTCGGACTTGCCGTTCCACCCGTCGTCGAAGTTGTCGAGCGGAGTGAAACTGAGCAGCCAAACTCTGACTTCGACTGCTGGAGGACCGGGGGGATCGTATTCAGCATCAACAACTCCCGCAAGGCTAAGGGCAAAAAATACCAGAACGCAAGAGAGTATCGATTTTCGCATCTTTTCCACCCAATTTTTTAAAGTGTGAAATTCATCATATTTAAACGTTTCTAATTAGTTCGATATACTAAACAGTATGGTCAGAAAAACTGAATAGAAAAAATACTTATTAAAAATAAATAGGCGTAAAATTATAATATTATTGGCACAACAAAAAACCAGAAAATTCAAACAAATTACCCAGGAGGTTTAAAATGAACAGTCACAGAGAAGCCGGGTACCCCCTTGAATACATGCAGCACTCGATCGCTTTAACAGGACCTCATAAACCCGGTTTGCCATCTGGATGAAGTCTTTAAAGGGGTTTTCTGGAGAGCTGATTCGAAAAGTAGATCTGTATAGAGCGGACTGAAAGTTATGGGGTAGGGATTAGTACCAGAAAATGGAGCGCCCCCGCCGGGAATTGAACCCGGGTCGAGGGTTCCGGAGACCCTCAGGATATCCACTACCCTACGGGGGCTGAAGTGAAATCATGCGAGAGTTTGAAAAGTGTTTCGTCAGACCGTTTATCCCAACCATCTGGTGTGAAACTACACCCACACATGCAGCACAGAAGATACACAAGTTCTGATTATGCACCAGTTTGCAAAAATTCTATTGATTATAGAAGAACAATTATATTTATTAACCAGACAACTTTCAATTTTCGTGGGAGAATTCGTATCGGATGGCGAACGCAAAAACAACTGGGTTCTCGAGGACAGCATTCTGAAAGTAATGATAAAGCTCGGAATGCCAATAGCAGCGAGTGAAGCGCTGAACATAATGTACTCTATGGCAGACATATACTGGCTTGGAAGGGTGGGCAGAGACGCTTTAGCATCTGTAAGTGCATCCTGGCCAGTTATCTGGCTGATAGTCTCTGTTGCAGCTGGTGTGTTCTCTGCGGGGCTTGCACTTGTATCACAGTACTGGGGCATGGGCGATTATGGCCGGGCAACCAAGGCAGGAGGTCAGGTGCTTACACTCTCCATAATGTTTGGCATACCCATAGCTGCCGTGAGTTTCCTCGCTGTCAGGTCATTTCTGTCGGTTGTGGGTGTACCAGAAACCACACTCGAATACGCTACAGGATATGCCAGAATAATCTCGCTTGGCATACCCTTCATCGCAATTTATGAGAGCTTTTCTGCGATTTATGCAGCTGCAGGAAACACAATGACTCCACTGAAGATCCGAAGTCTCGGAGTCATTATCAACGTCGTACTGGATCCGGTATTCATATTCGGATATTTCGGGATCGAGGCTCTCGGGGTAGAGGGTGCCGCAATCGCAACAGTGATCAGCGAGATGATTGTGGCGGCCGTCTCAATAACATATATTGCACTGAAAGGCATTGAAGGCCATTACCTGACCCTCAGTACGCTCATGCCAGACAGAAACTTCATCGTTCAGATTGCCAGAATAGGCTACCCCATCTCTGCCCTGACCGCGGGAGAGGCGAGCGGTTTTGTCATTCTTGTCCACATCATAAGCATCCTTGGCCCCGCCCCTCTTGCAGCATGGGGGATTGCGGACAGGTTGCTGAGCCTGTTCCATGTATTTATAGCGGGAATGCTGGGAGCAACGTCCACAATGATAGGGCAGAGTCTCGGAGCCGGAATGTACATGAGAGCCAAAAGCATCGCAAAGAGGACCTCTGTTTACGGATCAGCCATAATGGCTGCCGGCATACTCGTACTGATTCCGTTCAGATATCAGGTTGCGGCCCTGTTCTCGCCAGGAGATGAGGAGCTTATAAACCAGGTTGCGGATTTCATTTTGATAATGGGTCCGTCAGTTATCTTCTTCACAGTTTATCTCACATCAAGAGCCATCGCAAGGGGCTCAGGACATACCAAGCCAGTTATGCTGTTCGGACTGTTGAGGCTCTGGGTTCTGAGAAACAGTCTGGCATATCTGTTTGCGATTACAATAGGACTGGGTGTGAAGGGTTTGTGGATTGGGATGGCCATTAGCAATTACATAACTGGATCTGTGGCTCTCTGGTGGATACTTTTTGGCAACTGGACGAGACCTGTCGTTGGAAATGACACGAAAGGCCAGTAATTTCGCCCAAATGCCAGATTAAAGCTCTGAAAAGATTTTCATCAACCCAATGTTGACGATTACCGTGCCAGAAACCATCAGAATTAAAGCCAGATAGCCTAAGAGAGAATATGGATATCTAACAACACTTCCCGTGAGGGAATAATCCACAGCACCCTCAACGACAGAGATTTTGAGCCGGGGCTGGGTGAGATCTATTATCTTCTCCCCGGTAAAAGTTTCTTCGAGAGTGGAATTGGTGGAGAAGATGACGATCTTTGAATAATTTGACCTCAGTACAATTTTACCCCCTCTGAGATCCCCGGAAGGTAGCATCTCATTTACACTCATCACATCATGCTTTTCCAGGCTCCCGGACAGAGAAAAACTCACATAAGACGGATACATCGAAATTAGTGCCAGTAATGCAGCAAAAACCAGCATCAGTAATCCGATTTTCACCTCTTTAAACCTTAAAAGTTTCAAAAATTTCTTAATGTCGGTTTTGAGACTCATACGCTTCCGGCAAGATGGCACTCGACGTAATGATTCCTCTCAAATTCCACTGTTTCCGGGTGCTTAACATTACACAGACCCTCTTTTGCGTGGATGCACCTGGGATGGAATCTGCATCCCGGAGGAATATTGATGGCACTTGGAACTTCACCCTTTATGGGAAGCATTTTGATAATATCCTTTCTTTCGGGATCAGGTTCCGGAACTGCTTCAAGCAGCGCTTTTGTATACGGGTGTAGTGGATTGTCAATCACCCTGTCAACCTCACCCATCTCGATTATCCTGCCGAGATACATCACTCCAATCCAGTCTGAAAAGTATCTTGCAGTTGAGAGGTCGTGAGTGATGTAGAGGTAGGTCAGACCGAGATCGTTTCTCAGTTTTCTCATAAGCTCAAGAATTTCTGCCCTGATTGAAACGTCAAGCATGGAAACAGGCTCATCCGCGACCACAAACTCCGGGTTCAGAATAATCGCCCTCGCAATCGCAACTCTCTGTCTCTGTCCTCCGCTGAGCATGTGAGGGAACCTGCTCACAAATTCATCTGGAGGTGTTAGCCTCACCAGCTCAAGCGCTCTGTGTATGAGCTCCTCCCTTTCTGACCTGCTATCGCCCACCCCATGGATTATAAGGGGCTCCTCCAGAACATCATATACCCTGAATCTCGGATTGATGGAAGAAAAGGGATCCTGATATATCATCTGAACCGTTTTTCTGTATTTCAGCACCTCATCTTTCGACTTAAGATGAGACACATCCTTTCCTCTCAGAAAAATCCTTCCCTCTGTCGGTTCAATAAGTTTCATTATCAGCTTTCCCGTTGTTGTTTTCCCGCAACCAGACTCGCCAACAAGAGCAAAAATTTGCTGCTTTCTAATTTCAAACGAAATCCCATCTACGGCTCTGACAAATCTGGGAGGCTCTCTTTTCAATACGCTTTTTATCCCCCTTTTAACAGGGAAGTACTTTTTCAGTCCCTCGACCTTCAGCTCCACATTCTGTCCCATAATGATCACCCTGAAACATTATGACAGTAAACCTCCCGCCCATCACTGAGAATCGTCCTCTCCGGCTCCTTTTCCCTGCATATCCTGCTTGCATAGGGGCATCTTGGATGGAACCGGCACCCAGAGGGAGGGTTTGCCAGATTTGGCGGGGCACCCGGAATGAACTCCAGCTTATCAACTTTTTCGTGGACTCTCGGAATAGCCGCAAGCAGCTTCTGAGTGTATGGATGCTTTGGATCCCTGTAAATTCGGTCACTGTCTCCAATCTCTACTATCTTTCCTGCATACATTATGGCAATCCTGTCAGAAACTTCTGCCAGAATGCTCAGATCATGTGTGATGAAAATAAGCGAGATCCCCAGGTCCTTTTTCAGTTTCTTCAGAAGATTGATTATCTGAGCCTGAACGATGACATCAAGAGCCGTTGTGGGTTCATCTGCAATGACCAGATCAGGCTCAAGGAGAAGAGCCATTGCAATCATTACTCTCTGCTTCATCCCACCACTAAGCTCATGCGGATATCTGTTCACTATTTCAGGATCCAGACCAACATACTCAAGATATTTCGCAATACTCTCTTTGGCCTCACTTTCAGGAATATCAGTGTGGTACTTGAAGGGCTCCATCATCTGGTAACCGATAGTGTAAACGGGATTCAGAGCGTTCATGGCTCCCTGAAACACCATGGATATCCTCTTCCACCTGATTTCTTTCCTGAACTCATTTTCGCTCATCGACACCAGTTCCATGCCATCAAGTTCAATTCGCCCTTCTACAATTTTTCCAGGAGGTGGGACAAGCCTTATGAGCGAATACCCAAGAGTCGATTTTCCACATCCACTTTCTCCGGCAAGACCCAGAACATTTCCCTTTTCAAGAGTAAAGCTCACACCGTCCACTCCTCTGACAACACCTCGCGTTGTGAAAAAGTGAGTTCGTAGATTGTTAACCTCAAGCAGCATCTTCAACACCTCACAGTGTCCTCATCCTCGGATTCAGTATCCTGTCCAGCGCAACGCCAATCAGCACGAAAGCCAGTCCAACCAGTGCAATCGCTAAGCCCGGAGGGATCACCCACCACCAGTATCCGTTTATTGTGGCTCCAGCATTCTGAGCATCATAAAGCATCTGTCCCCAGGTTACTGCCGTCGGATCACCAATGCCAAGAAAGCTCAGGGCAGCTTCAGTCATAACTGCATACGGAACAGAAAGAGCCATCTGAGAGAACGCGTAGGGCATTATCTGTGGCATTATGTGCTTGAAGACAACCCTTCCTGAGCCAGCACCCAAAGCTCTTGCAGCCTCAACGAAGGTCTGCTCCTTTATCTGAAGAGCCATGCTCCTTGCAACCTTTGCAACACCGACCCATCCGAAAAGTACCAGAAGTAGAACGATCTGGGAGAGAGCCATATGACCCAGATATGCACCCAGCAAAATCAGTATTGGTAATACCGGCATGGAGAACATGAATTCGTTAAACCTCTGCAAGGCCTCGTCTTTCCACCCTCCAAAATACGCACTTGCAACACCGTAAACAATCCCAATAAGGACGCTCAGCACAGCGACCGCAATACCAACCGACAGAGAAACCCTCGTTCCCCACACGAGTCCTGCCCAGATATCCCTGCCCTTGCTATCGGTGCCCATCAACCCATAGGTCCTTCCCGAAAAGATTGCTGTTAAGTTTGAAAGGTCAAGGGTGTTATCTCCATCCTGATATGTTATTTTCACTTCAAACACATAATCTCCGTGCAGGGGGGAGGTTCCTTCAAATATGTTTTCGTCTGCTTTACCAAACAGAATTTTCATTGTGTCCATCAACGCCTGAAGCTTTATTTCTTCCGAGGGAGACAATTTTGCTCCAGAAACTTTTTTTGCCCACTCAAAAACGTTTTTTCTCACCTCAGTATTCGTTGCTATCTGAATCACCGTATTGGAGGAAACTTTTCTATCTTCAATGAGGACAACCTCGCTACCATCCGGCCTCTTCAGAGTGATCGTCATCAGCGGTTTATTTCTTGCATCGGAAGAAGACACATTAAAACCCTGCAGAATTATATCCTTCGGAGGGACATCATACGTGTTTTTGTACACAATCCTGAGCAGCACTCCCCCACCATCGAGCTCCTCCACCTGCATGTCATCCAGAGAGAGAATCTCATGAGGAGCCAGTTTTTCCGACGAAAAGTAGTTTATCCATGTAGGCGGGACGTTCGGGGGGTTTTCAACCCAGAACTCTTTTGACCATCTCTCAGGTACGTCAGGCGAAGTGATGTTTGGAGCAAAAACCGCAGCCAGAATGAGGAGAATGAGCAAAATAAACCCCAAAATTCCGCCCTTCTGATACCTGAATTCATACAGGAAATCTTTTGCGCTGTCAACGACGTCTTCGAGCCTCATTGCCAGATCACCTACCAACCCTTACTCTCGGGTCCAGATAGCCGTAAATCACATCGGCAATTATCATCGAAGCCAAGAAGAGCGCAACCGTAACGTAAGTCACACCCATGAGCAGATTAACCTCACTCTGCTGCAAAGCCACCCAGTACAGCCTTCCCATACCGGGCCAGTTGAACACCGCCTCGGTGATTATGGCTCCACCTAAGGATCCGAGAAGACCGATAATAACGTTGGTAACTATGGGTGGTGATGCTGCTTTGAGAGCATGCCCGTATATAACTCTGTTTTCCGGAACGCCTTTGGCCCTTGCAACGGTTATGAAATCCTCATGCATGGTGCTGATCATTATGTTCCTCGTGGTGTATGCCCAGCCTCCAAAGCTGACGAATACCACAGTTATCAGGGGAAGGACCATCCTCCAGAGCAGATCCTTATAGTAGGCAAAACCCTCCAGATTTGGATTTGGAAGGCTGGAAGCAGGAAATATTCCAAGCTGGAACGAAAATGCAAGGATAAAGACCATACCCACCCACCACATTGGGAGACTTGCGGTGAGCATGGCGAGAACAGATAAAAGCTTGTCCACAAACTTACCGGCCTTTTGAGCTGCTTTTATACCGAGAAGGAGGCCAATAAACGTTATAATTATCTGAGCAGTCGTGAAAAGCAGGACTGTTCTTGGAATCGCTTTTTCAATAATTTTTGATACCTTTATCTCACCAAATACCGGGCTTCTTGCGTTTCCAAAGTTAAGCAGCAGAGTATTTTTTGTTTTGGATATTACTCTCTCCCAGAAAGGCTTATCCAGCTCAAATTCTCTCCTCAGCTGTTCTTCTCTATTGCTTTTCCATTTTTCAAATGCTTCTGGATCACTTGCTTTAAGCCTCAAAATTGCCGGGTTCCTTGCCTCATTGTTTATTACCTCAGCAATCCTCGTTTTCGCATCATCCTCTGCTACTTTGACAAACAGAATCGATACAACAAATGTGACAAATATTAGCACTAATAAAGCATTAAAAATTCTGATTCCAAGATATCTGGCAAAGCTCATTGCCCCACCTTTTTTTGAAGATTGTTTTTAAAATTTTTGACGGGACAGACGCTCGCAGAATTTGTTAATAAAAATAAAAAATTTTGAAAATTCTTTAATCACCTGGCCCTTCTTCTGGCGACGTATGCTACAGCCAGAAGCCCTGCCAGTGCGAAGACTGCCTCAAAGCCTGGCGTTGACTTTTCTTCTTTGGTTGGTGTTGTTGCAGGAGTTTCAGTCTTTGCTGGCTGTTCTGTTGGGGTTGAAACAGGAGTCGGTGTCTCCACAGGCTTTGGATTCATGCTCTTCAGTTCAATGTACAGAGACTCTGGATCATACTTTGCAATGAAGTACGGACCGTTGCTTATAACCGCGTGTCCGTAGGTGTCAATGAACTTGATGTCAGCATCATATCTCTTCGCCGCTTCGTCTGCTGAGACCATTCCCTGAAGTGCTGATGGCACTTTGCCCTTCATCTCTTCAAGCGCGCTCTTTATCTGATCAACATGGTCTTTGAGCAGCATATCTATCTGGTTAATCCCCTCGGATGCTTCACTGAAGGACCATTTCTGGTCAGCATATCCGTTTGCTACCATCTCACCCATGACGTACCAGAGTTCCCATGGCAGGTCAGGGAAGAATGCGTAGTAGCTTGCAGTAAGGTCGTCGGCAACAACATGCGCGTAGTTGCCATAGACCACGTAGCCATCATCCGTGAAGACAATACCCTCTATGTTGTTGAAGACTTCAGCATTTGCCTCAAGGCTCTCGTCATAGTATGTATCGTTCTCGCCGTCCTGCGTGCTCCACTCCTTCATGAATGCTATGTAATACTTCAGATCTGCTGGCGTTACAGGCTCACCATTGTGCCACTTGCCCCAGTCGAGGACCTTGTAGGTAACCCTAACCTTCGCGGTGCCACCCTTGGCAGGTTCCCACTGATCGGTTGTCGAGTTGTAAACCACCGCATCCGCTGGCACCTGGAACTCGCCTTTCTCAACCTTGTACTCCAGCTTGACAGGCTGATACACACCGTTCTGGTCGAGCCAGAGTGCAGGAGATGTTATGAGCCTCCAGATGAGCATCGCATAGATGTCATCGCTTCCAATCGGGTTGAATGCGCTCATGAAGAGTGCACCAGTCGAAGAGTATTCGATGACCTTGAGAATTCTGTCGGATGTCTGTGCGGTGAGCAGAGCGTTTCTCGTATAGAGACCGCTAACGGGATCGACCATCATTGCGTTGACATTAACTCTGTCCTTGTTCACAGGGAAGTACTCAGTCTGAGAGATCGTGAAAACTCTAACGGAGTCCATTATACCGAGTCCCAGCCCGAGTTTCTGCAGGTCCCAGTACTGGTCAACATTCTCGAGAGTATAGGTCTTGTTGTCTTTCTCCAGTTTTCCATTCACGAGCAGCATTGTTATGTCATCCACCGTGAAGTCCAGAATTTCGTTGAGCTTATCGCCCTTGTAGTAGTTAAGCTGAATCTTATCAGCACCACCAATTGTATCAATCAGGTCTTTGACTGTAACTGTTGGTGTGTGCTGCCATCCGACGATACCCGGAAGGCCCCAGTACCAGGATGAATAGAACTGCGGCAGTTCGGTTTCTGGCCACGCTTCTGCAGCCTCAGCAACCCAACCGCCTGTATAGTAGTTCCACTCATAGTTCTTCGGATCAGTCAGATATACGGCCTGAATGGCTTTCTTTCTGTCCCAGATGTTGTTCTGGACCGTGAATCCTGCCTTCTCAAGAACCGTTGCAAAGTAAGTTCCAACATCCTTTCTCTCATCCTCAACTCTCGAGATGCCCTTTATAACCACAGGCTCTCCATTAAAGTACCATTTCCCGTCCTTCTTTTCAAGCGTGTATCCTGCCTCAGCAAGCTTCTGAGCAGCCTTGTTCATTGCATCATCAATCATCTGAATTGCGAGCTCCTCATTGCCTTCAGGCGTGAGGCCAAGTGCATTGTAGAGGTCCTTCATCTTCTCGTTGAACGGGTAGAATGTGTTGAATGCACCATACTGAACTGCTCCAGAGCCCTGATAGATGTTCTGAACTATGTGTTCCCTGCTTATGAGCCAGTTGACTGCATATCTTACCTCCCTGATGGCGAACGGGTTCAGATATACCTTGTCTCCGACCGTAACTATCGGGAGGTCTCCTTCGTCGTGCACAGGATTGAGTGTGAGCTCAGCATAAACCGATGCAGACCTTATCAGCTCAAGATTGTCAAGTATTGATGGATCGAGGTCTTTGTAAGCACCTGAAGGCCTTGAAAACAGAAAGATGTCGTATTCCCCGTTAGCTACAGATACTATGGCCGTTTCCTCGTTGGACATTGCATATACCTGTATATCATTTGCGTATCCGTCATTCGGCAGTACTTCTGCGACAGCCGGAAGAATTGTCGCTAACAACAACGCCGCCAACAACACCAAAAACCCAGCTTTTTTCATGCGTTCCACCTCTCCATTCAAGTTGGTTCACTCGATAGGGTTAGTTTCTGAATTATTAAATAACATATATTTAAAACTTCCCAAAACCTGGAAGGCATACTGAACAATTTTTATACAACAACATGAAAAGTGTCTCCAATGATGCCAATGAACCCCAAGCAAATGAAGAAGATGATGAAGCAGATGGGAATAGAAATGGATGAGATTGAAGCTGAAGAAGTGATCATAGTGACCAAGGGAGAAGAATGGATATTCAAAAACCCATCCGTGGTTAGAATTACTGCAAAAGGCGTCGAAACGTTCCAGATTTCAGGGAGTTATGAAGTTAAAGAGAGAATAGTCATAAGCGAAGACGACATAAAGCTCATCATGGAACAGGCCGGTGTGAGCGAGGAAGAGGCGAGGGAAGCTCTTGAAGAGGCAAAAGGAGACATAGCCGAAGCTTTACTGAAGCTGACAGAAGAATGAAGGCTCCAGTAGTGTTAAAATCAGGAAAGAATTTCTATCTGGTTAGCGAGTTCAGCGGGGAGCTTCACACTCACAAAGGGATAATCAGGCTCGAGGAACTCAAAGAAAAAGATTTTGGGGACACTATCCGAACACATCTCGGAGTGGAGTTTAAGATACTCCCGTTCAGAGCCTCAGATTTTTTCAGACTCTTCAAGAAAGCACCCACTCCAGTAATGCCAAAAGACATAGGCATGGTCATTGCTCATGCAGGACTTCAGCCAGATTCGCTGATTTTTGATGCTGGAACCGGAAGTGGAGTCACGGCAGCATATTTCGCATATTTCAACAAGTACGGAGAGGTAGTGACTGTAGAGAAAAGACCAGAATTCGCGAAAGTTGCAAGGGAGAATTTCAGAATGGCAGGACTGAAAAACATACATCAGATTGTTGGCGATGCAGTCAGCATTGCAGACTGTTTCAAAAAGGAATTTGACCTGGTCTTCCTGGATATGAAAAACGACGTGGAAATGGTGCCAAAGGCTCACAGCATGCTCAGACAGGCGGGATTCCTCGCCATCTACAATCCCTACATCGAGCAGACAAGAGCAGTATACGAAAAAATGCTTGATGCAGGTTTTAAAGATGTTGAGGCATTTGAAGCAATCAAGGTAAATCTTGAGTTCAAGAGAGTTGGAACCCGTCCCTTTGTAAACATATTCCACACAGGATATATAGTAATGGGCAGAAAAGTGTGAGACCTACCTATCCTTCACAATCCTTTTGACCCATTCGGGCAGTGCAAAACTTGCAGCATGCACTTCAGGATTATAATGTTCAGTTCGGATTCCTCTGTCCGCAAATCTCTTTTCAATGTCATCCAGAGAGGGAGATTCATCGGAGTGGATAAGATAGCTCCAAAGCCCGAGAGGATATGTTGGAACAAAGTTGATATATACTCTTACATCCATTACACTGGAAATGTTATCGAACATCTTTTTGAAATAATCCGGCTGAACAAAGGGAGACTGGCTCTGTGTTGCGAAAACGTCGGCTATTTTTGAACACGCCTCATAGAACTCCCGACTCATTATGTGTTCGCTGTAAGGATTCGGATCGGTGCCATCTACAATAATCACATCAAACCTTTCACCCAGGTTTTTCACAAATTCTATGCCATCCTCTATCAGAACCGTTGCCCTCGGGTCTTCAAAGGCTCCATTGTCTATACCGAGGTGTTTCTTTGAAAGCTCCACAACCTCCCCGTCAAGCTCAACCAGCACAGCCTCACTCACATCGTGCTTCAGAACCTCTCTGAGACTACCTCCATCACCCCCACCGATGATAAGAACCTTTTCCGGGTTTCTGTGAGTGAACATGGGAACATGAACGAGCATCTCGTGATAGAATGCTTCGTCCCTTTCTGTAAGCTGTATTTTCCCGTCAAGAACAAGCATTTTACCGAATTCAAACGTGTCGAAAAGCTGAATATGCTGATATTTGCTGTGAAAATCTGCAATGATCTTTTTAATTTTAATTTTTAAGGCCACATCACCATAATATTCCTCAAACCACTCCATAAACCCCAAAAATCAGTCAGATTTATAAATTTAGCCCCCTCAGTTTGGCGACCTTTCATCACCCATCAGTGGCGGGAGTAATCATCACGGGGGGCTGAGAAATCGTTATGACTGAGAGAAACACAAGTATGAGTGCGATTGCATGCCTGATTCCAATTTTCTCCTTCAAAAATATTTTGCCGGCTATGCTCCCGATGACAGGAGATGTTGCAGATAGGGGGGTGACAAGATTGCTGCCAATCAGACTCACAGAAGTTACAAATGACAGGATTCCTGCCACGGATATAAGACCGCCTGCAAATCCCATGAAAATCAAAAGATTTCTGCTTAAGGGTATTCTCCTGACGAATCCAAAGAGCAAGACTGAATTCAAGCTGAGACGCAGGAATGCCAGAGTTACCGGAGACAGATAGTCGGTGAGGTAGTCGAGAGTTACAATGGAAACCGACCAGGAAAGCGCTGCCAAGACGGCTGTGAAGCTTTTAACAGTAAATTTTCCGGTTTCTTTGGGAATGGCGATTATGGCAGATATCGTGAGCAGAGACGCCAGCAGGACATTGAGCGTTATAGGATAACCATAAACCACCAGATCAAGAATTGCAACGAAAACAGGATATGTCGAGGCGAGTGGCAGTGCGTAGCTCACCGGAGAGTTTTTCAGAGCGTTGAAATACAGAATGTCTCCAATAAAGAAAGAAAATATCGTTGACAGCACAATAAGGGCTGCAAGTTCGGCATTCAGGGGTTGCATGCCAAACGCAAATACGAAGGGTAAAAGGAAAAGTACTGAAAAGATACTTCTTATCAAATTCCCCGAAAGTTCACTCTCACCTTTTAGACCGATTTTGAACACTATCCCCCCGATTCCCCAGCATACAGCCGAAATCAGAGCAAGAACGATGCCAGTAATCACTCCGCGTAGTTTTCCATGGAGGGAATAAAAAATTGCTGTTCGAATCTCATAACAATTACTATACAATTAGTTCAATACAATTAACTATATATAATGACCAGAAGAATAAAGGTAATGGCAAATTTATCGGAGATAATTGGAAATGAGCGGAGAATGCTCATGATAATTTTTCTTCTCGAAAACGATGGAAACGCAACAGTGAGAGAGATAACAAACTACATTGTAGAGAAAAACAAAAAGGACGGGCACAAATTCCGGAAAAGCGTTTACGTCAGTCTGAAGCAGACCCATATCCCGATGCTCGAAAGAGAGGGTTTTTTGAGGATGGAGAGAGACAGAGTGATTGTCGAGAATTCCAAGCTATTTTCCGACTTTGTTTCTCTTCTTCAGGCTTTTAAGCCTCTTTTTTTCGAAAAGTAATTCGCCATTAACAGAATAACCTTTCTCCATACTACAGTTTAGAAATAAAAAAGGAGTTGAAAAAATGAGAAAAACAGGAATTGGCTTGCTGGGAATTTTCGCTACCCTGGCGATTATTCTCGGTGTGGGTGCAAATTTCAGCGACTACAACGCTGATAGAAGTGCCCACTGGACAATAGTAACAGACGATACAGAGCTTATAGATTTGGAGCCTATTCAGCCTTACGCATACATAGGTGAGGATGGTATGCTTGCAATCGATTTTTCGGCAAATAACCCGAATTATCCAGGGTATGGTGATGGAATCAGTCCGTCAAGCGAATACAATTTTGATGAGGTTTTTGCAGTTAGTAACGATTTGTGGGAGCAGTTCCCTATAGTTGTTAGAGTTACTTCGTCAAACGCAAATATTGAGTTTTACGGACATGAGGGTGGAGTGTACGCAGTTGATGGTGGACAGGCTGCAACAGCATCAGATAGCGCAAGAGAAGACGTGTGCTTTGTGGTTCAGCCAGGAGATTCAGTCAAGATTGGAATCGACCTGAGTGCAAACGGCGATAGTCCGGGAGATGTATGGGACGAGACCATGACAGTGAAAGCGTACAGAAGTGGAACTGAGCCTGCAGAGCTAAGTAATTGCGGGCAGGACTAATGAGGTGAATGGAAATGAAAAAACTATTTGGAATAGCGCTTCTTCTTGCAGGTTTGATCCTGGCAATCAGTGCCGGAGCAAACTTCAGGTATTATGAAGCAGACAGAAGTATGTCAGTCGCGATAGTTGCAGACGATAATGAATTCATCGATCTCACACCTCTTCAGCCCTACGCATACCTGAACAACGGTAAGCTAACGGTTGAAATCAGCGCAAACAACCAGAACTACAATGAAAGTCTTGGCTTCGGTACGGGTTTGAGTCCGAATACAACATATGTGTTCGAAGAAGTGTTTGAAGTGAGCAACGAGCTCTGGGAAAACAACGAAACCGCATATCCAATATGTGTGAAAATATCGAGCAACGACGGTAACCTGATGCTCTTTACCGGAGACTATAACGAATCGGCCACGTACGGCACGCAGCTTGAGTTCACAGTTGAACACGGAAGTCCGGTTACAATCGGAATGATATTCGACAACTATGGCCTGGGTCTTGGAGCACACACTGCACAGATGAGCCTAAGCGCAGATGCTGGCGAATGCCAGACATAATTTTTTAATTTTTGAGTTGAGAATAAATGCGAATTTTTCAGGTTCTTAGCAATGTCTTTATTGTGATTTCATTCATATTCCTCATATCATCAGTCCTGGGCCTGGTTTTGAACCAGCCAGTTTTGTTCTCTTACGCCATTTCAGAGAGCATGGAACCCACAATAGGCGTCGGTGATCTCTTTCTGATCAATCCACTATCAAAAGGAGATACGGGAAGCATAATAGTATTCCAAATGGGCGATATGTATGTCGTCCACAGAGTGTATGCCACGGAAGGCGATGCATACATTACAAAAGGAGATAACAACATAGCCACAGATCAGCAAAACGGGAAGAACCCCCCCATCAGCACTGATAAAGTTGTGGGAGAGGTCGTAAGCTTTGCCGGAAAGCCCATTCTCGTACCCGGAGCAGGCAAACTCGTTGAGGTTCTGCATTCAAACAGCCTGTTCCTGGCTGCTCTGCTCATAAGTCTCGGATTCCTATCCCTCGGTAAAAATAAGAAAACAAAAAAAGACAGGAAGAGAATCAAGATATCAGCAGGTCTGTTCTACGGAATTGCCTCGTCTGCCCTCATACTATCACTCATAGCATCCACGATGCTTTCATGGGGGACGCTGTCCTTCAGCTATGCCTCGACTTCTGCGGGAGGGCAAAACGAGGGGTGGTATCTACCCGGTTCCGAATTTGAAAAAACACTGAATTTCGAGAACAGAGCGTATTACCCAATGATCTTTTTCTTCGAAAAAGATGGAAAGCTTATTGGTAGTAGCCCGGCATATCTGAATCCACGAGATTCCAGAGACATCACACTGACTGTATCCGTGCCTGAAGATACGAGAATATATTCGGAAGGTGTTGAGGTTTACGCTTACCTTCCCCTGTTACCGGTTTCTGTAACGGAAGGGCTGTACAGAACCAGTCCACTTCTGCCGCTGATAGTACAGGTCTCGGCACTGTCTGCGATCCTGATAGCAGTTTACAGGCT
Organism: Geoglobus acetivorans; assembly: GCF_039641995.1. Lineage (NCBI taxonomy): Archaea > Methanobacteriati > Methanobacteriota > Archaeoglobi > Archaeoglobales > Archaeoglobaceae > Geoglobus > Geoglobus acetivorans. The sequence continues at coordinate 976,651 of NZ_CP087714.1, read as the reverse complement.
CACAGGATTTGGGGAGGATTTCATAGTTTTGAAAAAAAGGAGGTTAAGAATATGAGAATAGTATACGGAGTTATCCTGCTTGTCTTCAGCCTGACAGTTTTGCTGGGTTCAAGCGGGAATTTTAGAGAGTACGGTGGAGAAAGAACCGCCGTCTATCAGATAACAGATAACAGCAGCTCATTCATCGCCTTTTCATGTCCCGTAGGGTCCCTCAGAGTTACCAATGGAGACGTTGTAACAGTCCTGACACTCACGAACAACCTCAATGAAAATGCAGAATTCTACATCACACCTGATGTGAACGTCCTTGAATTCAACAACCCTGTGGCCATTGATGCAGGAGATTCTGCAGACATTCAGGCGACATACGTTGGTGGAGAGGGCGAATACACCGTGCTGCTGGCAGTAGATGCTGTCTGGGCAAACGGCTCAGCAAGAGTTGAGACCTGCACGATAAACATCACTGATCCAACACTTGAAATTGAAAAAGTTCTTCTGAGCGGAAATAAAAGTGTCAGGATGGGAGAAAAAGAATACTGGACATACAGAATCGTCCTGAAAAATTACGGCAGTGATGAATTGCTGACAGTGAAGGATGTTGTTCCAGCCGAGTTTGAAGTTATCGGATTCAACCAGTCATCTGGTAACGTTACGGTAACCCAGACCGGTCACGGAATGATGGGTGCATCGAAAATTCTGTGGATCGTTAATGCAGGAGATGTGGAATACCTGGATGTTGAAATTTCGACAAAAATGAATCCTGCAGGAAAGCAGGAATTCACGAGTCCAGGAGAATATTGCATGAATAACGGTGCAGAGATTGTTGAACATGGCATTAAAAGCAATGCACTGACAGTCATTGCCGAGGAGAAGTGATTGAAATGAACGAAAACATTAAACGAATCCTTACTGCTTCGCTGATTATTATTTCAGTCCTTTCTGCAGGAATCGCAGCCTATGCATACACAATTCAGCCAGAAAATGTTGAGGAAAAAACAGTTCAGATTTCAACCTTGAAGGGCAAGCTTATACACAGTGCAATCCTTTCGAATCAATCCATTTACGGAAGTGAAGTGTCGAGGGAGTATTACCCCGCAGAAATGACGGAGAGTTTCCTAGGCAGATACCTCTTCACCACAACCACCGAAAAGACAGGAAGTTACGTGTTCACAATAGATACATCATACTACATCCAGGATGGCAAAAACAGAATTGAAATGTGGAACGAAACCAAATTTTATCAAAGCGGAAAGTACGAGAATTCTGCATCAATAAACTTCACCATAAACCCTTCAGAGCTCAGAAGCGACCTTGAGAGGGTGAAGGAAGGAACAGGAGTCTCAAGAATGCAGCAGGACATCAGGATTAATTTCAGGGCAAGTGACGAAAGTGGCGTCTTCCAGCACTCAGTATCTCTTATCAAAAAATCAGAGCTATACAGATTCTCAGATACTGAAAAAACCGAGCAGATTACTGAAAATATCAGAAACGTAAAACAAAACTATCTGACCGGAATGGAAATTCAGGATGCGAGAGTGATATATGCCACACTGACTTTCTCAGCACTCATACCCGCAGCAATCCTGAACAGAGACTATTTCCAGAACATCAGAGCGAAAAGGATGGAAAGCAACTCATACATGGTGAGCGGCAGAAAAACGGGCAATAAGGTTGTTGTGGAAAGTCTTGAAGACCTTAAAAAGGTGTTTCAGCTCACAGATAGCCCCATACTTAAAGCTGAGGAAAAAAATGAAACAGTTTACAGCATTGAAGCGAACGGCCTGACCTACGAGTTCAGAAATTAGCTCAGGCCCAGCTCATCTTTTATTTCTTTCAGGCTCTCTATCCCTACCTCATAGAGCTTTTCGAGGGGCATTAAACCTTCTATAAGCCGTATTCTGTTCCTGTCGCAGCCGGCTGCAAAGCTCTTCTCCTTGAATTTCTTTTTGACAGTCTTTGGCGTAACTTCGCTGATTTTGCCACCCTTAACAAGCGCACATGCAATTATGAGTCCTGAAACACTGTCTGCAGCCTGCAATGCGAGTTCCACAGGCTCTCGATAATCCCCATACCTCATGTGATTGTGCCTCTTGACAATTTCGGCAATGTCTCCATAGCCCTCTCTTTCAAGGATTTCTGCACCGACCTCACCATGTCTGTCCATGTCCTCTCCAACAATCTCGTAATCGATGTCATGCAGAAGCCCAATTCTGGCCCACATGTTTTCATCTTCTCCAAGTTCTCTCGCAATTCCCCTCATCACTGCTGAGACCGCAAGACAGTGCTTCACAAGTTTCTCATCACTCACATATTTTCTTAGAACTTCAAGCTCCTTCAAAGCTCCTCCACCCTCCTACTTGCTGAGATGAGTGCATCCATGAGGTATTTCTCAGCCATAACAACATTTCTCAGGCCCTCGGCAGTCGTGCCGCCGGGAGTGGCAATCCTCCTCAACATCCCGTCAAATCCGTATTTCTCGTAGAGCCTTCCTGCAGTGCCGAAAACGTTCACTGATGCTTTCAGAGCGTGTTCATAATTCACTCCCTCTCTAACGGCAGAAACCACAAAAGCATTGATTAGTTTCGCTATTATGGCAGGAGCGCTGCCAATGAAGGAAGTCATAGCTTCAAGCTCTTCTTCACTCCGGCATAAAATGAAATCTGCCTCAAGAAACCGGAGATGTTCCGCAGTTTCCGGAGGATAGCATGCGATTACCCCTCCGTCCTCGATTCCAATGTTCGTCATCGCCCTGAATGGATTATCAATGTACTTTAGCATGTCCTCAAGCTTTATGCCCGGAACAAAGCTTATCAGAGGTTTTCCCTTGACAATTTCACCAATTCTTTCGAGGTTTTTCCTGAAAACATCAGGTTTCAGAGTAACCAGAAAGATGTTCGCTTCCCTGGTTTCCTCGAATTCAGAAACGGCCGTAACGTTTTCTATATCAGGCAGGAGTTCCTTCCTTCTTCTAACAGCAATAACTTCGGCATTTCTGGATGCGTTTTTAATAATCGCACTTCCCAGATTTCCAGCCCCCAACACCGCGATCTTCATTTTTTCACCTCAGTCACATACAAAACCCATAACTTCCACGACATCCTTATCTTCAACCTCATCAGGCTTCACTGCAGAGTTATCATAAAGCAAGACCATTCCTTTTTCATAAAGTTTTCTTGCATATTCAACAGCATCTGCACCATCCAGCTTTATTTCCCTTCCATCCTCGACGTATCTGAATACCACCACTGAATGTATTTCAATTATCAAATATATCAGTTTCCAATTTCGATGTCGGATTTCGTGTGGCACCATCCAGCAGGAGCACATTTCCATAAAAACCCACAGAGAGCATAACACATAACAGGATACTGGAAAGGTCGAGAGCTAAAAAAATCTTTATTTCACAAACCAAAAAAACCACCCATGAACCACATCAGAGCTGTTGCGATCATCATTCTGGTTACTTCATCGCTCGTTCTCACCGGCTGTGCAGATTACGGGTCAAGGGATAAAGTGGTTATTTTCGATGTTGCTCACAGACCCATCTTCAGCCAGTACTCAGAACTAAAGAAGATATTCCAAGAAAGTGGCTTCAGGGTCGTCGATGGGGGTGTCGAGGACCTCAACGGTGCCTCTGCATACATTCTCATGGGTCCGGCACACAAAGTGGACGAACAGGAAATCGCTGAATTTGTCAAAAACGGTGGCATCCTTTTCATCGCCATACACATACCACCATCCAATCTGGAAAGTTTACTGAAAGAGTTTGGATTTGAGGTCGAGAAAGAGCCGATAAAGAGAGAGATTGTTACGGGCATCCCGCTTGTCGAGCACCCTCTCACGTCCGGAATAGAAGAAATCACCATGTACGGGTGCTTCAGAGTCAGCAACCCGATCATAGGTGAGAAAAAAGAGACCATGAGCTTCTCGTCAGAAAAGGAGATGGGAATCGTAGGGTTCGCAAAATACGGAAAGGGATTCATCATAGTCGCAGGAGATGATGCTGCATTCACTGACCAGCATATTGACATCTCGGACAACAGGAAGCTCATCCAGAATCTTGTACTTTTTATTTCCAACATGTAGTGAGCAGCCAGCCATTATAAGGAAACCGCAGACAAATCAAGGTCATAGCATTGAGAACTGAGGTTGAGATTTGAACAAAATAAATTTTTAAACACTCCCATTCAGTTTTCTCAGTGATAATTCTCATTCACGAGGTGAACATATGGAGTATTCTGCCGAGCACATAGAGGTTCTAAGCGACCTCGAGGCCGTTAGAAAAAGACCTGGAATGTATATAGGAGGCATTGGGATTAGAGGGCTCCACCACCTGCTGTGGGAAGTGGTGGATAACTCGATAGATGAAGCGCTTGCAGGTCACTGCAACCGCATAAAAGTCATTCTGCACGAGGACGGGAGTGCAAGTGTTGAAGATAATGGTAGAGGAATTCCGACGGAAATGCACCCTCTCGGAAAGTCGGCTCTGGAAATCGTGCTTACCAAGCTGCATGCTGGAGGAAAATTCAGCAAGAAGGCTTACAAGGTATCTGGAGGACTGCACGGAGTTGGCATATCCGTCGTCAATGCTCTTTCAGAATGGCTTGAGGTTTACGTGAGGAGAAACGGGAAGATTTACTTTCAGCGTTACGAGAGAGGGAGACCGGTAACGGAACTTAAGATTCTCGGAGAGACAGACGAAACCGGGACTCTTGTAAGATTTAAACCGGATGAGGAGATTTTTGAAACGACAGAATTCAGATATGATATTGTAGCCCACAGACTCAGAGAGCTTGCTTTTCTGACAAAGGGTGTCAGGATAGAATTTATAGATGAGAGAAAGAACAAAAGAGAGGTATTCTATTCGGAAAATGGAATACTCGATTACATCAAAGTCCTGAACAAGACAAAACCAAAACTTCATGAGCCGATTTACATTCAGGAAGGTTCCAACAGTACCGATGTTGAAATTGCAATCCAGTTTACAGATACCGACCATGAGGTTGTTCTCGCCTATGCCAACAACATCCACAACGACGAGGGCGGAACACACGTTATCGGATTCCGAGCAGGACTTACCAGAGCTTTGAACGAGTACGGCAAAAAGAAATTGAAAAAATACACTCCCCTTTCCGGGCTGGATATAAGAGAAGGTCTTACAACAATAATCTCCGTTAAGCTCCCTGAACCACAGTTTGAAGGTCAGACCAAGACAAAACTCAGCAACAGCGAAGTCAAGAGCATTGTTGAAAGTATTGTTTACAGAAGGGTGCTCGAGTGGCTGGAAGAACATCCGGACGATGCAAACAAAATAATTGAAAAGTGTCAGACAACAAGGAGAGCGAGGGAGGCTGCGAAAAGGGCAAGAGAGCTTGTTAAAAGGAAAAGCGACGTGGCAACCCTGCCGGGAAAACTCGCAGACTGCTCATCGAGAAATCCGGAGGAAAGAGAACTCTTCATAGTTGAGGGGGAGTCCGCTGGAGGTTCTGCAAAGCAGGCGAGAGACAGGAGATTTCAGGCCATACTCCCAATAAGAGGTAAAATCATAAATGTGGAAAAAGCAGGAATGGTGAAGGTCCTCAAAAATCAGGAAGTAAAAGCAATAATTTCGGCTATAGGGGCAGGAATGGGAAATGAATTTGACATAAACAGGATAAGATACGGCAAGGTCATTATCATGACGGATGCAGATGTCGACGGCGCCCACATAAGAACCCTGCTTCTCACGTTCTTTTACCGTTACATGCGACCCCTGATTGAGTACGGGCACCTCTATATTGCCCAGCCCCCGCTTTACAGGGTCAAGAAAGGCAAGAAGACGTACTACGTGTATTCCGATGCCGAGCTTGAGGATCTGATGAAGAGAATAGGCAACGCAGATGTGCAGAGATACAAGGGTCTTGGAGAGATGAATCCAGAACAGCTGTGGGAAACAACAATGAACCCGCAGAACAGAGTGCTGGTGAAGGTTGCGCTTGAGGATGCTGCAATGGCTGAGGAGCTCATCACAGTCCTGATGGGAGAGGACGTCGAGGACAGAAGAAGGTTTATCATGGAGCATTCAAAGGAAGTGAGAAACCTGGATGTGTAACCATGAGAATACACGCAAGGTGTCCGAGCTGTCTGCTCAATAGAGTCTATCAGGAATGTCGCTACATAACAGATGATGAAGACCTGATCGGCAGGATAATGGAAAGAGCGATGGAAATCGTTCTTGAGGAGTACAGAAAAAAGGGCGTAAATGCTGTATCTGCAACAAGAGTACACAGGGAAGTTTACAGAATGCTTGGTACCCATGACCCGTATGCTGACGTGAAAAAGATAGCAAATGAACAGGCAATGAACGCACTGCCAGTAGCAAGAAAATACATTGAAAATGGAGACAGGTTCAGGAACGCAGTCATAGCGAGCATAATAGGAAACAGCTTCGATTACGGGGTTCTCGGACATGAGGTCAACGACGGCGAATTCGAACTGTACTTTGAAAGAGAGTTTAAACGGGGGCTTGCCATCGACGACACGGATGAAATCCGGCACCTGGCAAAAGGAAATGTCGTTTACCTTGCAGACAATGCTGGAGAGATCATCCTCGACAGGTTGCTTGTTGAGGAGATTAAGAGACTCGGAGGTTTTGTCAGCTTTGTTGTAAGAGGAAAACCGGTTTTGAGCGACGCCACAATGGAGGATGCAAGGATTGCCGGAATCAGCGAGGTGGCTGATGAAATACTGACAAACGGAAAGGGCGCGATAGGCATAATCGAAGAAGAGCTGCCTGAAGACACGAAAGAAAGGCTCGAAAATGCAGACCTAATAATTTCCAAGGGTATGGCGAACTACGAATGTCTTTCAGAAGGCGATTACAGCAATGTGGCGTTTCTGCTCAAGGCAAAGTGTGAACCGGTTGCAGGAGATGTCGGAGTGAAGGTCGGAGACATGGTGGCGATGCTGAGATGAACCTCAGGGAGAGGACGCTTAAGGAGCTTTTCCAGACCCTGTCCGGTGTTGAAAAAGAAGAATGCGAGTACTACCCGTGCCACTTTGATGGACAGGATTGCTCTTTCTGCTTCTGCCCGTTCTACCCCTGCCTGATATACGAGACTGGAGGGAAGTTCAAGGACGATAAGGTGTGGAGCTGTGTCGACTGCCACTATATCCATAAAAAAGAGATTGCTGATGAAATAAAGCTCGAGTTTTCATCATATCCATTCCAGATTCTTGCTGAGGAGGACTGGTTTTTCTTCAACGAAATACTCCAAAACCTCCTTTTCAAAGAAGTGAGGTGGAAAAAGTCCGGAAAGGCTTTAACACTCTACGACGAAAATTCAGAAGAGTGGTATTTGATAAAGCTAAGAGGATTCGAAATAGAGAGGATAGAAAAAGGAAAACTCGAAGAGCTCAGCCAGTATGAAGGGATTCTAATCCCTAAGCAACCCCCGTCTTTTCAACGGCAAGCTCCAGCTCATCCCTTCCAGCGTTGATATCTTCCAGAATCGTATACCTCTTCTTACGGATCTGTCTTGCAAATAACAGCGCCTCAACCACCTGTTCCTTCGTCACCCCAATTTCCCTTGCGGTTGTTGGTGCCTGAACGCTTTCAAGGGCATCTTTTACAGCCTCCCAGTCTCCCGTGCCATAGTATTTCTGATGCAGATACTCCATGATTATTGCCCCAATACCAACCTGTTCTCCATGCAGTCCCTGCCCGTATCCGAGGTAGTCGAGGGCATGACTGAATTTATGTTCCGCCCCGCTTGCTGGTCTGCTTGACCCCGCAATGCTTATCGACACACCGCTCAGAACAAGCCCCCTGACAAGCATCTCGAGGGTTTTCAGATTCTGGATGTCAAGACTGGCAGACTTTATCATCAGATTTGCAGGCATAACAGCCATCGATGCGGCAACCTCGCTGTATGCCTCTCCTGTTTTATCCCTCGACAATTCCCAGTCTCTGACAGCAGTTATGTTGGATATGAGGTCTCCAAAGCCTGCCCTCAGATACCTCACAGGACTTTTCCTAAGAATTGTAAGATCCGCAAGTATTATTGCCGGGGGATTTACAGATAACGATGCAGGCCGGTTCTTTTCCTTGAAACTTGCAACTGGTGAAGCCACACCATCGTGGCTCGCAACGGTTGGAATGCTTATGAAGGGTACATTTAATTCGGATGCAAGAACCTTTCCAACGTCGAGAACCTTGCCCCCACCTATGCCCATAACCGAGTCGATGTCGCTGTAAGCCATGCTGAATTCAAGCTTTCTGACCTCCTCCATACTCGCAGTCTCGACAAAGAACACATCCAGCACGCTGCCCCTTATTTTTTCCCGAATCTTCTTTCCTGCAAGTTCGTAGCTTTTCCTACCGCTAAGCAATACAGTGTTCGACAGTCCTGAGAGCTCCATTACCTGAGCGACTTTTTTTCTCGCACTTTCACTGATTTCCACAAAACTCGGTATTTCAGCAATTTTTGTCAGCCTCATGAGGAGTCACCGGAAATGCCAGATAAAATCAGGCAACGATGAAATAAAAATTTTTCAGATGTCAAGAATTTTCTCAAGCTCCTCTTTGGTTACAAATCCTGACCAGCCATTGACAGGAACACCATCAGGAGAGAAGATAACAAACGCTGGATAGCCGAAATCCCCTCCAAAAAGCTTTGCAATACGCCTTACATCCTCAACGTCCTTTTCAGCATTAACAAGTGCGGGAATGTATTTGGATTTGAGTTTATCCATCAACTGCTTATCGCTGAAAACCTCAACTTTCATTTTTTCGCAGTAAACGCAGGTATCGGAGCTTACAAAAACAAACACCATTTTGTTCTCTTTTTTAGCAAGTTCCAGAGCTTTTCCAAGACTGTACCATTCACTTTCATCAAATGAACCTGAATTCGGCAGAATTCCGTACGCTATGAGAGCCAGACCGGCAACTATGAGGGCAGAGGATAAGAGGGTTTTGTTCATGTCCAGTCCTAATCTAACATTTTTAAAAAAGTTTTGCGAAACTGCTATAAAATGAAAAAACGAACAGCTGGAAAATGGACGTCGGAGAGCTTGAACCATTCATCTCGAAGTTCGGAGTCGATGTGTTGAGGAAAAGGGGAATAAACGAACTGTACCCTCCACAGAAGGAGGCCGTCGAGAAGGGCATTTTCTCAGACAGGAACTTTGTCATAGCCATACCAACTGCAAGCGGCAAAACCCTGATTGCCGAGCTTGCAATGGTTCACGAGACCATTAAAGGAGGAAAATGTCTCTACACCGTCCCGCTGAAAGCCCTCGCGAGTGAGAAATTCAAGGAATTTAAAAAATGGGAGGAAATTGGACTGAGAGTTGCAGTTTCCACGGGAGACTACGAGAGCAAAGACGACTGGCTGGGTGAGGCAGACATAATTGTAACGACGAGCGAAAAGGCGGATTCCCTCATCAGAAACCAGGCAGGATGGATAAGAAACATAAGCATGCTGGTAATTGACGAGGCACACCTCATAGATTCCGCCAGAAGGGGAGCAGTTATAGAAATTCTGGTCGCGAAGCTGAGAAAAATTAACCCCTCTGCAAGAATTATCGCGCTTTCTGCAACAATTCCCAACGCGGATGAGATTGCAGAGTGGCTTGGTGCAGAACTTCTGACCAGCGAATGGCGGCCCGTTCCTCTTTACGAGGGAGTATTTTATCCCGGAAAAGTTCTGAGGATAAACGACGGTAGAGTTACAGAGATAAAAGCCGGAAAAAGCCTTGAAAGCCTTGTTAAGGAAACCCTTTCAGACGGCGGTCAGGTTCTCATATTCGAATCCACGAGGAGATACACGGAAAGTCTCGCGGAAAAACTCATCCCTGTTGTCAGGGAATATTCAGACGAAAATCCTGAACTCTCCGAGGATATTCTGCTTGAAAATGATGGAGAGATGAGCAACAAACTTGCCAGATGCGTTAGATTCGGGACCGCTTTTCATCATGCAGGTCTGCTCGGATATCAGAGAGAGATCGTTGAAGAGGGTTTCAAAAAAGGCAAAATAAAGGTCGTAACCGCAACGCCAACACTGGCTGCTGGAGTGAACCTACCTGCAAGGAGGGTCATAATCAAGGGAATAAGAAGATACGAATCGGGAATCGGAAACGTGTTTATCAATGTTAGCGAATACAAGCAGATGGCTGGAAGAGCCGGAAGACCAGGGCTTGACAGCCATGGTGAGGCTCTGATAATATCAAAAACGAAAAATGAGGCTCTTGAGTTGATTAAGAGATTCGTGATGGGAGAACCTGAAAAGGTAATCTCCAAGCTCGGAAGTGAAAACCATCTGAGGTTTCACACTCTCAGCATTATAGCCGAAGAGATTGCAAACAGCGAGGATGAAATCGAGAATTTCTTTTCCTCAACGTTCTTCGCACACCAGAACGAGTTCACGATGAAGTGGGAAATAAAGAGGATACTTCTCCAGCTCGTTAAATGGGACTTCGTAAATGCCGATGGAAGTCTTGTCGCAACAGAGATTGGAAAGCTTGTATCCAAGCTGTACATTGATCCATTAACAGGCTTCATATTCAAAGAAGCCGGAAAAAGGTTTTCCGAGCTCACAGATATGGCAATCCTCCATCTGATATGCAGAACACCGGATATGGAGCTGCTCTACCTCAGAAAAAGCGACGACTGGATAGAAGACGAAGCCGGGTTTTTCAGAGAGGAGCTTACGTATTTTCCCTCTTACTACTCTGCAGAATATGACTGGTTCCTTAAAGAATTCAAAACTGCGCTCATGCTCTACGACTGGATAAACGAGAGAGATGAAGACATTATCTGTGGAAAATACGGTATCGCTCCTGGAGACGTCAGAAGGATCGTCGAGACTGCCGAATGGCTCCTGCATGCACTGACAAGGATGTTCGAGTTCATGGAGAACCCGATGACCACAAGAACTGCAAGGCTCGAAGAAAGGGTAAAGCATGGAGTGAAAGAAGATCTCGTCGAGCTTGTAAAGCTGAAATGGGTCGGAAGGAAAAGAGCAAGGAAACTGCTCAATGCAGGAATAAAAAACATTGAAGATCTCCATGAAAAGAGAAATATTGCTGAAAGACTCATTGGCAGGAGAATCGTTGAGAAGATACTTGAGGATACCAGCTGATTCACATTCTGCTGAATTTTTCAGTCTCCCCGGTATGCTCCAGGTTGTAAATTATTGATTATAACAAATGTTAAATACTGGCAGTATACCTTTACGTCCATGAGAACTTTTGGCAACCTGCTGGAGAGGGCCTCGAAACTATTTTCGGATGTCGAGGTTGTGGGCCCAGAGGGCAGAACAAACTACAGGAAGCTTTTCGAAGATGTTTTGAAACTTGCTGGCTGGCTCAAGGGAGAACTCGGTTTGAAAAAAGGGGAGGTTGTTGCCGTTGCGGACTGGAACACTCTCGAATTCATGAAGCTCGTGTATGCCATTCCGATCGCAGGTGGAATTGTTTATCCCGTAAACATCAGGCTTCCTCCTGAACAGATACTGTACACTCTTGAAAAATCAGATGCGAAGACCCTGATATTTTCCAGAGACTTCGAATTGCTCACCAAAAAATTTGAGGGCAGACACATAAGCATTGACGAGGTTGGAAGGGGAGAGAAAATACAGGATACGACAGAACAGCAGGACGATGCGGTTATAATGTTCACCAGCGGTACCACCGGTCTGCCCAAGGCAGTGAAATACAGCCACGAGAAATTCATAGATGGTGCTTTGAGCATCGCCACCCAGCTTACAACCCAAGAAAGTCCGGCAAAGCTAACCCGGAATGATGTCATATTCCCTCAGATTCCAATGTACCACATAGTCTCATGGGGTTCAGTTTTCATAGCCCCTTACCTGGGACTGAAACTGGTTCTCGGAGGGAAATTTGAGCCGGGTACAGTGGTAGAGACAATAAAGAGTGAAGGGGCCACATGGATAAACGCCGTTCCAACGATGATACACATGCTCATTGAGAGCAGTCAGGACTTTGGCGGCATCAAGGCTCTTGTCGGAGGGAGTGCAGTTACGAAAAAGCTTGCAGAAAAGATGAAAGAACGAAACATAGAGTTCTCAATGATATATGGAGCTACAGACATGCTTGCAGCCTCAATTTCGATCTACACATCTTACACCAGAAGCGAAGATATGCTGAGGGAAATCACTCACCCAGTACCATTTGCAGATTTTAAGATAAGGAAATTCGAAAACTCTGACATGGGGGAAATCCTCTTCAGGGCGCCCTGGCTTCCGATGGGATATTACAAGGACGAGCAGAAAACAAAGGAAAGCTACACAGAAGACGGGTGGTTCATCACCGGAGATATAGGCATAGAGATGCCGGATGGTGGCATAAAGATACTCGACAGGTTCAAGGATGCCATAAAAAGCGGTGGAGAGTGGATCCCCACGAGCATTCTGGAAAGCGTGATTTCAGAGATTGAAGGTGTGGAGCTCGTCGCCGTTGTTGGCAAAAGGGATGAAAAATGGGATGAAAGGCCAGTGGCAATCATAAAAGCCTACAAAGAAATTGAAAAAAGTACCGTCACAGAATACCTCAAAAAGGCTGCTGAAGAGGGGAGAATAGCTAAATGGTGGATTCCAGACGAAATCGTATTTGTGGAGGACATGCCCCTTACAAGCACAGGTAAAATAAGCAAGCTTGAGCTTAAAAACAGACTGGGGTGGTAGCGTTGCTGGAGAACAACTTTTTCCTTGACGAGGAGATTGTAAGGCTGAGAGAGGAGGTAAAGGAGTTTGCAAGTTCTGTGGATCCGGAACTGCTCAGGAAAATGGACAGGGATGAGGTGGATTACCCCCTCGACTTCATAAGAGATGCGGGGAAAAAAGGCCTTCTCGGACTGAGGTTTCCGGAGGAGTATGGAGGAAGAGGATTAACCTGGCTTGCAGAAAGTGTCGCTGTTGAGGAGGTTGGCGTTCTTGGAATGGGGCTTGGGTGTGCATATTCAATGATCAGCATTGTGGGAGAAGCGATCTATCGCTTTGGTCAGGAATGGCAGAAGGAGGAATTTCTCAAGTCAATCATAAAGGGAAAGAAGATTGCCGCAGAAGGACTTACGGAGCCGAGAGGGGGCAGTGATTTCTTCGGCACGACAACAAGAGCCGAAAAGAAGGGCAACAAATGGATCCTGAACGGAGCAAAAAGATTCATAGCTGGTGGAAAGGTAGCTGATTTCTACCTCATATACGCAAGAACAGACCCAAACGCCCCTGGACACAAGGCCATGACTGCTTTTCTGGTTGAAAGAGACATGGGGGTTGAGATCGAAGACCTGCACAACCTCATGGGGTTCAGGGGAATGGGTACGGCAAGAATAGCATTCAACAATGTTGAGGTGCCGGATGAGTACAGGGTTGGCGAGGTTAACAACGCAAGGGTGATATTCAACAGGATGATGATTCCTGAAAGGTTGACATCCGCTGCAGGAGCTCTGGGACTTGCAAGAGCAGGTATCGAAATCGCCATGAGATATTCTGCCAAGAGAAAGGCATTTGGAAGAAAAATAAGAGAGTTTCAGGGTGTGAGCTTCAAAGTTGCTGAAAGTGTGGCAAAACTTGATTCTGCCAGAGCGCTTGTTTACACGGCGGCGAAGGCCGTTGATGAATACGACGCTGGAAGAAGCAGTATGGATCCGAGAAGACTTGTAAGCGAAGCCAAAATGATTGCAACAGACTTTGGATGGGAGATCATAAACAACGCCATGCAGATTCTCGGAGGGATTGGATACACCCAGGTTTACCCTGTCGAAAGGATGCTCAGAGACATGCGTCTTGCCCCGATCTGGACGGGAAGCAACGAAATCATGAAGCTCCTGATACAGCATGAAGCATACAAGATGCTCGACATACCATCAAAGGACAGAGACTACGAAAAGGACGCGATGGACTGGTATAAAGAATTTGAAAAAGTTTATGAATGATCTTTTTTCATTTTTCTGTCATCTGGGAGGATCATCGTAAAGAAGAAAGCAATGGTTACGACTGAAGCCAGGAAGGTGAAGTAGGCCCTTGCACTGTAGATGAAGTATGGAGCTATGAACATCAGCATAACCGATATTGCCCTGCTAACGAGCCCGACAAAACCTGTTGCACTACCCTGTATTCTTTTTTCATGGAAGTAACCTATCCAGTCCATTATCAGGGGATACGCTGGAAGCATAAGCAATCCCGCAAGTCCAAGAAAGACAAAGACCAGTAGCTTCGATGGCAGAATGGCGAGTATGACAAAGAATCCGGCTATAAGCGGAACCACCCCTCTCATGTACCGGGTTCTTGCATTTTTAGCTGAGATGAAACCGGGAATTGCTGCCACGCCAACGAGACCAAGAACGATCGAAACTGCAACTGCATCTCCTGCAATCTCACCGAGCTTCACGGATTCGAGAGCCGGCTGGAGCCATGTTGCAAGGTTGTCAAATGCAGCAACTCCAAGTCCGAGGATTATTCCGATTATCCACAGGTCTTTTCTTCCAACAACGTCAGAAAACCTGAAAGCACGCCGGTCGACTGGGACTGAATCAAGCACCCTGTAGCCAGAAACGAAAAATGCAAAGCCGATAGCCGAGAGCAGAGCAGGGGGCATTATAAGGGCGAACAAGCCGCCATCTGCGTAAAACTCATACCCCACCAGGAGGGAGAAAACTGTGCCGAGATACATGGAGAGGCTCAGCACTGATATGACCACAGACCTCCTTTCAGCATACATCCTCGAAGCGAAGGGAACGAACGCATTCAGAAGGAATGGCTGGCCTGTTGCAGAAAAAAGCTGACACAGAAGGAGCCAGAAATAATTTGTGTGATCCAGAAGCCTTCCAGCACCACCGATGAACGTCATAACCGTGCCAAACAAAAGCCACAGTCTGAAGTTTCTGTCAAGAAGAATTCCAGAAGGAACCGTGAGAATCAGAAAGAAGAGAGGGTAGGTTACCGCCAGATAACCAACATACTCTGCAGGAACTCCGAGATTCTGGGCAACCAAAGTCGTTACCGGAGAGAACGTTACCCAGATTGCCTGAGAGGCAAATGTTATGAGCACGAGGCCCGTAAGGAGTAAGGTCTTTCTCACCGATACCATCCCACTACCAGCTCCTTGACGATTTCATTCGCTATTTCTTCGTCCAGCTGCTCAAGAAGAAGCGGTGCCATGCTTGAATCAATCTTCCCTTCCCGGAACTCATTCAGAAGTTCCTGAAGCTTACCTTCTGCAATCTTTTTGAAAAGCTCCTCAGCATTAATAGAACTTCTCTCGTTCACAGCATCACCTGCATCTCTGACGAAATCTTCTGCTGTCTCATCGTGCACGGGTGAGACTGTCAGGTGAATGTTTGGCTTTATACCGTATTTCTCCACACCCTTCTGAAGATGGAAGTGCCATCCTCTTTTTCTCATACCCTCCATGAAACCGAGAATGTCGACACTCTCGTTGTAAAGGGAGAGCACCTGAGATTCGATGGGGCCAACGCTTTCAAAACCGAGGTCTCTCATTCCCCTGTAAATTTTATCCCGTGCTGAAAGGATTTTTCTGGCAAGGTTCAGATAGCCATCTTTCCCAAGGTACCTCATTACGGCAAACGCAGATGCAAGCGGACCCACTGACCTTGAAGACAGCACCGCCGGATTGACAAAAACGTAGCCAGGATTTGCAGTATCAACGAAAATGGCATGCTTTTTCAGCTCAGTATTTCTGAAAATTACGGATGAGGCACCCTTGGGCGTGTATCCATACTTGTGTGCGTCTATCGAGATCGACGTAACTCCATCTACTCTGAAATCGAATTTTTCCACTTTTTCCCCAAGTTTTTCAAAGAAGGGCAGTATGAACCCTCCCAGACAGGCATCAACATGAAGCAGCACATTGTTATCCTCAGCAATTTCAGCCACAGCTTCGACCGGATCAACAGTCCCGTATGGCCAGTTTGGTGCCGACAGAGCTATAAGGGCAGTATTCTCATTTACAGCAGAGTTTACAGCATCCACATCTGCCTTGCAATTTTCATCGATGTCAACCATTCTGACTTTCAGACCAAAATAATGGGCGGACTTGATAAAAGAGGGATGGATAGTAAACGGCACAACCATTTCTGGGGTGCCACCACCATTCCTCTTTCTGAAATAATTCCTCGCCGAGAGAACGGCAAGCATTATGCTTTCTGTCCCGCCATACGTAAACGTTCCTACCGCATTTTCATCTGCATTGAGAAGAGTTTTGCAGAAGCTGATCACTTCCCTTTCAAAGAATATTGCGCTCCTGAACACCGTGAAGTCGAGGATGTTTTTGTTGTAAAACCTCTTCAAAACTTCAAGAGCCAGTTCTCGCAGCCTTTCATCACCCGTCTCATATATATAGGCGAAAAGCTTTCCCGAGTGCGGGTCTATGTCCACACCATCAAGTTCCGAGAGAAGGTCTTCAATTTCTTTCATGAATAATCGATAAGAAATTAATCATACTTAAATTTTAACTGCAGTTCAAACACTTTTTATACTCTAAAGTGAAACAGCCAGACAGATGTCAGACCAGATATCAGAGATTACCGTAACAGAGGTCGCAGAGGTTCTTGCAAATTTAAGAGTGAAACTGATGAGGATTTTCATAATCATTGCTATCGTCTGGGGAATATCTTTCGCCACACTTTCAAACGTGATAATAGAGAAAATAAAAATGGATCTCCTCCCGGAAGGGGCCGAGCTGATTTATCAGGCTCCGCTTGAGGTGATGATGCTCAGACTGAAAATATCAATAATCCTCGGTGTTGTGGTTGCACTGCCCTACATAGTTTACCTGACATATCAGACTCTCAAGGAAAGGACGGAACTTCTGTCAAACATTGAACTTACACGGGCAAGAGTTATCATCTATGCATCCCTCGCCGCAATTCTTTTCATATCAGGTGTCGCCTACGGATACGTCCTGATGCTGCCGCTCTTTCTTCAGTTTCTGTATGAGAGTGCACAGGGTCAGGGAGTACTTGCCATGTACTCGATTTCTGAGTTCATCAGCTTTGTCGTCATGATGCTGGCCGTATTCGGGTTGATATTTCAGATGCCGCTCTTCATGTACGTTACCGTCAAAAACGGGCTTGCCAGACTAGACACCTTCAAATACTACAGGAGACATTTCTACATAATCTTCTTCACGCTGGCAGCAATAATAACACCTCCTGACGTGTTTACCCAGCTCATGGTCGGTGTCCCAATGGTTCTGTTCTTCGAAATAAGCCTGATCATCGTAAAGATTTTTGCATGATCCCCTATCGGGAACGGTAGATGTTCAGCACAATCAAAATCAAACCCGCAATATATATTAATCCGAAACCCTACCAAACCTTAGGGGCTCGTAGCTCAGAGGCAGAGCGCCGCATTCGCAATGCGGAGGCCCCGGGTTCAAATCCCGGCGAGTCCACTTTAATTATTTTATGTTCAAAAAGAAGACAAGCAGAAAACAGATTATCAAAATTTTGGGAGAGTGAGTTGCTGAAAAATACGGTGCAATAGCTACTTACGACAGAGGACTGATGAGAGATGCAGAGAATCTTGGACTCTCGATTTTTCCTGACTGAATGAAATCAGAGTATCCTCCATCAGAAACTTTCATCTTTACCTTCAGCCAATTATTGATATCCTCGGCATCATGACCAGCAAAAAGTAGTTTGTAATTTTTCAATCAGAAAAAAAATGGTTTGAATTACTTTGCTCAGCAGCAACTAAATCAAATCCCCCTCACCTCTATAACCTCCAGTGGAACCCTCTGCAGTCTCTTCCCGATCTCGGATTTTGCAATCTTTGCGGCATGCTCTTCGCTCTGAGCGTTGAAAACCTTCATTTCAAAAATTAGTCCAACGAGGGCCATTCCTGCCACCATGAAAACACTTTTCAGCGGGCTGTTGCACTGCGGACACTCGGTATCCCCAACATCGATCTCCACAAAGTCCAGATCGGGCGTGAGCCTCTTTCCAGCCTCCGCAACAGCAATGTTCATGGCGTCGGTTACGCTTTTTGCTTTCCTCACAACCCATGCACCCTGAAGAACAACAAGATAATCCGGCATGTCAACCACCAAATATTTTCTTCAAAAGACCACCATCACTCTTTCTCGTCCCGAAGTCAGTTTTTCTTCCCTTTTTCGCAGATTTGCCGGGCTTTGTCTCGAATATCTCAACAGCATGACCATGTCTGCTTTTTCTAACTCTGACTCTCACGACCACAGGTCTTTCCAGCTCCGGACTGACCACAATGGCGTTCCCTGGCGGGAGACGTTTAACATCCTCTACCATCTCGGCAGTAAGTCCCTCAACACCCTTCTTTATGGCGTTGATGTCGTTAGGGTTTGTCAGCCTCAGTATAATCTGGGTGTTGCACTGGCTAATCACATTCTTGTCCACCCTTGCAGGTCTCTGGCTGATTACCATCAGCCCCAGGCCGAACTTCCTGCCCTCACTCGCTATTGTCCTCAGAACCTGGGTTGACACTGCCTTGCCATAACCCCTTTCGGGAATGAAGTTGTGCGCCTCTTCAAGAACAATCATTCCCGGAGGGATTTCTTCCCTCTTCCTCATTTCGAAAAGCTCGCTGCACACCCTCGCCACTATCAGGTCCTGATAGGACGGATCCACACCGCGCATATCGAGAATTACCGCTCTGCCCTTCTGCAGGAGGATATGCATGGGTGTCGGGCTATCCGAAAACAGACCCGATTTCTGGATTTTTATGAGCGCACCAAGCAAAACGGGTTTAGAGCTGTTCTTAATCTCCTCCACCTTAGAGATTATGTCATCTATTGTGTAATCCCCATCAAGCTCCCGTATAACCTGATATAGAAGAGCCTGAGCTGCGGGACTTGTTATGTTGCCCAGCTCTATCACTTCCTCCGCTTCAAGATTTCTGCCGTCGAGATAGAAAATACCATCAGCCCTGTCGGCAAAAGGTGAGCCTGGAGGGACGTAAATCCTTATGTTGCCGTAACCTTTCGGTTTAATCCCGAACTCGTCCATCTTTTCAATCTCGTCTTTCACGTCATTCGGATGTTTAAGTGAGGCATACTCGCCATGGGGGTCAATGATGAGCAGGGGGACTCCTTTTTCTATCAGCTCCTCAATAATAACGCCTGCAGTGTAACTCTTCCCGCTGCCAGTTTTAGCGAGAATACATACATGTTTCTGAACGAGACTGTTCACGTCCAGTTTTACCTTTATTGAAGTGTCTCCAAGAAGACCAAGATAGGCACCATCGCTGCTCATCCCCAGAACTTCGGAAACTATTTCCTCCTCGGCGATAAAGACCTTCTCCCCTGGCACAAACGGGGTTCTCGGTGCTTTCAACACCCCGTTTTCTCTCTTTCCGATGACCACAGCCTTTCCCACATAAATTTCGGAATCGACGTTTCTGCCCTTGATGACGTCCTCGCCGCTCATATCGGATTTTGCCCTGATGTCTGTAACATATGCTACAACCCACCCCTCGACGTCATTCCAGACCTTGATGTAATCCCCTCTTCTCACGTCTCTCGGATTGAATATCACGAATTCGAATTCATAAGCTGAGGTTTCTCCAAAAATTTTACCCACTTCACCCCTCATAGTATCCCCACTGCCTGTCAAGCTCAGAATCCTGCTTTTCCGAAATCGTGCTGACTTCCATCAGCCTCCACCCATGCCTGTCTCTGACGACAGCGACCATTTTGCCCCTGCACTCAATAATGTCAACCTTTTTCTCAACCACATGCATCTTTCTGCAAACGGGACATTTAAGCTCCACTTCTTCCATATTCATCGTCAAACCTCTCAATATCATCCTCGGCCAGATAATCCCCTATCGCAACTTCAATCATTTCAAGCTCTATTTTGCCTGGATTCTCAAGTCTGTGCTTCACACCAGCCGGTACGAAAGTGCTCTCTCCAGGCCTTAAAAAGTATTCTTCCCCGTCTCTTATAACCTTCGCCATACCCCTCACAACAATCCAGTGCTCACTTCTGTGCATGTGTCTCTGAAAGCTGAGCCTTCTTCCCGGTTTAACAGTTATGACCTTTATCCAGTAATTCTCACCCCTTTCAAGCAGAGTGAAGCTGCCCCAGGGCCTGTGAACCGTGGTGTGAAAATCTGCCCTCTCATCTCCCTTTTCTCTGAGATATTTCACAACGTCCCTTACTCTCTGTGCCTCGCCTCTTTTGCATATTAATAAGGCATCCCTCGTATCAACGACCAGATAGTCTCTAAGCCCTATGGACGATACGAATCTTTCGGAGATTATTAGATTGTTCTCTGAATCGATCTGAAAGACCTCTCCTTTAACAGCATTTCCACTTCCATCCTTATCAAGAATTTCGTAAATGGAGTCAAAACTTCCCAGATCGTTCCAGAAGATGTCAAGCTCTATAACCCCAGCTTTATCCGTTTTCTCCATCACCGCATAATCAAAGCTTGTTTCGGGGCATTTTTCATATCCCTTTTCAGCATCGCTCTCAAACAGCTCATACAGGCCAGGATACAGCCTTTCTATTTCGCTTTTCAGGACTTCGCTGCTCATGGCGAATATGCCGCTGTTCCATAAATAGCCCTGGGCAATATACTCCCTTGCAGTATTGTAATCGGGCTTTTCCATGAATTTCTCAACCCTGAAGATTTCTCCATGCTTTTCTCCGGGCTTTATGTATCCATAGCCGGTGTGAGGTTTTGAGGGCTTCACACCAAACGTAATTACATAATCGCGAACGTATTTTTCCGCGATGCCAACATACCTTGAAAAATCTCCCTTCATGAAGTGGTCTGACGGCATCACAACAAAATCCCCACCAGCAACAACCGAGGCCATAAGCACGGCAGCAAACGTGTTTTTTGAAACCGGCTCTACAATAACATCAGCTTCACAACCAAGCTCATCAAGCTGATCCATTACGATGAACTTCTGATCTTCATTCGTGATCACTACAATATCCTCAGCAAAAGACTCTGCCCTTTCCACAGTCATCTGAAACAGAGACTTTGAATCAAAGATTTTGAGATATTGCTTTGGATACTTTCCTCTGCTCAATGGAAAAAGTCTGGTACCTTTTCCACCCGAAAGAATTACTGCTTTCATTGAATTTTTATTTTAGCAGGCTTAAATTAAAAATTTTCTGAAGCAGAGTCGATTAATTCTGATAAATTACGAAAACAATTTAAACTTAATGACTCGAAAACTTAACATTAACTGGAGGTGTTGGTAAATGAATTTTGAACTGACTCAGGATCAGAAAGACATTCAGAAGGCTGCGAGAGAGTTCGCACAGAACGAGTTCACTGCTGAGAGGGGAAGATACTACGACCAGAAGGAAGAATTCCCGTTCGATTTATGGAAAAAAGCATGCGAGCTTGGGTTTATAGGTGTGCATTTCCCCGAAGAGTACGGTGGAGCCGGACTTGGGATCCTCGAAAATATTCTCATAGTTGAAGAATTCTGCAGAGCAGATAGCACAATCGGGAGCGCTCTGATTCTTTCCGACTTCTCATCTGAAGTTATAATGAGGTTCGGCAGTGAGGCGCAGAAGGAAGAAGTCCTCCCAAAGGTGGCCGGAGGAAAGGCGATCACCGCAGGATGCTACACGGAACCTGAGGCGGGAAGCGATCTCACGGCAATAAAGACCAGGGCTGAAAAAGATGGCGACGAGTGGGTGATAAACGGATCCAAGACGTTCATAACGAACGGAACCATTGCGGATTATTACGTGGTGCTTGCAGTCACAGATCCGGACGCCCAGCCCAGATACAGGGGCTTCAGTACGTTTCTTGTAAGAAAAGATGCAGAGGGGTTACAGACAAATAAGATAGATGGTAAGATGGGCATCAGATCATCTCCAACCGCAGAGGTTGTTTTCAAGAATGTCAGAGTTAGCGATGATGATGTTATCGGTCAGGTCAACAGGGGATTCTACCAAGTCCTTGAGTTCTTCGATGAGAGCAGAATTGAGATTGCCGCACAGGCTCTTGGTATCGCTCAGGGTGCTTTTGACAAAACACTCGAGTATGTCAGACAGAGAAAACAGTTCGGACAGGCAATAGGAGCCTTCCAGGCTTTGCAGCACAGAATAGCGCATCTTGGCACCATGCTTGAAGCAACAAGGCTTCTCATCTACAAGGCGGCCTGGAATTACGACAGAAACGGCATAGACCCCACGCTGACAAGCATGGCAAAGTACCTCGCAGGAAAACTTGCGGTTCAGGTTTGCGACGAGGCAATTCAGATGCACGGCGGATATGGATATGTGGCTGAAAACGATGTCGAGAGGTTCTACAGAGATGCCAAGATTACAGAAATCTACGAAGGGACAAAGGAAGTTCAGCTCAATACCGTTGCCAAAGGCCTCTTAGGTAAGCTCTAATCAGTTTTATCAAATTTTTACTGTCTGAATGGACGGTGATCAGAATGTTCGACGAGAAAAAACTTGAGGAGTTGAAAAAAAGACGAGAGGGCTGGGAGAAATCCTGTCTGAACCCTTACCTCGAGAAGTATGGCGAAAGAGACGAAATGTTCGAGACTCTTTCCGGTATAAAGGTGAAGAGAGTTTATGACCCAACAGATGTTGCCCACTTAGACTACATGAAAGACCTCAACTACCCCGGCGAATACCCATATACGAGAGGAGTATACCCGACAATGTACCGCGGAAGACTGTGGACAATGAGACAGTTTTCAGGATTTGGAACTGCAGAGGATACCAACGCAAGGTGGAAAATGCTTTTGAGGGAAGGACAGACAGGTCTCAGCACAGCCTTTGATTTCCCAACGCTGATGGGTGTGGACAGCGATGATCCACTTGCTGATGGCGAGGTTGGGAAGGTAGGTGTTGCTATCGACACCCTCAAGGATTTTGAAGTTCTGTTTGACGGTATTCCTCTTGACAAGGTTTCTACTTCATTCACGATAAATCCTCCAGCGGCAATAATTCTGGCAATGTATGTTGCAATTGGAGACCTCCAGGGAGTTCCGAGAGAGCAGCTCAGAGGAACGATTCAAAACGACATGCTCAAAGAATTCCACGCCCAGAACACCCTCGTTCTTCCTCCAGAGCCGTCAGTCAAGGTGATAACAGATATATTCGAATGGGGTGTGGAAAACGTTCCGAAATTCAACCTGATCAGCATTTCAGGATACCACATCAGAGAGGCGGGCTCAACAGCTGTTCAGGAGCTTGCATTTACAATAGCAGATGGAATGGCCTATGTTGAGGCTGCGATTGAAAGGGGGATCGACATCGACAGGCTCGCGCCACAGCTCAGCTTCTTTTTCAATTCACACAACAATTTCTTCGAGGAGATTGCCAAATTCAGGGCTGCAAGGAGAATGTGGGCCAAAATAATGAGAGAGGAATACGACGCCAAGAATCCGAGATCCTGGTGGCTCAAGTTCCACACTCAAACAGCGGGATGCTCTCTCACCGCCCAGCAGCCACTCAACAACATAGTGAGAACAACAATCCAGGCAATGGCGGCAGTGCTTGGAGGCACGCAGAGTCTGCACACCAACAGCTTTGATGAGGCATGGGCTCTGCCAAGTGAAGAGGCGGTTAGAGTTGCCCTGAGAACCCAGCAGATCATTGCATACGAGAGCGGAATCCCGGACACGATTGACCCGCTCGCAGGATCGTACTACGTGGAATGGCTCACAGACAAGATGGAAAAGCTCGCCTGGAAGTACATTGAGCAGATAAGAAAGATGGGAGAAGGCAGCATGCTGAGGGGCGTACTGACGGGAATTGAAAACGGATTCTTCGTCAAGGAGATAAGCAGAGCAGCAGCAGAATACCAGAGAGACGTTGAGGAAGGCAGGAGGACGATAGTCGGCGTTAATAAATTCGCAATCGAAGAGGACCTCAACATTCCGATCCTCAAGGTGGACGAGGAAGCACAGAGAAGACAGGTTGAAAGGCTAAAGAAGATAAAGGCCGAGAGAGACAACGATGCGGTCAGGGAAGCTCTTGAATGGCTGAGAAGTGCTGCGGAGAGCAACGAAAACGTTATGCCTCCAATTCTCGAAGCTGTGAAGGCTTACGCATCCGTCGGAGAGATAATGGGGGTCCTGAAAGAAGTTTACGGAACCTACAGGAAGCCAATAATCATCTAAATTTTTTCCGGGGGTGATAACCTTGGACAGAAAAATTAGAGTTCTTGTTGCGAAGGTCGGGCTGGACGGTCACGACAGGGGCGCAAAGGTCGTCGCAAGATTTCTGAGGGATGCAGGCTTTGAAGTCATATACACCGGTCTGCACAGAACCCCTGAAGAGGTTGCGATGGCTGCCGTACAGGAGGACGTCGATGTTGTAGGCATCTCCCTCCACAGCGGCGCACACCTGACCCTCGTACCCAAGGTCATGAAGTACATAGAAGAGTTCGGCGGAGACCTGAACGAACTTGTCGTGATCGTCGGAGGAATCGTTCCGGCAGACGATATTGACAAGCTCAAGGAGATGGGAGTTGATGAGGTATTCATTCCGGGAACACCCATAGAGAAGATAATAGATTATATCAAGGCAAGGGTTCCCGAAAAGAAGAGAACCGGAGAGAAGGTATAATCATGAACGTGGAGGATATAGTAACGGGAATTGAAAAAGGCAACAGAAGAGCGCTTGCAAGAGCCATAACATACGTGGAAAACGAGTATCCCGAAGGCAAAGAAATAATGAAAAAAATTTACCACAGAACCGGGAACGCACACGTCATAGGTATCACCGGCTTCCCCGGAGTGGGAAAATCAACCACAGTGAGCAAGCTAATCCAAAAATTCAGAGAAAAGGGAAAAAAAGTCGGAGTGGTGGCTGTAGACCCCGGTTCACCATTCACAGGTGGCGCACTGCTGGGGGACAGGCTGAGGATGGAAGGTTATGACGTCAGCAAGAATCTGTGGGTCGA